>DATEOR010000001.1:0-29722 GCA_035273885.1 Gaiellaceae bacterium
CGACGTCCAGCATCTGTTCCGCGAGATGCTCGACGCCGGCGATCGAAGCGCAGCGATGGAGGCGACCTCGCACGGCTCGGCGCTGAAGCGCCTGCTCGGCATCCGTTTCGCGGTCCTCGTGTTCACGAACCTGAGCCAGGACCACCTCGACTTCCACGGCACCCTCGAGGACTACTACGACGCGAAACGGCGGCTCTTCACGGAGCCTGATGTGGACGGGCGCAGGCCCCGCGCGGTGGTGAACGTCGGCGACGCGCACGGACGCCGGCTCGCCGGGGAGCTTCGCGCCATGGGGGACGAGCCGGTTGCCTTCGAGGTGGCCGACGCCGTCGGCCTCGAGCTCACCGGGGGCGGCGCGCGCTTCAGCGTCGACGGGATCGCAATCGACACGAAGCTGCGCGGCCGCTTCAACGTCGAGAACGTCCTCGGAGCCGCGCGCGCGGCGGGCGTTCTCGGGATCGCGCCGGACGCGATTGCCCGCGGTATCGAGCACGTCACCGGCGTCCCCGGCCGCTTCGAGGCTGTGGACGAGGGCCAGCCGTTCACCGTCCTCGTGGACTACGCGCACACGCCCGAGGCGCTCGAGAACGTCCTCGCGGAGGCGCGTGAGATCACCGCCGGGCGCCTCGTCTGCGTCTTCGGCTGCGGCGGCGACCGCGACAGGAGCAAGCGGCCCCTCATGGGCGACGTCGTCGCTCGCCTCGCGGATACGGCGATCGTCACGTCCGACAACCCCCGCAGCGAGGATCCGCGGGCGATCATCGACGAGATCCTCGGCGGGATGCCCGGCGAGCCCCAGGTCGAGCCGGACCGCGAGGCGGCGATCGCCTGGGCCCTCGAGCGGGCCGGGGAGGGGGACGTTGTCGTCATCGCCGGGAAGGGTCACGAGCAAGGGCAGGAGTTCGCAGACCGGATCGTCCCCTTTGACGACCGCGAGGTCGCCCGAGAGAGGCTGCGCCGGTTGGCGGCGAGCGCATGATCCCGCTCGGCGTCGAGGAGATCGGCCGCCTCGCCGAGGGCGAGCTGAGACCGGGCACAGCCGACACGGTCACCGGCGTGACCATCGACTCGAGGCGCGTCGAGCCGGGGGATCTGTTCGTCGCGGTCGGCCGCGGCGTCGACTTTGCGGATGAGGCGCTCGCAGCGGGCGCCGCGGCTGCCCTCCTTCCCGAGGACGCCTTCATGGCACTGGCCGGGGTCGCTCGCGAGGTCCGCGCACGGAGCAGCGCAAAGGTCGTTGCCATCACGGGGTCGACCGCCAAGACATCGACCAAGGACATCCTCGCCGCGCTTTGCAGGCCCCACGCGCGGACGGTCGCGGCCGAAGGGAGTCAGAACAACGAGGTCGGCCTGCCGCTCACGCTGTGCAAGCTCGAGCCGGACACGGAGGTCGCCGTCGTCGAGATGGGCATGCGCGGCCTTGGCCAGATCACCGAGCTCTGCGAGATCGCCCGGCCGGACGTCGGGACCATCACGGCCGTCGGGCCGGTCCACCTCGAGCTTCTTGGCTCGGTCGAACGCGTCGCAGAGGCGAAGGCGGAGCTGATCGAGGCGCTGCCGCCGGGCGGAACCGCCGTCGTGCCGGCCAAGCAGCCCTACCTCGAGCCGTACCTGACCCGGACCGACATCGAGACCTACCGCTTCGGAGAGGGCGGCGACGTCTCGCTCACGTACTTCTCCGCGCACGACGGGCAGGCACGCCTCAAGGTGACGGCGTTCGGGCGGCCGCTGACTTTGGAGTTCAGCTTTTCATCCCGCTACAACGCGACAAATGCGCTCGCGGCGCTCGCCGCCTACCACGCGCTCGGCTTGCCCCTCGGAAAGGCCGGGCGCGGGGCGCGCCACGTCCAGCTCTCCCGCCTGCGCGGGGAGGAGGTGCCACTCCCGGACGGCGGCGTGCTCATCAACGACTGCTACAACGCGAACCCGCTCTCCATGGCCGCGGCGCTCGAGCATTTGGCCGAGCGGGCGGGTGACCACCGGAAGGTGGCGGTCCTCGGCGACATGGCCGAGCTCGGGCCCGGAGCGGCGTCGTATCACCGGGAGGTCGGAGCCGCCGCGGCCCGTGCGCGGGTGGACGTGCTCGTCGCGGTCGGACCGCTCGCCCGCGGCTACGCCGAAGGAGCGCGGGGGGTGCCGACGGTGCGCTGGGCTCCGACGGTCGAGGCCGGGCTCACCACGCTGCGGCAGCTGCTGCAGCCGGGGGACTGTGTCCTCGTCAAGGGCTCACGCTCGATGGGGCTCGAGGCGATCGGCGAAGCCGTCGCCGTCGTCCCGGCCCAAAGTTAGTCTCCGCGCGTGGTTCAGGTCCTTCTCGCGGGGCTCATCTCGATGGTCATCTCGATCGTCGCGGGCCCCAAGTTCATCGATTTCCTGCGCCGAAACGAGTTCGGCCAGCAGATCAGGGAGGAGGGGCCGCAGGGACACGTCGTGAAGCGCGGCACGCCGGCGATGGGCGGCCTCCTGATCATGCTCGCGATGGCCATCCCGTTCCTGGCCTTCTCGAAGCACACGCTGCCGGCCCTGACGGCCTTCTTCGTCACTCTCGGCTGTGCGGCGATCGGGTTCGTCGACGACTGGACGAAGATCGCCCGCCGCCGCTCCCTGGGCCTCGCCGGGCGCTGGAAGCTCGTCTGGCTCGCCGGGATCACGGTCATCGTCGGGCTCGTCGTCTCCGACCGCGGTTTCTCGACCTCGGTCTACGTGCCGTTGATCGACGTGGACGTGCCTCTGTCCTACGCCTGGTACGTGCTCGCGTTCTTCATCATCGCGGGGGCGGCGAACGGAGTGAACCTCACGGACGGGATCGACGGGCTCGCGGCGGGAACGACCACGATCGCGATCCTCACGTACACGGCGATGAGTCTCGTCGCGGCACTGACCGCGGTGCGGCGCGGCGCTCCGGCCGATCCCATCGATCTCGACCTCGCGATCCTCGGCGCGAGCCTGATCGGTGCCTCGATCGGATTCCTCTGGTACAACGCCTTCCCGGCCCAGGTCTTCATGGGAGACACCGGCTCAATGGGGCTGGGCGGCGCGCTCGCGGCCTTCGCGATCATGACGAAGACCGAGCTGCTCCTCCTCCTGATCGGCGGCATTTTCCTCGTCGAGGCCCTCTCGGTCATCCTCCAGGTCCTCACCTACAAGTGGTTCGGGCGACGCATCTTCTTGATGGCGCCGCTCCACCACCATTTCGAGATGAAAGCCTGGTCCGAGACCAGGATCATGGTGCGCTTCTGGATCGCGACGGCGATCCTCTGCGCCTGCGGGTTCGTCCTCTACTACGCCTACTTCTCGAACTTCAATAACTTGGCTTCCTGACAAGGCGCTCGTCCTTGGCCTGGCCCGTTCGGGCGAGGCCGCGGCGCTCGCGCTCCAGCGGCGCGGAGTGGCGGTCGTCGGCGTCGACCGGCGGGAGGATGTCGAGGCGGGGAGGCTTCGCGAAGCAGGCGTCGAAGTCGTCCTCGGCACGGACGACCCCGAGCTTCTCGACGGCGTGGACCTGCTCGTGAAAAGCCCAGGCGTACCTCCGGCGGCTCCCCTGGCGACCGCTGCGCGAGAGCGTGGGCTCACCATCTGGAGCGAGGTCGAGCTCGGTTACCGGGTTCTCGCCAACCCGATCGTGGGCGTCACCGGGACGAACGGCAAGACGACAACCAGCGAGCTTCTCGGAGTCATCTTCCGCGCTGCCGGGAAGGACGTCTCCGTGGCCGGGAACGTCGGCCGCCCGCTCTCCGGGCTGGACGGCGCGCTCGGCGAGGAAGCCTGGATCGTCTGCGAGCTCTCGAGCTTCCAGCTCGAGGACATCCACACCTTTCGCCCTCGCGTCGCCGTGCTCCTCAACCTCGCCCCGGACCACCTCGACCGGCACGAGAGCTTCGAGGACTACCGCGCCGCCAAGCTCCGCATCTTCGAGAACCAGACCACCGACGACGTGGCCATCGTCCCGCGCGGGTTCGATTCTGTCCCCGGCGAAGGCCGGCGCATCGAGTTTTCCTTCGAGGACGAGCTGCCGGCCGAGCCCGCCATTCCGGGCGAGCACAACCGCGAGAACGCGGCCGCTGCCACCGCCGCTGCGCGCGCGGCCGGGATCTCGGACGAGGCCATCGCCGCCGGCCTCTCCTCGTTCGCGGGAGTCCCGCACCGCCTCGAGCTCGTTCGCGAGGTGAACGGCGTGCGCTTCGTGAACGACTCCAAGGCGACGAACCCGGAGGCGGCCGAGCGGGCGCTCTCGGCGTATCCCCCCGGAATCCGCCTCATCCTCGGCGGCAGCCGCAAGGGGATTCCGTTCGAGCGGCTTGCAAAGCGGGCCGCCGGGTCGGGCGTGGCGCAGGCGTATCTGATCGGCGATTCGGCCGACGAGATCGCCGAGGCGCTCGCGGCCGCAGGTGTCCGCTTCACGTATTCCCGCGACCTGCCCAGCGCCGTGCAGGACGCGTTCCGCGACGCGGAGCCCGGAGAGGTCGTTCTCCTGTCGCCCGCGTGCGCGAGCTACGACCAGTTCCGCGACTTCGAGGAACGCGGAGACCGCTTCCGCGAGCTCGTCGAGGCGCTGTGAAGCGGCCCGGCGGCAACCACCTCGAGTACCACCTCCTGGTGCTGGTCACGCTGGGCCTCGTCGCCTTCGGGCTCGTGATGGTCTACAGCGCCAGCTCGGCGCGCGCACTGCTCTCCTCCGACGCGCCCTCCTACTACCTGAAGCGCCAGGCGATCTACGCCCTCATGGGCCTCGTCGCGCTCGTCGTCCTCTCGCGCTTCGACTTCCACCGGCTGCGTCACGCCACGCAGCCTCTGCTCGCGGTCACCTTCTTCCTGCTCGTGGCGGTGCTCGCGATCGGGACAGCCGTCAACGGCGCGCGCCGCTGGATCCCCGTCGGCTTCATGAACTTCCAGCCGTCCGAGCTCGCCAAGCTCGTGCTCGCGCTCTGGACCGCCGCGCTCCTCGCGCGCAAGCCCGCGCCGCGCACCCTCGGCGAGCTCGCCAAGCCGATCGGCGTCGTCGTCGGCCTCGCGTGTGCGCTGATCCTGATCGAGCCGGACCTCGGCACCGCGATCGCGATCGCGATCATGGTCTCCGCGATTCTCGTCGTCTCGGGGACGCGCCTGCGCCTTCTCGCGTCGGCAGCGGGCATCGCGACGAGTGTCGTCCTCCTCGCCATCTGGTTCGAGCCGTACCGCCGGGAGCGCATCTTCAGCTTCCTCGACCCCTGGCACGATCCGCAGGGCGCCGGCTTCCAGGCGGTGCAGTCGATGATCGCGCTCGGCTCGGGCGGCTTCTTCGGCGTCGGCCTCGGGGAGAGCGTGCAGAAGATCTACTACCTGCCCGAGGCGTCCACGGACATGATTTTCGCCATCATCGGCGAGGAGCTCGGTCTCATCGGCGTCATGGCCGTCATCGCCGCATTCGCGGTCTTCGCGTACGCGGGCTTCAACATCGCGCTCAACTGCCGCGACCCCTTCGGGAAGCGCCTCGCGGTCGGGATCACGGCGCTCATCTGCGGGCAGGCCGCAGTGAACGTGAGCGCGGTCATGGGGATCGCCCCGCTGACCGGAATCCCCCTTCCATTCGTGTCCTACGGAGGGTCGAGCCTCGTAGTGGGCCTCGCTGCCGTGGGCATCCTCCTTAACATCGCGTCGAACGATGCCGTCGTCCGGGAAACCGAAGTGCCTGATCGCGGCCGGCGGAACCGCCGGACACGTGCTGCCGGCACTCGCCGTCGCCGAGTCGCTTAGGAAGCTCGGCGCGGAGGTCACCTTCGCGTCGAACGCCGACTCGCGACTGGTGCGGGACGCCGGCTACGAGCTGGACGTCTTCGGGGTCGAGGGCTTTCCGCGGGAGCTGAGTGTGCGGCTCGCGAAGGCGGTCGGCCGCGCGGCCGTGTCGGTGCCTGCCTGTGTCCGGATCCTGCGCCGCCGCCATCCCGACGTCGTGCTCGGCGGAGGCGGCTACGTCGCCGGCCCGATGGTTCTCGCTGCCGGCACCATGCGGATTCCGGCCGCGCTTTCGGAAGCGGATGCCCGTCTCGGACTGGCCAACCGCCTGGCGGCGCCGTTCGCCAAGGTTGTGTTCCTCTCCTTTCCGATCGAGGGCCACGGGCCCCCGAAGTACCGGGTCGTCGGGCGGCCGATTCCCGTCCGCTCGCAACCCGGTGATCCGGCCGAGGCCCGCCGTCGCTTCGAGCTTCCGGGCGAAGGGCCGGTCGTCCTCGTCTTCGGGGGGAGCCAGGGCGCGCAGCGGCTCAACGAAGCCGCGCTCGAGGCATTCGGCAGCTCGGGCCCGGCCGTGCTGCATCTGGCCGGCGAGCGCGACTATCCGGCGCTGGCCGAGCGAGTCGGGCGCACCGACTACCGTCTCCTTCCGTTCACGGACGACTTCGGCGCGGCGCTGTCGGCCGCCGACCTCGTCGTCGCGCGCGCGGGCGGCTCCGTCTGGGAGGTGGCCGCGGCGGGCCGGGCGGCGCTGCTCGTCCCTTACCCGCACGCCACGGCTGACCACCAGACCGAGAACGCGCGCTACTTCGAGCGGGGCGGAGGTGCTGTCGTCGTCCCCGAGCCGGAGCTCGATCTGCGCCGCCAAGTCGACGAGCTGCTCGCGGACACGGAGCGCTTGCAGAAGATGGGAGCGGCGATGAAGTCCCTCGCGCGCCGGAACGCCGCGGACGACATTGCGAAGGAGCTCCTGCGCCTTGCCTCTTAGCGGCCGAAAGATCTGGCTGGCCGGGATCGGCGGCGCTGGGATGAGCGGCTACGGAATCCTCGCCAAGGCCTGGGGCGCGGACGTGAGCGGCTGGGACCGGCGCGAGACCCCGTACCTCCAGGGCGTGCGCGCCGCCGGAATCCCGGTGGAGATCTCGGAAGGGCCTCCAGAACCACCGAAAGACGCCGAGGCGTTCGTCTCGACCGCGTTCGCCGGGCGCGTCGAGGGCGCGAGCCGCGCCGACCTGCTCGCCGAGCTCGTGGGCCTGGCCGACTCGATCGTGGTCGCGGGTGCACACGGTAAGACGACGACGACCGCCATGATCGCCTTCGCCCTCGACCGGCTGGGCCGGGACCCGTCCTTCCTCATCGGCGGCGACATTCCGCAGCTGGGCGGGAATGCGCGCGCGGGCAGCGGGTGGCTCGTCGTGGAGGGGGATGAATCGGACCGGAGCGTCTTCGCGCTGCCCGCCACCGTCGCCGTCGTGACCAACGTCGAGCTCGACCACCACACGACCTTCGGCTCCGACGCGGAGCTCGAAGCCGCCTTCGATACGTGGACGAGCGGGATCGAGACCGTCGTCTGGGGGAGGGACCTCGAACCGGTCGCGTTCGAGCTGGCCGTGCCGGGCGAGCACAACCGCCTGAACGCCGCCTGCGCCCTCGCCGCCCTCGAGGCGGTGGACATACCTCGGGCGGATGCGGAGCCCGTGCTTGCCGAGTTCGCCGGCGCGCACCGCCGCTTCGATCTCGCCGCTGACGTGAACGGCATTCGGCTCTACGACGACTACGGCCACCATCCGGCGGAGATCGCTGCGACGCTCGAGACCGCGCGCTCCCTCGTCGACGGCGGCCGTGTCCTTGTCCTCTTCCAGCCGCATCTCTATTCGCGCACGCTTCACCTGGCGGACGAGCTGGCAGCTGCGCTCGCCCTCGCCGACATCGCGTGCGTGACCGAGATCTACCCGGCGCGGGAGGAAGCGCTTCCCGGGGTGACCGGCAAGCTCGTCGTCGACCGGTTGTCGGAGCACAGGCCTGGGATGCGGGTCGGCTGGGCGCCCGGGCTTCGTGATGCGGCGGCACTCGTCGCCTCGTTCGCCCGGCCGGGCGACCTCGTTCTCACCGTCGGGGCGGGGGATGTGGACTCGGCGCTCCCGCTCATCGAGGAGCGCCTGCAATGAACCTCCACGAAGGCGTGCCGCTCTCGAAGTACACGACGCTCGGCACCGGCGGGCCCGCGCACCGGTTGGGCAACCCCGGAACCGTGGACGAGCTCGTCGAGATGCTCGCCTGGGCGCGCGCGGAAGACCTTCCCGTTGCCGCCGTCGGGCTCGGATCGAATCTCCTGGCCGCTGACGATGGCTATCCCGGCCTCGTGCTCAAGCTCGGCGGTGAGCTCGCGTCCGCGGAGGTCGAGGGCAGTGTTCTCCGTGCCGGAGGCGGTGCACCGCTCGCCGTCTGCCTTCATCGTGCCAGGGCGGCCGAGCTCGGCGGGTTGGAGTTCGTCTGTGCCATCCCCGGAACTGTCGGAGGCGGCGTGAAGATGAACGCCGGCGCCTACGGCGGCGACATCGCGTCGGTGCTCGTGCGCGCGCAGGTAGCCGACGCGGACGGGGCCCACTGGCGCTCGCCCGAGGAGCTGGGCCTCAGCTATCGGCGCTCCGCGCTCGACCCGGGTCAGGTGGTCGCCGCCGCCGAGTTCCATGGGGTGGAGAGGCCGGTCGCGGAGATCAAGGAGATCGTCGCGAGAATGCAGAAGCAGCGGAAAGACGCGCAGCCGACGAACAAGCGCACATTCGGCAGCGTGTTCAAGAACCCGGATCACGAGCTGACCGCGGGGCGGATGCTCGAGGCGTGCGGGCTGCGCGGATTCGCGATCGGCGGCGCGCAGATCTCGCCCAAGCACGCGAACTTCATCGAGAACGCGGGCGACGCCAGATCGGCCGATGCGGTTGCGCTGATCGCCGAGGCCCGGCGGCGCGCCCGCGAGCAGTTCGGCGTCACGCTCGAGCCCGAGGTGCAGCTGCTCGGGGCGATCGAGATCCCGGCGCTCGGGTAGGACGGCACGCCGCGGCGACGAACTGTCGGGTGTGGCCCGGCAACCGGCTCTTGCACTCGCGCGCCCACACGGCGTTCCCGCTCTTCGGGGCGCGTGGCGCCGCGCCGTCCTGATCGGCGTCAGCATCCTCGCCGCGCTCGGGCTCCTGTACGTGGGCGCGAGGGAGACACCGGTCTTCGCGCTTCGCACCGTGGAAATCCAGGGCGCGCCTCCGAAGGTGCGCCAGGCGGTCTTGCGGTCGGTCGAAGAGACGCGTGGGACGAGCCTCGTCTCGCTCGACGGCGACGCGGTGGTGCGCCGGCTCGAGGCGCTTCCCTCGGTGCGGTCGGTGTCGTACGACCGCGCGTTCCCGCACACCCTTCGCCTCGTGGTCGTCCCGGAGCAGCCGGTAGCAGTCGTCGACCAGGCGTCAAACCTGTGGATCGTGTCCGTGCGCGGTCGGGTGATCGGCCCGACGAGCGCCGTCGAGGCGGCCGATCTTCCACGTCTTCGCTACCTGCCGGAGGCGCCGCTGACCGCCGGCCAGTTCGTCTCAGACGCGGGGACGAAGACCATCCTCGCGGCCCTGGCGGAGGCGCCCAAGCGCATGCCGCTTCCGATCCACTCGGCGCGCTTGGAGGACGGCGAGCTGACCCTCGTACTCGCCGGCGAGGCGGGAACGCGGCCGCTCCTGCTAGTCGGCGAGCCCGACAATGTGGGGACGAAGCTGCGAGTCGCCGCACTCGTCCTGCGCAAGCTCGGCGCCGACGAACGCGCTGCTCTCAGCTACCTGGACGTTACGCTCCCCGATCGCCCGGTCGCGTCGAGCAACCCTCTAGTCTCAGGTTGAGGGTTAGGGTTTAGGCCCTTCTTCCCTGCAAATACCCGTTTGACATCCTCCGGAAGCGGACGTACTCTCAGGCGCACGCTCAACATGAGCTTGAGGAACGAGGAGAGGAATTCAAGGTGAGAGACCAGTCCGGGAGCTATCTCGCCGTCATCAAGGTCGTGGGTGCCGGCGGCGGCGGAACCAACGCCGTGAACAGGATGATCGAGGCAGGTTTGCGCGGTTGCGAGTTCGTCGCCGTGAACACCGACGCGCAGGCGCTGCTCATGTCGGAGGCGGAGCAGAAGCTCCACATCGGTACCCACCGCACCCGCGGGCTCGGCGCCGGCGCCGATCCCCAGGTGGGCGAGGAAGCCGCGCTCGAATCGAAGGACGAGATCAAGGAAGCGCTGAAGGGCGCGGACATGGTCTTCATCACCGCGGGCGAGGGCGGCGGCACCGGCACGGGCGCCGCTCCGGTGATCGCGGAGATCGCGCGCGAGGACCTGAAGGCGCTGACGGTCGGCGTCGTCACGCGGCCGTTCAACTTCGAAGGCCGCAAGCGCGCCGAGCAGGCTCAGAACGGAATCGCGAACCTGCGCGAGAAGGTCGACACGCTGATCATCATCCCGAACGACCGGCTTCTGCAGGTCGTCGAGAAGCGGACGTCGGTCGTCGAGGCCTTCCGCATGGCCGATGAGGTCCTCAGGCAGGGCGTCCAGGGCATCACGGACCTGATCACAGTCCCCGGGCTCGTCAACCTCGATTTCGCCGACGTGCGGACGATCATGACCGACGCCGGGTCGGCCCTCATGGGTATCGGCGAGGCTGAGGGCGAAAATCGCGCCGCGGAAGCTGCGCGTGCCGCGGTGTCGTCGCCGCTCCTCGAGGCCTCGGTCGAAGGCGCAACCGGGATCCTGCTGAACATCACGGGCGGATCCGATCTCGGCCTCTTCGAGGTGAACGAGGCAGCCGAGGTCGTCACGGGCGCGGCCGATCTGAACGCGAACGTGATCTTCGGCGCCGTGATCGACGAGGGCATGCACGGGAAGGTGCGCGTCACGGTGATCGCGACGGGTTTCGACCGGGCGCTCCGCCGTGACCGGCGCGAGCGCGAGGATCTCGAGCTCGATCGCGAGCGCGAGCCTGTGAGCGGCGGCTTCGACGTCCCCGCTGACGTGCTCGAAGTGCCGTCCTTCCTGCGCCGCCGGTAGCACCTGCCATACGCTCGGCGGTCGATGCGACCGCCACGCGAGCCGTTTCGGATCAAGATGGTCGAGCCCATCCGCTCGACCACGCGCTCGGAGCGTGAGCGCGCGCTCGATGCCGCCGGATGGAACGTGTTCCGCCTCGCCGCGAGGGACGTCGAGCTCGACCTCCTGACCGACTCCGGAACCGGCGCGATGAGCCAGGCGCAATGGGCGGCCCTCATCCAGGGGGACGAGTCGTATGCCGGCTCGCGAAGCTTCGACCGCTTCCGGGAAGCGGTCAACGACGTCCTCGGCTTCCCGCTCGTCGTGCCCGCGCATCAGGGGCGCGGAGCGGAGAGCGTCTTCTTCGGCGCCGTGATCGACCCGGGGGAGATCGTCCCCTCGAACGCGCACTTCGACACGACGCGCGCGCACATCGAGGTCAGAGAAGGCATCGCCCTCGACCTCCCCGTCGCCGCCGCACTCGACCCCGACGTCGACCTGCCCTTCAAGGGCGACATGGACACCGATCGCCTCGCGGAGCTCCTCGGCGGAGAGGACGGCGAGCGCGTCTCCATCGTGATGCTGACGCTGACCAACAACACCGGCGGCGGGCAGCCGGTCTCCATGGCGAACACGAAGGAGGTCGCCCGGCTCGCGCGCGAGCACTCGAAGAAGCTCGTCCTCGACATCGCGCGCTTCGCCGAGAACGCCTGGTTCATCCGCGAGCGCGAGGAGGGCTACGCGGACAAGGCTCTTCCGGACATCGTCCGCGAGATGCTCTCCGAGGCCGACGGCGTGCTCATGAGCGCGAAGAAGGACGCGATCGCGAACATCGGCGGCTTCGTCGCCATCCGCGAGGACGAGGTCTTCTTCGAGCGGCTGCAGGCGCGCGGGATCGTCTTCGAGGGCTTTCCGACCTACGGCGGTCTCGCGGGCCGCGACCTCGAGGCGATCGCAGTCGGACTCAGAGAGGTGCTCGGGGAGGACTATCTCCGCCACCGCATCGAGCAGGTCGCCTACCTGGGGGCCGTGCTGCAGGAGCAGGGCGCCGCGATCCTCAGACCGGTGGGCGGCCACGCGGTCTATCTGAACGCAGGCCGCATGCTCCCCGACATTCCGACGGCGCAGTTCCCCGCCCAGGCACTCACCGGCGCGCTCTATCTCGCCGGCGGCGTGCGTGGCGTGGAGATCGGATCCGTGATGGCGGGCCGCGACCCGGCCACCGGAGAGAATCGCGTGCCTCCGCTCGAGCTCGTCCGCCTCGCCGTGCCCCGTCGTGTCTACAGCTCGCGCCAACTCGAGCAGGCAGGAGACGCGGCGGCCGAGATCGTCGCCGACCCGGGCGCGGTGCGCGGCCTCGAGATGACCGCTGAAGCGCCCGTGCTGCGCCACTTCACGGCCCGCTTCAGCCCGGTCGGTTAGCGATAGGATCCGCTCCGGTGCAGACGCTCCGGCGCACGCCTCTGTACGAGCGCCACGCCGCTCTCGGCGCGCGTCTCGTTCCCTTTGCCGGCTGGGAGATGCCGGTGCAGTACACGTCCATCGTGGGCGAGCACCGTGCGGTGCGGACCTCGGCGGGAGTCTTCGACGTCTCGCACATGGGGCAGTTGCGGATCGCCGGGGACGGCGCGCGCGACTACCTGCAGGCGCGGCTCTCGAACGACCTCGACAAGGCGGCGGACGGCGATGCGCAGTACACGCTGCTGACAAACGAGCAGGGCGGGATCGTGGACGACCTGATCGTCTACCGGCGCGGCCAGGACCAATTCCTCCTCGTCGTGAACGCGTCGAACGTGGAGCCTGACCACGCGGTCCTTTCCGAGACCGACGACGTATCCGCCGACTGGGCGCTGCTCGCCGTGCAGGGGCCGGAGGCCCTGAGCCGACTCGGGATCGAGGTGGAGCCGTTCACGTGGCGCGACGATCGCGTCCTGGGCGTCCGGTGCCTCATCGCCGGGACCGGGTACACCGGCGAGCGCGGCTGCGAACTCGGCTGCGCGCCCGATGAAGCCGTTCGCCTCTGGGACGCCATCCTCGACGCAGGCATCGTGCCCTGTGGCCTCGGCGCGCGCGACACGCTCAGGCTGGAGGTTTGCTACCCGCTGCACGGGAACGACATCAGCCCGGAGCGCACGCCGATCGAAGCCGGCCTCGGCTGGGCCTGCGCGCTCGACAAGGAGTTCGCCGGTGTCGACGTGCTGCGCCGGCAGAAGGAGGAGGGAACGACCGAGAAGCTCGTGGCCCTCGTCATGGACGACAAGGGGATCCCCCGGCAGGGAATGGCGATCGAGGAGGGCGGCACGGTCACCTCCGGCTCGCTCTCTCCGATGCTCGACCGGGGCATCGGGCTCGCCTATGTCGATGCCGGTCTGGCCGCGCCTGACACGAAGGTGACCGTCGACCTCCGCGGGAGGCCCCGCGCTGCTCATATCGTGAAGAAGCCGATCTACAAACGGGAGGAGTAAGTGGCTGCCGACGAGTCGTATCCGGAAGACCTGAGGTATCACCGCGAGCACGATTGGGCGCGGGTCGACGGCGACACGGCGACCGTCGGGATCACGTGGTACGCGCAGGACGCCCTCGGCGAGCTTGTGCATTTCGAACCGCCGGAGGCCGGCGCTTCGGTCGCGGCGGACGAGAGCTACGGCGAGGTCGAATCCGTCAAGGCGGTCTCGGATCTCATCTCGCCGCTCTCCGGCGAGGTCGTCGAGGTGAACCAGGTCGTCATCGATGAGCCGGAGAAGGTGAACGACGACCCGTACGGGGAGGGGTGGCTCATCAAGATCCGCCTCAGCGAGCCGGCGGAGGCCGACGGGCTTCTCGACGTCGCCGCGTACAAGGCCCTTCTCGAAGAGCAGTAGCTATTGCGCTACCTCTCCGTCACGGACTCCGACCAGGAGGCGATGCTTGCCGCAATCGGGGTCTCGTCCATCGACGAGCTCTTCCAGGACATCCCCGAGAGAGTCCGCTTCGACCGGCCGCTCGACCTCGAGCCTGCGCTCTCCGAGCCGGAGCTCGTCTCCCACTTCGAGGAGCTGGCTGGAAGGAACGTCCACACCGGGCGGGAGCTTTCGTTCCTCGGCGCCGGGATCTACGACCACTACGTGCCCGCGATCGTGGATGCGATCCTCGCCCGCGGCGAGTTCCTCACCGCGTACACGCCGTACCAGCCGGAGATGAGCCAGGGTGTCCTCCAGGCGATCTTCGAGTACCAGACCGCCATCTGCGAGCTCACCGGCATGGACGTCTCCAACGCTTCGGGCTACGACGGCACGACCGTCGCCGCCGACGCCTGCTACGTCGCCAAGCATGCTACGGGCCGGACGAAGGTCGTCCTCGCGGAGACCCTTAACCCACAGGTGCGACAGGTCGTGAAGACGTACGCGCCCGGGTTCGGGCTCGAGGTCGTCGAGGTTCCGCATACGGACGGCATCACCGACCCGGACGACGTCCGCAAGGCCGCCGAGAACGCCGCCTGCGTCATCTTCCAGCAGCCGAACTTCTTCGGCTGCCTCGAGCCGGCTCCGGAGCTCGCTGCCGCCGCGAGCGAGGCCGAGGCGCTTCCCGTAGCGCACGTCGACCCGGTCTCGCTGGGAGTGCTCGAGGCGCCGGGCCGCTACGGCTGCGCGATCGCAATCGGAGAGGGCCAGGGCGCCGGCAACTACCAGTCGTACGGCGGGCCGCACTACGGGTTCATCGCCATGCGCTCCGACTACATCAGGCGCATGCCGGGCCGCATCGTCGGCGAGACGACCGATACCGCGGGTGAACGCGGCTATGTCCTCACCCTGCAGACCCGCGAGCAGCACATCCGCCGCGAGAAGGCGACCTCCAACATCACGACCAACCAGACGCTCCTCGCCCTCGCCGGGCTGGCGCACCTCTCGTGGCTGGGCCCGCAGGGACTGCATGAGCTGGGGGAGACCTGCATGGGCCTCGCGGCGTACGCGAAGGATCGACTCGGGCTCCCACTGGTGTTTCCTGAGCGGACAACGTTCAAGGAGTTTGCCGTGCGCGCCGGACGGCCGGCCGAAGAGGCGATCTGCGCCGCGCGCGAGCAGGGCGTTCACCCGGGGTACGCGCTCAAGCGGGACTACGCGGGGATGGAGGACGCACTTCTGGTCTGCGTGACGGAGAAGCGCTCGCCCGCCGATATCGACCGGCTCGCGGAGGTGCTCGCCGCGTGAAGCTCATCTTCGAGAAGTCGCAGAAGGACCGCCGGGCAGGCACGCTCCCGAGCTACGACCTCCCGTTCGCGGAGGTGCCGGAGGAGCTCCGGCGCACCGAGCCGCCGCGTCTTCCCGAGCTCGCGGAGCCGGAGATCGTGCGACACTTCACCGCCCTCGCCGACCGGACCTTCGGCGTCGACACGGGCTTTTACCCGCTCGGGTCGTGCACGATGAAGCACAACCCGCGCGTGAACGAGCGCGTGGTCGCGCTGCCGGGCTTCCGCGACCTGCATCCGCTCCAGGAGGAGGACGGGGCCCAGGGCGCGCTCGAGCTCATGTGGCGGCTCCAGGAGATCCTCGCCGAGGTGTGCGGGCTCCATGCCGTGTCGCTTCAGCCGGCCGCAGGGTCACAGGGGGAGCTCACCGGGCTGATGCTCATGCGCGCGTATTTCGCAGACCGCGGCGAGGCCGAGCAGCGCAAGGTCGTGATCACGGCCGACACAGCGCACGGAACGAACCCTGCGAGCGTGACCATGGCGGGGTTCCAGCTCCAGAAGGTCGAGACCGATGCGCGCGGGAACCTCGACCTCGACGATCTGCGCGCGAAGGTGAGCGAGGAGACGGCCGGCCTCATGCTGACCAACCCCTCGACGCTCGGGCTCTTCGACGAGCACATCGAAGAAGTCGCGGAGATCTTCCACGAAGCCGGCGCACTCCTTTACTACGACGGCGCGAACCTGAACGCCGTCTGCGGGATCTCGCGGCCTGGCGACATGGGCTTCGACATCGTCCACATCAATCTGCACAAGACGTTCTCGCAGCCGCACGGTGGCGGCGGTCCGGGCGGCGGGCCGGTCGCGGTGCGCGACATCCTCGAGCCCTTCCTGCCGGCACCGACCGTCACGCGGGACGGCGAAGAGTTCCGGCTCGACTACAACCGGCCGAAATCGATCGGGAAAGTGCGTGGGTACACGGGCCCGTTCGGCGTCTTCGTCCGGTCGTATGCCTTCATCCGCGCCTACGGGCCGGAGCTCCGTCGCATGTCCGAGGTCGCGGTGCTCAACGCGAACTACATGCTCAGCCGCCTCAAGGGCACTTACGACCTTCCCTTCGAGCGGCTCTGCATGCACGAATTCGTGCTGTCGGCGCGGAACCTCAAGCGCGACTACGGCGTGAACGCGCTCGACGTGGCGAAGCGGCTCATGGACTACGGCTTCCACCCGCCGACGATCTACTTCCCGCTCATCGTCCCCGAGGCGCTCATGATCGAGCCCACCGAGACCGAGCCGAAGGAGACGCTCGACGCCTTCTGCGACGCCATGGAGAAGATCGCCCAGGAGGCGGCGAGCGACCCCGAGATGCTGAAGGAGGCGCCTCACCGCCGGCCGGTCCGACGCCTCGACGAGGTGAAGGCGGCGAAGCGGGCGATCGTGAAATACGGATTCGACCAGCACCCCGATCTTCGCGGCGAGCCGGCCGAGGGCGAGACGGTCGAGGCGCAGAAGGGCGCATGAGCGAGCGCGTCTGGTCTCGCAGCGACCTCGAGGACCGCGTCAACGTGCTCCGCGAGCGCTACGACGGCGACGCATTCGCCGCCGCGATCGCCGATTTCTCCGAGGAGCTGGGCCCGGAGGAGCAGGAGGATCTTCGGGCGATCCTGCTCGAGCGTTCGCGCAACTACGTGGCGAAAAACGCGGCTCTCGAGGAGCGGTTCGACCGCGGCGGGTGGCTCAAGCGCACCTTCGACAAGCTCGACAAGAAGCGCCCGAGCTGACGATGGAGGTTCGTTCCCGCGAGGACGCCGAGGCGTTCACGACCCTCGACGGCTCCACCATCCGGGTGCTGCTCGACGCAGCGTTCGGCGGCGCTGCGAATCAGAGTCTCGCCGAGGCGAGCCTCGGAGCAGGTCAGTCGACGCAGCGCCACTACCACGCGGGCTCCGAGGAGATCTACGTCTTCCTCGAAGGCAGCGGCGAGATGGAGGTCGAGGGCGAGTCGCGCGAGGTCGGCGCCGGCGATTCGATCCTCATCCCTCCGGGCGCCTGGCACGAGATCACGGCAGGATCCGAGGGTGCACGGTTTCTGTGCTGCTGCGCCCCGCCGTACTCGGATGACGACACGTTTTTCGCTTAGCTACCGTTGAGCACCGTGATCGATCTCCGCTCCGACACGCTGACCCAGCCCACGCCTGAGATGCGGCGCGCCATCGCCGAGGCCGAAGTCGGCGACGAGCAGAAGCGCGAGGATCCGACCGTGATCGCGCTCGAGGAGCGCGCCGCGGATCTCCTCGGCCACGAGGAGGCGGTCTTTCTCCCAACGGCCACGATGGCGAACCAGATCGCCCTCCGCACGCTGACCGAGCCGGGCGACGAGGTGCTCGCCGAGGAGATGGCGCACGTCTTTCGCTACGAGCTCGGCGGGCCTGCGGTGCACTCCGGGCTCGTCATGAAGTCGCTCCTGACGACGCACGGGATCTTCACGGCCGAAGACGTTCGCGAGGCGGTCAATCCCCCTGGGGACCTGCACACGGCGCCGACCCGGCTCGTCTGCATCGAGAACACGCACAACGGCGGCGGCGGCAGGGTCTGGCCGCTCGCGCATCTCCGCGAGGTCGTCGCCGAGGCCCGCGCCCACGGGCTTTCCGTGCACCTCGACGGCGCGCGGCTCATGAACGCCGCGGTCGCGAGCGGCACTCCCGCGGCGGAGTACGGGCGTGAGTTCGACACGGTCACGCTCTGCCTTTCCAAGGGGCTCGGCTGCCCGCTCGGGGCCGTCATCGCGGGCTCACCCGAGCGCATGGCGAAGGCCCGGCGGTTCAAGCACCTCTTCGGCGGAGCGATGCGCCAGGCTGGGATCGTCGCGGCCGCCGGTGTCTACGCACTCGAGCACCACATCGACCGGCTCGCCGAGGATCACGCCAACGCGCGGCGGCTGGGCGAGGGCCTCGCCGAAGCCGGCCTTCCGGTCGACCTCGACCAGGTGGAGACGAACTTCGTCCAGCTGGACGCCGCGCGCCTGGGTCTGACAGGCGACGAGGCGGTCGGCCGGCTCCGGGGCGAGGGCGTCCTGCTCTCGTTCGCCGCCCGCAAGGACGTGCTTCGCGCGGTCACGCATCTCGACGTCTCCGCAGACGACATCGAAGAGGCGATCGCGGCCACCGTGCGCGCTTTCAGCGGGTCGCAGCGGCCGATCGAGTTCGCCGGCGACGCGCCGACGCCGTACTAGAGGGCCACTTCCTCGCGGCCGAAAAACGAGCTCGAGCCGACGTAGAAGACCGCCACGGCGAGATAGAGAGCCGCACTCGCCTCGGGGCTCACGAGCGCGACGAGCGTAGCGGCCCCGTACATGAAGGGCCCTGGCAGGTACGCGCGGGAGATGCCGTCGATCTCCTGCGGATCGGCGTCCTCCCTGATGAGGCGGTTGCCCCAGGCCGCGTAACGCCAGAGCAAGTTGAAGAAGAGCGCCGTGATGGTCAGCGTGATTCCGTACGCGAGTGCGGCAGCCTCGCCGTTCCCGCCCCAGGCGTAGTCGGCGAGCAGCGTCGTGGGGAACGGGACGAACGAGATGCACATCAAGAGCCCGAGGTTGATGAAGAGAAAGCGGTGGTCGACCTCACCGAGCTGGCGAAACACGGAGTGGTGATTGATCCACATGATCCCGATCGTGAGGAAGCTCGTCGCGTAGGCGAGGTACGAGGGCCAAAGGTCGAGGATCGCCGGGCCGAGCGCGTTTGGCTCTTCGATGTGAGGGACGACGATCTCGAGCACGAGCAGCGTGATCGCAATCGCGAAGACGCCGTCCGAGAACGCTTCCAGCCTGCTCTTCTCCACGCGGGCAAGCCTACGGAGGGGCCCGGTCGAACCGGGCCCCTCCGCGTTGCCTACTCGTACTGGAGTGCTTCCAGGACGTTGAGCCTTGCGGCCCGTCGCGCCGGCAAAATCGCCGCCAGGATCCCGACGATGACGGCGACGACGGCGAAGACGATCAGCTGCGCGATCGGGATCGCGATCTGGACCTCGAACTGCGAGAGCGCCTTGGTCATCAGGATGGCGAGGAAGATGCCCAGCGGAAGCCCGAGCGCAGCGCCAATGAGCGAGGTGATGACGCTCTCGTGCCGGATCATGCGCCGCACCTGGCGCCGCGTCATCCCGACCGCTCGCAGCATGCCCAGCTCGCGCGTTCGCTCGTGCACCGAGAGGAGGAGCGTGATGACCATGCCGACGAGCGAGATGATCACCGACAGCGCCAGCAGCACGTACAGCATGTTCAGGAAGCTGTTGAAGTCCTGATCCTGCTGGTCGATCCAGGCGGCCCTCGTCTGCACCTTCGCGTCGGGGAAATCCTTCACGGCAGCCTTGAGCGACGCAGTGGTCGCATCGGTCGGCTCGCCGGGGACGTCGACGAAAACGAAGGAGTTCCGCGGCCGGTCGATGACCGAGTCGAAGAGCGATTGCGAGATCGAGACATTGCCGAGCATCGGGAAGAACGGCGGGGGCGAGTAGATGCCCTTGACCACGAGCTCCGTCTGCTTCCCGTTCGGCGTCAGAAGCACGAATGTGTCTCCGACCGCCAGGTCCTTCTTGTCGGCGAGGTCGTCCGAGATGATCGCGCCGTTCCGGCCCAGTTGGCCGAGCACGGCGTCCGAGCCCTCTTTCCAGTCGAAGTGGTACGCCGTCGCGATGGCGCCCGGCTGGATGCCCGTGATGTAGCCGCTCTCGCCGTCGGCCTTGGCGAGATCCGAGCGGACGCTCGTCACGAACTGCGCGTCCGGTGACCGCTGCACGGCCTCGCCGGCCTCCGCGACGAATGGGGAGAACCCGTCCTGGGCCGTGACGACGTACTCGGCCCGCACCTGGTCCTCGATCGCTCCGCGATTCGACTTCTTCATCCCGCTCGCCAGGACGGCGACGAACGTGACGAGCGCGATGCCGATCATGAGAGCGGCCGCGGTCGACGCGGTTCGACCGGGGTTCCTGCGCGAGTTCTCCTTGGCCACGTCGTTGACCATGCCCTCGGGGCGGACGTTGGGGAACTCCACCGGCCACTCGGGCTGGAAGCCACGGGTCTTGCTGCGGATCCACATGATCAGGACCGAGAAGTCGACCACGAGGAGGATTGCCGCGATCAGGTAGCCCAGGAACTGGCTGAGCAGCAGGGCAACGATCACCACGAGGGCGAGCTGAATCGCGACCGACTCGGCCAGGGCGACCAGCCGCCTCTTCGCGCCCGACCCGAATGCCGCCTGGCGAATCAGCCAGTAGGCGAGCGTGAACGGATACGTGAGCACCGAGAACAGGACGACCGCCCACTTGGCGAGGGGGTGCGTGCCGACCGCGAGTGGCCGGACCGTCCGCGACGACAGCATCGCCACGCCGACGAACAGCAGCAGCACGCCGGCGGCCATCGAGATGAGCCTGGCTGCGGTGTCGAGCTTGTCCTTGAAGAGCGAGTAGGACAGAAGCGCGACCGAGAGCCCGATGACGACGATCGCGATGTACGGGACGTACTTCGAGATGCGCGACTTCGGAAGCTCAGAGCCTTCCCGCACCGCCGCAATCGGAGGCACTCGGGTTGCCCGCAGGGCGGGGATGAGGCCTGCGATGACCGTGACGCCGATGCCGATCACCATCGAGACGATCACGGTTCGCGGCGCGAAGACGAGTCCCTGGGTCGGGAGATCGGCATTGAGGGCCTTGAAGAGCGCGTTCAGGCCGGCGGCCAGACCGAGTCCGAGAAAGAGGCCGATGACCGAGGCGACGAGCCCGATGACGAAGGCCTCGAGGACGACCGACCACAGGATCTGCTTCCGTGAGCCGCCGATCGTCCGGATCGTGGCGAACTCGCGCACTCGTTGGGCGACGGTGATCGAGAGGATGTTGAAGATCACGAAGGCGCCGACGAACAGCGCCACCCCTGCGAACGCGAGCAGGAAGTAGCGGATGAACTTCGTGAACGAGACGTCCTTCGCGTCTTCCTTGGCCTGAGCGTCGGCCGTCCGCACCTGGGCCGTCGGAGGAAGGATCGGCTTGATCTCGTCCGCCAGAGCCTGCTGGGTCACGCCCTCCTTCGCGGCGACGGAGATCGTGTCGTACTTGCCGATCCGGTCGAGCAGGGACTGCGCGGTCGGGATCGTGAAGACCGTGAAGGTGGCCGAGCCGATCGACGAGACCTCGCCGTACTGCGCCAGGCCGACGAGCTTGAAGGGCTGGACGGGCTTGAGCGTTGCGATCGGGATCGTGTCGCCGACCTTGTAGCCGAGCTCGTCTGCCGTGTTCGCGTCGATGACGACCTCGTTGGAGCCCTGAGGCCAGGTTCCCTCGAGCAGGTGAAGAGGATTGAAGGCGGCCTCGGCCGGGTCGATCCCGAAGCCGAAGGAAGGCGCGCCGTTCGTGTTCACGGCCTCGCCGTTCTTCTTGATGATCTTCGTGTTCGTGTCGTCGACGACGATTCCGGTCGCCGCCTCGACGTTCGGCAGCGCTCGAATCTTCTCGAGAAGCGTCGCGTCCACGGGCGGCGTCTCGGCCGAGTCTCCCTGGAAGCTGATGTCGGCGGCCTTGCCCGAGACGACCGCGTCCGTGTTGGCGTAGGTCTCGCTGAAGATGTTGTCGAAGGCCTTGTCGATGGTGTCGGTGAGGACGTACGTCCCGCTCACCATCGCCACGCCCAGGATGATCGCGAACGCCGTCAGAGTCGCGCGGAGCTTGCGCCCGGCGAGCCCTCGGAGGGCGACTCGGATCATCGCGCGCTCACTTCCTCCATCGCGTTGAGGATCTGACCGGCGTCGGCGCCGCGCAGCTCCTTCACGATGCAGCCGTCTGCGAGGAAGAGGACGCGGTCGGCGATGGCCGCGGCGTGTGCGTCATGGGTGACCATGACCGTCGTCTGCCCGTAGTTCGTGACCATCTCGCGTACGAGGTCGAGAATCTCGGCGCTCGTCGTGGAGTCGAGGTTTCCGGTCGGCTCGTCGGCGAAGATCACCGTCGGCCGCGTCGCGAGGGCGCGTGCGATGGCCACGCGCTGCTGCTGGCCGCCCGAGAGCTCCGAAGGCCGGTGTGTGCGCCGATCCTCGAGGCCGGTCCGCTTGATGACCTCCTCGACCCAGCCCTCGTCGATCTTGCTGCCGGCCAGCTCGAGGGGGAGCTTGATGTTCTCCTCAGCAGTCAGCATCGGCAGGAGGTTGAAGAACTGGAAGATGAAGCCGATGTGCTCGCGGCGAAGCTTCGTCAGCTCGTTGTCGCCGAGTTTCGTGATGTCCGTGCCGGCGATCGACACCGATCCCGAAGTCGGCCGGTCGAGCCCCGCCAGGATGTGCATCATGGTCGACTTGCCGGAGCCCGACGGGCCCATGACGGCCGTCAGCTCTCCGGTGCCCACCTCGACGGAACAGCCGTTCAGGGCGTGCACAGCGGTCTCGCCCTCGCCGTAGACGCGTGTGATCTCGCTTGCCTGGACGACGGCGCCGGTCGTCCGTTTCTCCGCAGTCAGCTCTTCACTCATCGCCGATGTCATTCGGACCTCCAGGTTTTTGACCCATCTAGGGTGTCAAACCCCGGGTCAGAGTCAATGGCGGGGAGCCTGAGTCTTAACGTGCGGGTAACCACACCTTCCGTGACCCGTTAGGGTCGGCCGTACGTCTGCGGCGGCCATGGCTAACGAAAGGAGAGGGCATGAACAGGCGGAAGATCCTGGAGTGGGGTGGTGTAGCGGCTGGGGTGATCCTGATCGCCTTCGGAATCGGCTCGCTCGTCCTCTCAATCGCAGGCCACAACGAGGTCCGCACGCAGCTCGAGCGCGAGCACATCGTCGGCTCGCCCGACATGACCCCCGAGGAGATCGCCAAGGGCGCACAGGAGGCCGGCCTCCCGGACAGCATCGAGCTTCCCACCTGCAGCGTGGCCGGAGAGGAGATCGACACGGGCTCCGAGGCGAAGTGCTTCGCCGATTACATGCGCATCCATGCGCTGGAGAGCACCGGCGGCCTGAGCTACGCGGAGATGGGCCGGTACCAGTCCGCTTCCGATCCGGGCAATCCGGAGGGAACGAACGACGAGGCGGCGGCGGCCAAGGATGCGGAGGGGAATCCCGTCTCGAACGGCGCGCGCAACATCTGGGTCACCGAGACGTCGCTCGCAACCGCGCTCAACACGTCGTTCCTCGCCGAGAGCACCGCGCTCTTCGGGATCGTCGTCGGGATCGCGCTGATTCTCGCGGGCATCGGCTTCACCATCCTGGCGCTCGGAGGGGCGTTGCGGCGAAGCCGCACCGCCGAGTGAGCGGAGATCAGCGGTCGCCGGCGAGGAGGAAGGCGAGCGCGACGAGTCCGTAGGCCGAGATGAGGGCGATTCCCTTCGTCCTGCTCGAGCGGCCGTTGCTCAGGATCAGCGCCGTGAACGCGACGGTTGCGGCGAGCGCGGCGATCTCGATCTGCCTGAAGGAAAGCGCCAGCGGCTCGATCAGCCAGGAGAGCAGCGCGACCGCAGGGATGAGGAAGACCGCGACCTGCGCGCCCGAGGCGAGGGCGATCTCGGCTGCGAGCTTGATCTTGCCGCGATAGGCGACCACGACCGCGCCTCCGTGCTCGGCGGCGTTGCCGACGATGGCCACGATCACGGCGGCGACGAAGAAGTCGCTCAAATGGGCCTTCTCGGCGAAGGCCTCGAGGGAGCCCACGAGGATCTCGGCGACGAGCGCCGTGATGACAGTGGCGCCGCCGAGGACGAGGAGCGAGGTGGTGAAGGACCAGGCGGCCATTTCCGACGGCTCGTCCGAGGTGTGCGCCAGCCGGTGGCGGCGGAGGGAGTACCACGTGACGGCCACGTAGACGAGGAGCAGCACGATGGACACCGGCACGGAGAGAACCGCGAGCGAGTGGCGGTCCGGGTCTCCGCTCCAGCCCGGGATCGCAGGGATCAGGAAGAGCAGCACCGCGAACGCGACGAGGCCGAGGGAGAGCATGCTCGACCGGCGATCGAGCTCCCCGGTTCCGCCGAAGGCGAGCGAGAACCCGAGCACCAGCAGGAGGTTCCCGACGACGCTACCGGTGAGGGAGCCGCGGACGACCTCTGTCAGGCCGTCGTGGACGGCGAAGAGGGCGATGATGAGCTCGGGTGCGTTGCCGAAGGTCGCGTTGAGGAAGCCGCCGATCCCGGGCCCCGTGTGGTGTGCCGCGTGCTCGGTCGCCTCCCCGATCAGCCACGCGAGCGGGATGAGGGCGAGCGCCGCGAGGACGAAGAGCTGGATGTCGCCCATGCCCGCGTGGTCGAGCACGACGACGAGTGGCCCGAGACCCAGGAGGGCGAAGAGGATTTTGCGGACCACGGCCGAGGCACCCTAACGTTCGCCTCCAGGTGATCGACGCGGTTCTCTTCGACTGGGGCGACACGCTCTTTCGCTTCGAGTACGACGACGCCCTTCTCGAGGGGGGCTGGGCGTCGGGGCTCGCGGCGATCGGGCGCGACGGCCTGCCGGGCTCGATGGATGCGGCCGGGCGGTTCCGCGAGCGCTACATGCCGCTCCTCTGGCAGCCGGGCTCCCTGGAGGAGATCGAGTACCCGGCGCTCGTGCGCGACTGTCTCGGGAGCCTGGGGGTCGAGGTCGACGACGCCGAACTGGAGCGCTTCCTCGAGGCGGAGCACGCGGCCTGGGAGCCGGCCAGGCTGATCGGCGACTCGACGCACGCGCTGCTCGACGTCCTCCGCGAGCGCGGCCTCAAGACCGGGCTCGTCTCGAACGCCTTCGACCCGCCGGCACTCCTGCACCGGGATCTCGCGCAGATGGGCCTGGACGACCGCCTCGACGTGGCGGTCTTCTCCTCCGAGACCGGGAAGCGCAAGCCGCACCCCCTGATCTTCGAGGAGGCCCTGGGGCGGCTCGGCGTCGATCCTGGACGCGCGCTCTTCGTGGGCGACCGCCGTTACGAGGATGTACGAGGTGCGAAGGAGGTCGGGATGACGACCGTCCAGGCCTTCTGGTTCCGGGCCGACGACGACGAGCGCGGGCTCGACCCGGACTTCGAGGCGTTCACGCCGATGGACGTCCTGAACGCCGTGCGGCGCCTCAGCGGCGAGCTCTAGAAGGCCGGCCGGCTTACACCCGGTTTCGCAGCCTGTCAAGTCTTGCGGGACGTATGAACCTGACCCACAATCCAGACTGAATGCAACGGCCATTGCCGATCGTTCAAGAGCTTCCCCTGCGGCCACAGGACGAGACCGAATGTCGCCGCTGCGGGGTCCACTGCGACAAGGTCGTGTATCCGGCCGCATGCGTCACGCGCGCCTGCCCCTTCCTCTACGCGTACGAGGAGTGGGGGCACACGTACATCGGCTGCATGCAGAAGGTCTACGACGTCGAGATAGACCTCGACGCCCTGCAGGAGGCTCAGAAGCGGAAGGGCGGGTTCGGCGCCGTGAAGACCGTTCGTCAGCCGCTCCCGATGTGCAAGGCTGAGGTCGCCGCGTGCTACGAGCACCGCGCAGACGAGCTCGGCTGCGTCAACCCGGAGTTCTTCGAGCTCCCGCGCGGGAAGCCGTCTTTCCGCGTGGTCGAGCAGCAGCCTTCCGAGGAACAGGCTTAGCGCCTTTCAGCCCGCGGGCATGAAGGTCGCGGAGCTTCTGAATCTCGTTCGCGTCCGGTCCGTGCCCGTCCGGGCCCGGGACCTCGAGGATCGTCGGGAGGCCCTGGAGCTTCGGATGGCCGAGGAAGACGCTCATACCCTCGCCGATCTCGCCCTCGCCGAGATTCGCGTGCCGGTCGCGATTCGAACCGAGCGGCGCGGCGGCGTCGTTCACATGTAGCGCGCGGAGCCGGTCGAGGCCGATGCGCTCCTCGACCTCGTCGATGCAGGCGCTGAGCGCCGCGTTGTCGGTCGCGTCCACACCGGAGACCCACAGGTGGCAAGAGTCGAGGCAGATGCCGAGCCGCGGGTGCCGGCCCAGCCGGTCGACCATGACCGCGAGCTCGTCCACCGACCGGCCGATCGTCCCCCCGGCGCCCGCGGAGTTCTCGATCAGGAGCCAGGTCGTCTCCGAGCAGCGGTCGAGCGCCCGTTCGAGGGCGGGAACGACGTGCTCGAGGCCCGCCTCGAAGCCCGCCCCGAGATGCGAGCCGACGTGGAAGATGACGCCGTCCGCCTCGATCGCACAGGCGACGTCGACGGTGTTCATGAGGGTCGTCACCGACTTCTCGTAGATCTCCTCGTCCGGTGTGGCGAGGTTGACGAGGTACAGCGCGTGGCAGACGACGCCCTGAATTCCGGCCTCGGCGCGGCGCTCCTTGAAGCGCTCGAAGTTCGCCGGGTCATGGTTCGTCGGGCGCCAGGTGCGCGGGCTCTGCGTGAAGATCTGGAGCGACTCGGCGCCGATCGCCTCGGCGCGATCGACGGCCGTGTGGATCCCGCCTGAAGTCGAGAGGTGGGCGCCCGGGATCACCCGACTACCATAGCCGCGTGCCACCGGTCGTCCGCTTCGCTCCGAGCCCGACGGGATTCCTGCACATCGGGGGAGTCCACACGGCGCTCTTCAACTGGCTCTACGCCCGCCACGAAGGCGGCGAGTTCCGGCTGCGGATCGAGAACACGGACACCAGCCGTGAGATCGCCGAGGCGTCCGAGCAGATCATGGAGTCTCTCCGGTGGCTCGGCCTCGACTGGGACGACGAGGTCACGTACCAGCTCGACCGCATGGAGCGGTGCAAGGAGGAGGCGCAGCGGCTCGTCGGCGAGGGCACGGCCTACGAGGACGAGGGCGCGATCAGGATCCGCATGCCCGACGAGGGCTCGACGTCCTGGGACGATCTCGTCCGCGGGCAGATCGAGGTTCCGAGCGAGAAGCTCGAGGACCTCGTCGCAGTGCGAGCCGACGGGCGCCCGACGTACAACTTCGCCTCGCCGGTCGAGGACTGGCTCGATGGGATCACGCACGTCATTCGCGGCGAGGACCACATCTCGAACACGCCGAAGCAGATCCGCGTGCTCGAGGCCCTCGGCGCGCCGCTGCCCGAGTACGCCCACCTCGGCAACATCTACGGGCCCGACGGGAAGAAGCTCTCCAAGCGCCACGGCGCCGTCTCGGTGGAGGAGTTCAGGACGGCGGGCTACTACGCACCCGCGCTCCTCAACTACCTCGCGCTCCTCGGCTGGAGCTACGACGACCGCACCGAGATCTTCAGCCGCGACGACCTCGTCCGCCTCTTCACGCTGGAGCGGGTGGGCGCCAGCCCGGCGGTGTTCGACTACGACAAGCTCAACCACCTGAATGGGCTCTACCTGCGCGGGCTCTCGCCGGAGGAATACGCGGACGCGCTCCTCACCTGGCTCCGTGAGCAGGGCTACGAATGGGAGGAGGAGCTCGTTCGCCAGGCCGCACCGCTCGTCCAGGAGAAGATCGGGACCTTCGGCGAGTTCCCGGCCTTCGCGGGGTTCTTCTTCGACCGCGTGGCGCCGGACCCGGCTCTGCTGGACGGCTCCGGCCCCTTGCTGGCCCAGGCCCGGTCGACCCTCGCTGGCCTCGAGCCCTTCGACTCCGAGCGGATCGAGGGCGCACTTCGGGAGCTGGCTGAACGCCAGGGGCTGAAGCCTCGACAGGCGTTCCAGCCGATTCGCGCGGCCGTCACCGGCTCGAACGTCTCGCCGGGGCTCTTCGAGTCGATCGAGCTCCTCGGCCGCGAGGAGACGCTGGCCAGACTCGACGCTGCGGCCGAAACTTTCTAGGCGCTCTGGGGCGGCGAGTGGCTAGGGGCGATAGAGGATGAAGCCGCCGGCGAAGAGCGCGAGCCCGGCGGCCCACACGGGCCACGCGACGAGCACCGCGCCTGCCGTGAAGAGGAAGGCGCCCCCGAGGATGAGGACGGTGGCCACGATCGCCGTCCACGACGCGCCCTGGTGCTCGGCCAGGCGGCGTTCGGGCGGCGGAGCGGGAACCTCCGCGGCGAGGGCATTCGTCCGCTCGAGCGCCCGCAGGCGGGCGAGGCGGACGCGGAAGAGCGAGCCACGCCACTCCGGGAGCAGCGGCTCGACCCCATCGGCCTCGTCGATCTCGACGGCGTAGGCGACCTCGGCGGTCGCGTCGCGCGCCTCGGCGAGGGCGGCGACGAGCTCCTCGTGCAGGTCTTCGGCGGTCGGGGGCGGCTCGATGCCGACGGCGAGCTCGGCGCCCGCGTGGAGCGAGTACTGAAGCCCCGGGAGCTCGTCCGAGTGCTCTTCCACGAGCACGTCCGGAGGAGTCTCGGCGATGCGCTCGAGGCGGGTCAAAGCCGTCCCGACGCGCTCCCAGAGATCCGTGACTGCAGCCGAATACGTCTGCCGTCCGCCGGTCCGAACGGATGGTTCCATGCGCCCCGCCATCATACGCCGTTCGCTCAGCCGGGAAGAGCAGAGCGCGAGGGCTGCGCAGCGGCCTCGGTGGCGGCCGGTTCGTCTGTGGCGTCCGGTTCGTCTGTGGCGTCCCTGAGCTCCTTGTCGGCCATGACGTGCTGCCGCCAGCGAAGCGTGCGGAGCATGACGGCGATCGCGCCGAAGCCGAGCAGGACGTTCACCGCCGTCGTCACGAGCTGCATGCCGACGCTGAAGCCGAGAACGGTGCTCGCTGCGGCAGTCCCGCTGAAGGCGAAGACGAGGACGGCCTGCTGCGTCCCCGCTCCTCCGGGCGTGAAGGGGAGGAGCGTCGAGAGCCCCTGCACGACGAGGACGGTGACCGTCGCCTCCACGCTCGCGGGGATGTGAAACGCCTCGAGAAAGAAGTAGACGCCCGCGCCGCGCGCGAGCCAGCTCGCCGCCTGCCACGTCACGACTCCGGTGAGGAAGGCGCGACGGTCGCGGAGGATCGCGAAGCCCTGCGCCAGCTTCGCCCTGAACTGGTTCACATGGTGCGATGCCCAGCCGAAGCCGATGATCGCCAGGCCGATCAGTACGCAGCCGATGAACGCTGAGATCACGGGATGGCGGATGACGAAGGCCCAGTCGAAGGCGGGGAGCGCGGGAAGGTCCGGGATCCCGGGGAGGATTCCCAGCTTGAGCGCCCAGAGAAAGAGGATCGACGCAACGACGAAGTCGAAGAGCGTCTCGACGACGAGGCTCGAGGCGAGGGTCGGGTAGCTCGACTCTTTCACCTGTCGTTTGACGAGGTAGAGCTTCACGACGTCGCCGCCGCGGGCGGGTGCGATCGAGTTGACGCCCACGCCGGCCATGTAGGAGCCGAAGACGCCCCAGTAGGGCACGCGCGTTCCCGGGTACGACGCCCGCAGGATGTTCTGCCAAGCGCGTCCTCTCAGGAGCAGCTTGACGACGTGCAGCGAGATGGCCAGGAAGAGTGGCCAGAACGCGACCGACGCGATCGTGTCGAAGAACGCCTGGCAGGCGTCGAGAAAGCCCCTAACGTCGTCCACGGACTGAATGTAGCGGAGCCCATGGCTTGCGCCCGGGTCGCGGCGCGAATGTCAGAAGGCCGCCCCGGGGGGCGGCCTTCTGAGTGCTTGCAGAATCGGCTAGCCGCCGACGGCCGCGAGGGCGTTCACGATCCCGTCGCCGTAGAAGCCGTTGTACTCAGCGGAGCCTTCGCACAGCGCGTTCCAGCTGGCCGGCCGCCCGACGAGCGTGTAGTCGACGAGGGGCGGAGTCGGGCACGCAGTGTCGGTGGCGGTTTCCCGCAGGATCTCGCGAACCGCCGTCGGATCCATGGTGAGTCCGCCGTGGACGAGGTCCGCCGTCCCGTACTGGCTGACGATCAGGGCGGCCACTCCGGCCGCGTGCGGCGAGGCCATCGAAGTGCCCTGGATCAGCTGGTAGTAGGAGCATTCGGTGATGGAC
>DATEOR010000002.1:0-9110 GCA_035273885.1 Gaiellaceae bacterium
TGAGCTCGCGGGAGCCGTCGGGGCGCTGCTCGGCGTCGAGGGCGGCGACCACGGGTACGAGCGCGCGCGGGAGATTCCCGACGGCGTCGACGTCCCGCGCGAGTGAGCGTCCTCCTCCTTCTGCACGCCTTCCCGTTCGACTCGCGTATGTGGGAGGGGCAGGAGCCCGTCTTCGAGGAAGCCGGCTATGAGGTGATCGCGCCGAGTCTTCCCGGGCGCGACGCTGCCGATTCCACCCTCTCGAGCTGGGCGACGAGGGTTCTCGATCTTCTCCCGGGCGACTTCATTCCCGTGGGGGTTTCGATGGGCGGCTACCTCGCGTTCGAGCTCTGGCGCCAGGCGCCGAAGCGGATCCCGGCCGTCGTCCTCGCGGACACGCGGGCGACCGCTGACGACGAGGCCGGCCGCGCGGCGCGCGAGGAGACCATTCGCGTGCTCCGCGAGGGTGGCTTCAGCGCGTTCTGGGAGGGGCTGGCATCCAAGCTCTTCGCTGCGGAGGCTTCGCCCGAGACGATGGCCCGTGCCCGCGAGATCGCAGCCGAGCAGCCGGTCGAGAGCCTCGTCGCAAGCGTCGAGGCGATGCGCGACCGGTTCGACTCGACGACGACCCTGACGGACATCAAAGTCCCGGCGCTCGTCCTCGTGGGCGAGGAGGACGCGGTCACTCCTCCGCTCGTCGCCAAGGAGATCGTCACCGGTCTCGTCGAAGGCCGCTACGCCGAGATCGCCGGCGCCGGCCACCTCTCGCCGCTCGAGCGGCCGGCCGAGTTCAACGAGGAGGTTCTGGTCTTTCTCCACGAGGTGCTGGCGTGACCGACGACGAGCTGGCGCGCCTCCTCGAGGAGGGCTCAGTCACGCTGCTCGACGTGCGCACGCCGGAGGAGTTCTCAGGCGAGACGGGTTACCCGTGCGACCCGCGCCAGGGCCACATCGAGGGCGCGGTGAACATCCCTCTCGACGATCTCTACTACGGTGTCGAGGCCGCGCTCGACGGCGTCGACACGACGAAGCCCTTCGTCACCTACTGCCACTCAGGCCAGCGCTCGGAGCTCGCCGCGGTGCTCTTACGCGCGGCCGGATTCGAAGCGCAGAATTACGAGGCCTCCTGGCACGAATGGTCTCAGCGGGACGCCTGATCGAAGAACGCGTTCGCGAGGATCCGCCCGACCTCGTTCCAGCGGCCGATCGGGTCGAGGGGAATCGGCGGCGCGGAGCCGTCGGATGCGGCTCGCCACGCCTCGAGCATCTCGCGCGTCACCTCGGGATGGAACTGGACTCCCCACGCCGCTTCGCCGACGCGGAAGGCCTGCGCGCAGACCGGGTTCCGCGCGAGGAGCACGCCGCCGGGCGGGACCTCGAAGGCGTAGCTGTGCCACTCGAAGGCCTCGAAGCGCCCGGGTAGCGCGCCGACCACCGGGTCGGCTTGGCCTTCGGCTGTCAGCTCGATCTCGAACCAGCCGATCTCGGGCCGTGAGGCCAGGCCCACGTGCGCGCCGGCCGCCCGCGCGAGGAGCTGGCCGCCGAGGCACACGCCCATGAGCGGCTGCCCGCGCTCGACGGCGCCGCGCATCAGGTCGTGCTGGGCCGGGAGCCACGGGTGCTTCTCCTCCTGGTCGACGTGCATCGACCCCCCGAAGACGACGAGCGCATCGAAGTCCTCAGGCCTTTCGGGCGGCGGTCCCTGTGAGATGTTCCACTCCAGGAGCTCGTCGCCGCGCTCACGGACGACGTCGGCGAAGAGCCCGGCCGGGCCATCGTGCTCGTGCGTCAGGCAGAGGACGCGCATGGCGCGAGTGTAGGGAAGACGGTGGGCCGCCGAGCCGTCCTGCTTCCATCAGCAGGCGGAAGGAGAAGACGATGAAGCATGCACGGAACAGGAAGCTCAAGGCTCTCGCCGCGACACTCGCCGTCACCGCTCTCGCGGCCCCGGCGACCCAGGCGGCGGTCGACGTCGACGCGCGGCACCAGGCGCTTCTCGACAAGGCGCCGCAGGCGCACGTGGACGCACGCCACCAGGCGCTACTCGAGCGCGGCGGACAGGGGCCGTCGGTCTACGTCACAAAGGCGCCGCAGCAGTCCGCGTCCGACGGAATGGACTGGGGCGACGCGGGCATCGGCGCCGGCATGGCGGTCGGCGTGATCCTGGTCGGCGCGGGCGGGGCCCTCGTCGTCCGGCGCAAGCTGGCGCACGCGTGATCTCAGCGCGCGGCAGCTCCGCGTAGCGCTTCCTGGAGCTCCTGGGCCGCGGGCCCGGGGGCTCCCGCGCCGACCGGCCGGCCGTCGAGCTCGATCACCGGCATCACCTCGCGAATCGAGGAGGACGTGAACGCCTCGTCGGCGCCCGCCATGTGCTCGAGCGGGAACGCTCCTTCGCGCACCTCGCGGCCGGCCGCCGCGGCCTCCTCCATGAGGGTCGCCCTCGTCACGCCTGCGAGGATCCCGAGCTCGAGCGCGGGGGTGTAGAGGACATCGTCGTAGCGCCACCACACGTTGGTCACCGGCCCCTCGAGTACGACATCGCCTGACCCGAGGAACACGGCGTCGTCCGCGCCTCTGCGCTTCGCCTCGGCCTCGGCCGCCATGTTCACGGCGTAGCTCGTCGACTTCACACCGCCGAGCAGCCAGGGCGAGGTCGCTCGCAGCTCGGGGTCGACGCCGAGCTGGATCGAGACGAGCTTGAGCCCCCGCGCGCGAAGCTCCTCCAACCCGTCCGGAAGCGTGCTCACCATCGCGATGTGGGTCGGGCTCCCGGCTCCGTCGCGGCCGGGAGTGACGAAGAGGCGCAGCATTGCGTCCGGCGCGGCCGCGGCCTCGAGGGCAAGTCCTGCCAGGCGGCGCAGTTCGTCGGTGTCGATCGTCCCGATCTCCACGCGCGCGGCCGAGCCGGCGAGGCGCGCAAGGTGCTCGTCCAGCTTGAACGGGCTTCCGCCGTAGACCCGCGTGGTCTCGAAGGCGGCCCGGCTTCGCAGGAACGCCTCGTCGTCCGCGTGCAGGATCGGCTCGTCGGGGTCGACGAGACCGCGTCCGCCCACCGCGAGGGCGAGGAGAGTCACGTCGCCGCCGGCTCCTCGACGGGAGCCCCCACGGCGGCGAGGAGGGGCCGCGCCTTCACCCACGACTCCTCGATCTCCTCGGATGGATCGGAGTCCCACACGATGCCGCCCCCGACCCACAAGTGGATGCGCCCGTCCACGACCGCGAAGGTGCGGATGGTGAGCGCGAGCTCGAGGTCGCCGTTCGGCCAGACACGGCCGAGCGCGCCCATCGAGGCGCCGCGGCCGACGGGCTCGAGCGCCGCGATGTGGTCGAGGGCCGAGATCTTGGGCGCGCCCGTGACCGAGCCGCCGGGGAACGTCGCTTCGAGGAGCTCGGAGAGGCCGACGCCTTGCCGGAGTTCACCTTGGACGGTCGTGACGAGGTGCGCCACGCCGGCGAGCTCGTGCTCCGCCATCAGGTCGGGCCAGCGGATGGAGCCGGGCTCGCAGACGCGGGAGAGATCGTTCCGTTCGAGGTCGACGATCATCACGTGCTCGGCGGCGTCTTTCACGGACTCCTGCAGGTCTTCCGAGGCGCCGAGCGGCCGCGTCCCTTTGATCGGCTTCGTCCAGACGCGGTCTCCGCGGCGGGCGAGGAAGAGCTCGGGGGAGGCGGAGACGATCGTCCAGCCGTCGCCGGAGAGCGGCCACGGGTGGAGCGGGCTCAGGCGTGCGAGGGCCGCCGCGAGTCCTTCCGGCTCCCCTTCGAAGGCGGCCGAGAGGTGCTGGACGAGATTGACCTGGTACACGTCCCCGCGTTCGATCGCCGCCTTGACTCCCTCGACTGCTCCCGCGTACGCGTTCTCGTCCCAGGTTCGGTCCCACTCGCCGATGCGGAAATCGGCCGGGCTCAGCCCAGGCTCGACGTCCGGACGCACCCGGCACGCGGCGAGGGGAAGCGGGCACGGCTCGGGCGGATCCGGGTGTGCCTCCCGCCGAAGCGCCGCCGAAAGCCCGTAGCCGAGGTAAAGGTCGGCGACGACGTCCTCGGCTCCGCCGCCGAAGAACCCGGCCGAGCGCAGACAGTCCTCGATCGCGGTGAACGCGCCTTCCGGAGAATGCAGTTCCAGCACGTGCCGAACGCTACCCGGTAGCGCTCCTAGAATCCTGGCGTGGACACGCGGCCCATCGGCATCTTCGACTCCGGCGCCGGGGGTCTGACCGTCCTCCACGAATGCCTCGTCACGCTGCCGCACGAGGACTTCGTCTACCTCGGCGACGGCGCACGCTGCCCGTATGGCCCGCGGCCGCGCGACGAGATCCGCCGCTTCGCGAACGAGATCGCCGCGTACCTCGAGGACGCGGGGGTGAAGCTGATCGTCGCGGCCTGCAACTCGGCGACGGCCGCCGCGCTGCCGCAGCTTCAGGAGAAGCTCCAGGTGCCGGTGATCGGCGTCCTCGCGCCCGAGGCCCACGCAGCCGTGCAGGCGACCCGGAACCGCCGCATCGGCGTCCTCGCCACCGAGGCGACGGTCGCGACCGGTCGCTACGAGGAGGCCGTACACGCGCTCGATGCAGGCGCGCACGTCTTCTCGATCGCGTGCCCCAGGCTCGTGCCGCTGATCGAATCCGCGGCGCCGAACGAGGAAATCGACACGGCCGTGCGCGAGTACGCCCAGCCGCTGAAGGAGGCCGGCGTCGACACCGTCATCCTCGGCTGCACGCACTACCCGCTGATCAAGCCGGTCTTCGAGCGCGTCTTCGGCCGCCGGACGACGCTCATCTTCTCCGCGGTCGAGACCGCGCGAGAGGTAGCCGAGACCCTGGAGCGCAAGAGGATCGAGAACGATCCGGCCCGCGAGGGGCGGTCGCGCTTCCTCACGACCGGCTCCGTGGACGAGTTCCGCGCTCTCGGCGAGCGTTTCCTGCAACTTCCGCTCGCTGAGGTGGAGCAGGTCGCGGTGCGCGACCTGGAGCTGGCGGCAGCCTGATGCGCGAGGGCCGCCGACCCGACGAGTTGCGGGCGATCGACGTCGTCCCCGACTTCGTCGAGCAGGCGGACGGCTCGGTGCTCATCTCCTTCGGGAAGACGCGCGTGCTCTGCACGGCCAGCATCGAGGAGGGCGTGCCGCGCTGGCTCGTCGGCAGCGGGCGCGGCTGGATGACCGCGGAGTACGGGATGCTTCCCGCCTCGACGGGGGAGCGAAGCGTACGCGAGGCACGCGCCGGCAAGCAGGGCGGCCGCACCGTCGAGATCCAGCGCCTCGTCGGGCGCTCCCTCCGGGCGGCCTACGACCTGGAGAAGCTCGGTGAGCGCACGCTCTGGCTCGACTGCGACGTCATCCAGGCCGACGGTGGAACGAGGACGGCGGCGATCAGCGGCGCGTGGATCGCGCTTGCCCGCGCCGCGAAGCGCAAGGGGCTCCCGGCTCCGATGGAGCGCGTGGGCGCCGTCTCGGTGGGAATCGTCGGGGGCGAGCCTCTGCTCGACCTGGACTACAGCGAGGATTCGACCGCCGACGTCGACATGAACGTCGTCATGCGAGGAGACGGACGGCTGATCGAGGTGCAGTCGACTGCCGAGCGCAACGCGTTCACGCGGGAAGAGCTCGACCGCTTGATCGACCTCGCCGCGGCGGGGATCGAGCAGATCTTCGAGATCCAGTCGAAGGCGGCCGCGTGATCCCGGACATCTCCATCGGCGAGATCGCCATTCGGCTCGTCGTCGCGGCGGCACTCTCCGGCCTCGTCGGTCTCGAGCGCGAATGGCGGGAACGGGCCGCCGGCCTCCGGACGCACATGCTCGTCGGCGTCGGCTCGGCGCTCTTCACGCTCATCTCCGCGTACGGGTTCAACGACTTCCTAATCGGCGGCTCGAACGTCGTCCGCGCCGACCCCTCCCGGATCGCCGCGCAGATCGTCACCGGCATCGGCTTCCTCGGTGCGGGGGCGATCATGCGCCAGGGCCTCAACATTCGCGGGCTGACGACCGCCGCGGGGCTCTGGGTCGTCGCCGCCATCGGGATGGCGGTCGGCGCCGGCTACTACGCCGGCGCCCTCCTCGGCACCGGTGTCGTCCTGTTCGGCCTCGGCCCTCTCCGCTGGGCGGAGGGCTACATCGTCGCGCGGCGGCGCGCTGCCGGGCGCCTCGAGGTCGACCTGCGGCCGGACCAGCCGCTCGCTCCCGTGCTGGCGATGCTGGAGGACCGGCGCGCCAAGGTCGAGCGCATCCAGCTCGAGGAGGGGGACGAGGAGGGCCGCGAGCTCCGACTCGAGGTCGTGCTGCCGGCCTCCGTCTCCGGCCGCGAGGTCGTCGTGGCTCTCTCGCAGCTCGACGAGGTGCTTGCCGTCCGTTGGGACGAATAACGGCGGTCTTCGCGTCGCGGAACGAGGGCAAGCTCCGGGAGCTCCGCGCTCTCCTTCCGGAGTGGGATATCGAGCTTCTCGGAGACGTCGAGATGCCCGAGGAGACCGGTGTGACGTTCTACGAGAACGCGGCCGCGAAAGCGCGCTTCGCTCGGAGCGTCGAGCCCGGTCGTTGGACGATCGGCGAGGACTCGGGCCTCGAGGTCGACCACCTTGACGGTGCGCCCGGGATCCGTTCGGCGCGCTACGCGGGTGAGGACTCGAGCGACGGGGAGAACGTGGTGAAGCTCCTCGAAGCGCTCGCCGGCGCAGAGCCCGCGGACCGTGGCGCGCGCTACGTCTCCGAGCTCGTCGTCGTGACTCCGGAGGGGCAGGAGCTCCGCGGCACGGGGACGTTGGAAGGGGCGATCGCCGCCGAACCGAAGGGGTCGGAAGGCTTCGGCTACGACCCCGTCTTCGTCCCGATCGGGGAAAGCCGAACCGTCGCGGAGCTCGGGAACGAGTGGAAGCAGGCGCACAGCCATCGAGCCGCCGCAACGCGCGCGTTGCTCGCGGGCCTAGGCGGGGCACCGCGAGAGATGTAGATTCCGCGCGTGCTCTTCTCGCACGACACCAAAGTCGACGCTCTCGCGAGGGCTCCGCTCTTTTCCGCGCTCTCCAAGCAGGAGCTCGGCGAGCTCGCGAAGGCGACCGAGGACATCGAGGTCGAGGAGGGCAAGGTCCTCACGCGCGAGGGGGATCTCGGGCGCGAGTTCTTCGTCATCGTCGAGGGCGAGGTCTCGGTCACGCGGGACGGAAGCGAGATCAGGCGCCTCGGCCCCGGGGACTTCTTCGGCGAGATCGCGCTGATCTACGACAACGCTCGCCGGACCGCGACCGTGACTTCCGCCTCGCACCTCCGCTTCTTCGTGCTGACGCGCCAATCTTTCCGCAGCCTCCTCGAGCACCAGCCCGAGATCGAGGACAAGGTCATGGCCGCCCTCGAAGACCGCCTGCGCTCCGACAGCTCGGACTGACCTACGGCGCCCCCGCGGCTCCGTGCTCGTCCGCCGCCGCGCGCCCGTAGCGAAACCACCAGTTCACCTCGGCGCCGAGCACGAGCACGTTCGCCATCAGGTAGAGCCAGAAGAGCAGGAGCACGAGGCCGCCGAACGCCTGCAGCGTTACGAGGTCGCCGCTCGTCAGGCGGACGAACAGGGGGAGGAGCTGGAAGCTGGCCTGAAGCAGGATCGTCGCGAAGACGGCGCCCGGGAAGGTCTCCCTCCAGGTCAGCGCCGCGTTGGTCAGCAGGCGGTAGAGGGTCCAGAGGAGGCCGAAGATCAGGAGCGTCGAGACAGCGAGCGCGTAGACGTAGGAGAGGACCCCGCCCGCCACGCCCGCGCTGTGCACGAGCTCGACACCGATCGAGCCGACCACGAGGGCGATGAAGAGCACCGCGAGCGACCCTGCCACGAGCACGAGGACGAGCGACTTCTGGCGGATGAAGGAGCGGTTGGGCAGCCCGTAGACGATGTTGAACGCGGACTCGAGGACGCTGAAGAAGCCGAGCGCGCCCCAGAGGAGGGCGATGCCGCCGATGATCCCGATCGACGTCGCCTGGTCCTGGATCGATTCGACCACGGTTACGAGCCGGTCGACCGAGCTCGCGGGGAACGCGCGCCGCAGCTCCTCGACGAGATAGCTCGATTCCGTCTGCTGCCCGGCGAGGGCGGTCAGCGAGAGGGCGAGGAAGAGAAGGGGGACGAAGGAGAGGAGCGCGAAGTAGGCGATCATCGCCGCGAGGTGCGTTCCACGGTCAGCGAGGAACTTGGAGACGATGCGATGCACGCCGCCCGGAGTGTAGGGACCGGGGCTGTCAGGCCTGTGGTAGCTTCCCCGCGCATGGACGCGGCGCAGGCTCTCGCCGACCTCACCGAGATCTCCGCGCAGATCGAAGCCGCGGTGCTCGCCGACCACGACGGATCGGTCGTCGCCTCGACACTTGCCGACGACGCCACCGCGAAGTCGTTCGCCGAGGCCGCCGCCGAGCTCCTCTCCGCAGCCGACGAGGTCAGGACCGAGCCGGGCTCCGATCCACTCGTCCAGGTAGAGGGCGCTGCGGTCGACGGCTCTGTCTTCGTCGCCAAGGACGATCGCCATCTGGTTGCCGCCGTGACGAAGCCACGGCCGACCGTCGGTCTCGTCTTCTACGACCTGAAGACGTGCCTGCGGATGCTCGAGCGCGAGGAAGAGGCGAAGGCCGCGAAGGCGATCAAGACCGCGACGCGCCGCCGGACGACCACGAAGAAGAAGACCGAGGAGGCCGAGAGTGAAAGCCCGTAGCGCCGTCGGGCTGCTCGCCGCGGGCGCCGCTCTCGCCGGCGCGATCGTCTTCGTCCGGACAAAGTCGCAGGTCGAGCGCGAGCACGTCGACGTCTACTTCGCGGACGGCTCCATGGTCTCGCTCGAGGCTGGTTCCGTCGACGGGGACCGGCTGCTTCCACTCGCCCGCCGCGCTCTCGCGGCGGCGAGGGGATGACGGACGCAGAGCTCGCAGGCCTCCTCCGCGAGCACGCGCTTCTCGAAGGGGACTTCGTGCTGCGCTCCGGGCGGCGCTCGAGCTACTACCTCGACAAGTACCGGTTCGAGACCAGGCCCGATCTTCTGAGCGAACTCGGGGACCGGATCGCCGCTCGCGCGCGCGAGTCGGCTCCGGACGCGCGGCGGCTCGCGGGGCCCGAGCTGGGCGCGGTCGCGCTCGCGGCGTCGGCCTCGCTCGCCGGCGGCCTT
>DATEOR010000003.1:0-18991 GCA_035273885.1 Gaiellaceae bacterium
GAGATCGTCGTCGTCGTCGACGGAAGCACCGACGGATCCGCCGAAGCCCTGGCGGACCTGGCAAAGGACGTTCCTCGCCTCCGGATCGTCGAGACGTCAGGGAGGGGCGAGGCGGGCGCTCGTCAGGCCGGGGCCGAGGCGGCCACCTGCGAGGTCATCCTTTTCCTCGACGACGACGTAATGCCGACGCAGGGGCTCGTCGCTGGCCACGCCCGCCATCACCGCGACCGCGCGCAGCTCCTCGTCCTCGGCTACATGCCGGTCCGCCTGACGCCGCCCCGTCGCGGGCGCGATCTCGGCGCATATCTCTACGCGGACGCCTACGAGAACCGCTGCGCCGAATACGAGCGCGATCCCGCCTCTGTGATCACGACTCTCTGGGGCGGCAACTTCTCAGTCCGCGGCGACGATGCGCGCCGCGTCGGCCTCGAGTCGAGCGGATTCGAAGGGTATGCAGTCGACCGGGACTTCGGGCTGCGTTGCGCCCGCGCCGGCTTGAGCGCGATCTTCGACCGCGCGCTCTTGGGTCACCATCTCTACGACCGATCCCTGGAGGAAATGCTCGCAAGCACGAGGAGCCAGGGCCGGGGGCGCCGCTCGATTCACGAAAGGCACGAGGACATCGTCGGGCCTCTCGAGCCAGAGCTCTTCGACGGAGGTTTGCCTACAACCGCGGCAACGCTCGTTCGCGCTTCCCGCCGTCCTTGGGCCCACGCGATCGTCGTGCCACTGCTCCTTTGGCTGGCAAAGGCCGCAGGTGCGCTGCGGGCGTTCGGGATCCAGACGTCGATCGGACGGCTCCTCAGGCGGATCGAGTATCAGCGCGGGGCTGCGGATAGCGGCTAGCGGCCCTGCTGTGCCAGGCCGAGCGCTAGTCGAAGCGGCGCGGCCTGACTCTCCCACCGCTCCAGCTGCTGCTCCCGCGCCTTGGGTGCGACCTCGAGAAGCTCGGAATGGCGGTCGAGAGCGCGCTGGATGCCCGCTGCAATTCCAGCCGCCGAGTTATCGACGTGCACCGCATAGGGGAAGAGCGTCCGCCTGAACGGAGACTCACTCGTCACGAGCGGCCGACACGCGTAGACCGCCTCATGCGCTGCGCGCATGGCCGCGGTGGGATTCGTCGTCAGGACGACGATCACGTCTGCGCTCTCGAGGGCTCTGCGGTAGTCGTCGCCGTGGAGAAACCCTACGAAGGAGACGTTCTTCGGAGCCGCTTCGCGCAACGAAGCGGGAAGCTTGCGAGCATCTCCCGCGACCAGCAGATCGATTTCCTGTAGTCGGCCCGCGGCCTCGACCGCTGCGGTGAACGGCTCGTCTGGGGCGAGGGTTCCGACCAAGATGACTCGCGGGCGGCCCGAGAGCGGAGTCGGCGGTGCCACCTCCCACACCGGGGGTGCTTCATGGAAAACCGCCCCGTGTCCTCCCCACGAGTCGACCTCCCGCCGAAGGTCGTCGTTTGCGACGAGCGTGCTTACGGCGCGGCGTGCGAGCCGGGCGTGGAAAGGCCTGAAGAGCTTGCCGACGCGGCTTCCGTTGAGGCCGAACGCAGCGGGATGGCTGTCAAGGGCGACGGGGGCTCGCGTCAGCCGTCCGTAGGCCATCGCCAGCACCACGGGGAAGACGGGGGGGTTGGTCACGATGACCGAACGCGGCCGGCGGACAGCCAGGTAGGCCGCAGTCCTCAGGGTGTCAACGGCATAGCGAACAGGCACGAGCGGCGCACTCACGATCTTCAGGCTGTAGAAGCACCGCGCCTCGCCACCCAACGCAGCGGCGACATCGCGTGACCGGCCCTCCACGGAGCTCCAGGCAAGGAAGCTCACGGCGGGTCGGCTCTTCGCCGCAACACGGGCGGAGGCCGTTCGAGCAACGTTCTCGCTCACCCGCGCCGTCACCGTGCCCGGGCAGCCGCCAGGGTTCCCGCGGCCCGCGACGGGCGCTCGTCGCTCGCTTCCGCGACCGGCACGGGCCGCACGCGGGCGAAAAGCAGGCCGAGGAGCGGCCAGAAGAGATGCGGAAAGCCGCTGACGACGAAGTAGTTTGCGACGATGTGCATGAAGAGCAGCAGGATCACCGAGAGATAGACGGTCCTGGCAAGCGCTCGCTGGGTGGGATCGCGGGACCGCGTGAACGCGCGTGCTCTCTGGGCCAGCGCCAACATGAGACAGCCGTAGATCGCCAGAAGGATGATCCCCCCGCGGAGAACCATCGTGATGTACAGAGACTCGGTGTACGGCCAATCGACCTCCGGCGGCACCCCGGGCCCGTAGCCAGCAAACCAGCGTTCGTCCTTGGACAGGGCAGGGATGTACTGGTCGGTCCAGATCAAGTAGCGGGCCCAAAGCGTCTGTGGCACGTAGTCCGGCCGATGGGTGATGACCGTCCCCTGTCCGAACTGCTGGTCGTAGCGGTTCGTGAGGAGCGGGCTGAACAACAGCGCCAGCACCATCGCCCCGATAGCGACACCGACCACCAGCTTGCTCAGCTTGCGCATCCAGAAACCGAGAACCAGCGCGCCGATGAAAACGCCCGCGATCGGAGCGATGGTCGCCGTCGCGATCACACCCCCGCCGGCGATCGCCAGAACGAATCCAAGCGCCCGGCGGCTCATGACCTTGGACTCCGGCTCGAGGTAAAGAGCCAGGCCGAGCAGAATGACGAGGAATAGGTAGCCGCCCAGCTCGTGCCAGATCGGGAATGGCCCGGTCGCACGCGGGATCGCCTGATACCCGTACGCGGTGGACACGTCGATTCCGGTGAGCTTCGCGACGATGTCACGCGTCGGACCGAGGTTCAGCGACTGTGCGATACCGAGAAGCGCCACGGGAACGCTCGCGAACATGACGAGCCGGATGGCTCTGCGCCGGAGCTCCTCCGAGGTCACCGCAGCCATGACGGCCCGGTAGATGAGAAGGAACTGGAAGGGCCCGAGTAGCTCACCGATGGCGTCGAAGGAGAACGGATCTCCCCTCGCGATCAAGTCGAAGGACCCGAGCATCAGGTTCCCGACCGCATACAGCAAAGCGAGCCAGTCGAAGGTTCTCCACGGGACGCGATCCGTTCGCGTCGCGGTCGCCAGGAGTACCGCCGAGGCGACGAGCGCGATGACGGCCTCCGAGGGGCGCAACGCCGGGATCGGGAATCCGCGCTGCATACCCGAGACGATGGGGACCCCCGCTGCGAGAACGAGCGCGCCGTAGGCCGGGCGCGCCATGACCGCCAGGAAAATCGCGATGATTGAGAGGAACGCGAACGTAAGGGTCGGCCCCATGACAATGAGGAGGCGACCGAAGAAGAGAGCAGCGAGCAGCACGCCGAGCCAGGCTGCCACCTGCACGGAGGCCTTCCGGGCGGTGAGGATTGCCGCGCTCATCGCCGCTCCGCCTGCAAGATCGCCCTAGCCGGATTGCCGACGACGGTCTCCCCCGCCTCGACGTCGCGAGTGACGACGGCGCCTGCCCCGATCATGGCGCCCGCACCAACCCGGATGCCGCCGAGGAGGACAGCTCCCGACCCGATCGAGGCACCGTCCTCTACGAAGGTCCGAAGCAGCGTCCAGTCGTCCTCGTTCTGCAGCTCCCCGTCCGCGTTCGTCGAGCGCGGGAGCTTGTCGTTGATGAACACCACTCCGTGCCCGACGAAGACGTCGTCCCCGATCTCGACGCCGGTGCAGACGAACGTGTGGCTCTGCACCTTGCAGCGCGCGCCGATCCGCGCGCCGGCCTGGATCTCCACGAACGGGCCGATGCGGCTCTCGTCGCCGATGCTGCAGCCGTAGACGTTCGTGAAGGGGTGGACGATGACGCCTTCACCGAACTCGACGTCGTCGATCAGCCGAAAGGGCGCGTCGTTGACGGGCGACTCAGCCACGCGCGAAGAACTCCTTGATCGCCTCGATCACCGTCACCAGGTGCTCCTCCGTCATGCCCGGGAAGAGCGGCAACGACAGCCCCTCCTTCGAGACCGCCTCCGCGACCGGGAAGGCGCCGACGCCATGGCCCAGCCAGCGATACGCAGGCGAGAGGTGGGGCGGCTCGGGGTAGTGGCGCCCGGTCTGGATCCCCCGGCGGATCAGGAACTCCTGCAGCTGGGCCCGCGACTCGGTCCTGACGACGAACAGATGCCAGACGGGGATGCTTCCGCGCGCGACGGGCGGCAAACGGAGGTCCCCGAGCCCGTCGAGCTCGGCCAGATACGTCGAGGCCGCCTCCTGCCGGTTCGCGTTCCAACGGTCGAGGTGCGGAAGCTTCGCCGAAAGCACGGCTGCCTGAAGCGCGTCGAGGCGCGACGTGAAGCCTTCGAAGTCGTGGCGATATTTCGCGCGCTGACCGTGCTCGCGCAGGGCGCGCACCCGCTCGGCGAGCTCGAGGTCGTCGGTGACGAGCGCGCCCGCGTCGCCCATTGCGCCGAGGTTCTTCGCCGGATAGAAGCTGAAGGCCGCAGCCCTTCCGGCCGAGCCGGCGCGGATCCCGTCGCGCCGGGCGCCGTGCGCCTGGCAGGCGTCCTCGACGAGCGTGAGGCCTCGGGCCGAGGCGAGCGCCTCGAGCGCGACGACGTCCGCCATCTGGCCGTAGAGGTGCACCGGCAGGATGGCGCGCGTTCGCTTGGTGACTGCCGCTTCGGCCGCCGCCACGTCGATGTTGTCGTCGTCCTCAGAGACGTCGACGACGACCGGGCGCGCCGCGGTTTGCGAGACCGCCTCGAAAGTCGCCACGAAGGTGTTCGCGGGGACGATGACCTCGTCGCCCCGTCCGATTCCCAGCGCGAGCAGCGCGAGACGAAGCGCGTCCAGCCCGCTCGCGAGGCCCACGGCGTGAGCGCTCTCGCAATAGGCGGCGAACTCGTCCTCGAAGGCCTGAACGGCAGCGCCGCTCCCGAACTCGTTCCTGTCGATCAACCCTGAGGCGGCTGCCAGCACGTCGTCCTTCACGGCGGCGTTCACCGGCGTGAGGTCGAGGAACGGGACCGCGAGCGAGCGGGTCGAGGCGACCGACGCCATCACGCGCCTCCAAAGGCCGAGCGATACGCCTCGACGAGCTTCGGCGCGCCGACGTTCTCCCAGCGCAGGAGCTCCTCGAATCGCTCGCGCGCGGAGGCGCCGAGCAGTTCCGCGCGCCGGCCGTCGGCCAGCACGCCGTCGAGCGCCCTGGCGAGCGCCTCCGCGCTCATGTCGTCCGCGTACGCGATCGTGTCGGAGCAGAGGCCTTCGGTCTGAGGAAGCCTGTGGGCGACGACGGGCGCCCCCGCCGACATGTATTCCACGAGCTTCACGAAGCTGGCGAGCTCGTTGAAGGCAGAGGCGGTCTCAGGCGCGACACACACGTCAGCGGAGCGGACGAGCGAGGCGATCTCGTCGCGCCGTCCGACCCAGCCGAGCCATAGAAACGAATCGCCGATGCCGAGCTCGGCAGCGCGCCTCTCCGCGGCCGGGCGAGCGGAGCCGTCGCCCGCGAGCACGACCTTGACGTCCTTCTCCTCGAGCAGCGCGATCGCCTCGACCAGGTGGATGAGGCAGTCCTGCTCACCCATGGCGCCGACGTAGGCCACCAGACGCCTGGCTTCCCCCCGCCAGCGTGGAGACGGTGCCGCGTCCGGAAGCGCCCAGCCGTTCGGAACGACGGCCGCCTGCCCGGCGAGCAGCTTGTTGGCGAGCGCGCGCCGCTCGTATTCCGAGTTGGCGAAGACGGCGAGCGAGGCGCGCGAGAACGACGCGCGCTCGAGAACTTGCGCGAGCCAGGCCAACGACCGCATGACCGGCCCCGAGCCGTACTTCTCGGCGAGCAGAACCGGCGCGACGTCGTGCTGGTCGAAGACGAAACGCGGCTGGAATCCTTGAGCCATCCGGACTATCGGGCCGAGCAGCCAGAGGTTGTCCGGTGGATTGGCAGCGTGAACGACGTCGACGGGCGATCGCCGAGCGAGCCGGAACACGGCCCGGACGACGAGCGAGAACGACTTCGTGAGCTCGGAGATCTGGCCGAGCGCCCCCGCTCCCTCGGAGGGCAGCCGGTAGAGAGCCAGGTGGACGGCAGGGTCGGTTATCTCGCGCACCCGCTCGGGGTTTCGCGTGCCTCCCACGAGAGTGACGCGATAACCGGCGCGTGCCAGCGCCTCGGCTTCGGCGCGAGGCCGGATGTCGAGCTCGAGATCCGCGTTCTGGCTGACGACCGCCACGTGCGGCTTCGCGCTTGGTTCACGGGACAACTGTGGCCGCCTCTTGGTCGACGCCCAGGACTTTCACCCTCGCGCCTGCAAGATCGAGCGAGCGCTCCACGGCCTCCACGATTCGGACGACGTCGAGTCCGAGCTGCGCGTGCGACCGGGGCGTGAGGCCTTTGACAACCGCCAGACGGAAATCCTCGAGCTCGCGAAGGAGCGGCTCGGCGGGCTCGACCCGCGGGGAGACGATGTCTCCGGTTCGATAGCTCAGCTGAAACTCGCCGAACGATGCCGGATCGCGCAGCATGACCTGAGAGTCGAAGATCCGAACCGGCTCGGGACTCGTGTCGTCGTAGAGGATCATCTTCGAGGAGCCGACGATCGCGGTCCGGCGCAGCTTGCTCGGCGCGAGCCATGCGATTTCGACGTGCCCGATCGTCCCCGAGGGGAACGCGAGGTTGATGAAGGCGACATCCGGAATCGTGGGAATGACACAGCCCCGGCTCCACGCAGCCACCTCGGTGGGCAGCTCGTCGAGCCAGTAGCGAAGGATGGAGAAGTCGTGAGGCCCGAGATCCCAGGCGACGCTCACGTCGGGCTGGTGGAGGCCGAGGTTCACGCGGCTCGTAGAGATGAAGTAGATCTCGCCGAGCTCGCCGGCCGAAATCAGGTCGCGGATGAGGATGACGGGGGGGCTGTAGAGGAACGTGTGCCCCGGCATGAGCACGAGACCGGCCGCGTCCGCGAGCCGCATGAGCTCCGTCGCCTCGGCGTTCGACGCGGCGAGCGGCTTTTCGACGAAGACGTGCTTCCCCGCTTCGAGGGCGGCCCTCGCCAAGCGGTAATGCGTCCCCACAGGCGTCGCGATCGCCACCGCCTCGATGGCGGGATCAGCGATGAGCTCCTCCGCACGCGTCGTCCGCTTCACCGCGGGATAACGCGCGCCGACCTTGTCGAGCGCCTCGGCGTCCAGGTCGCTCATGGCCACGACCTCCACTCCTTCGAGCTCGTGGAGGTTGCGGACGAGGTTCGGGCCCCAGTAGCCGAGGCCGATGACGCCGACCCCGAGTCGGCGTCCGGTCCCGTTCCGCCGGGTCATGCCGTGCCCGTCCGCTTGAGCACCTGAATCGGAGTGCGGCAGAGCAAAGAGAGGTCGAGCCCCAGCGACCAGCCTCGGACGTAGGCCACGTCCATCTCGAGCGCCTCGAAGAACGTCGAGTGAGCCCTCGCCGTCACCTGCCAGAGCCCGGTCAACCCCGCCGGCATGAGGAAGCGCTCGAACTGGTGCTCCGAGAACTGCTCGGTCTCGTAGCGCAGGCATGGGCGGGGTCCCACGAGCGACATGTCGCCCTTGACGACGTTCAGGAGCTGGGGCAGCTCGTCCAGGCTCGTGGCGCGGAGCCACGCCCCGACCTTCGTGATGTCGCCGTCGCGATCGAGCTTGTAGACACCGCTCGCCTCAGGCGCCGCCTCTGAGCTCATCGTCGCCTTGATGTAGTCCTGATGCACCGACTCGTCGATGCCGTCCCGCATCGTCCGGAACTTGAAGAGCGTAAAGGCCTCCATGTTCATTCCAAGCCGCTCCTGCCGGAAGAAGACCGGGCCGGGCGAATCGCGCTTGATCCGCCAGGCGACGTAGGCAAAGAGCGGCGCGGTCACGACGAGGGCGGCCGAGGCGAGCAAGAGATCGAGCGCACGCTTCACGACCAGCGAGGACTGAGACGGCCTCGCCGGCGGCAGGCCCACGAGCGGCATGCCCTCGACCGCATGGATCCCGACCCGGGGCCCCACCGCCTCGAAGAGGCGCGGGACGATGTCTACCTGGACGTCGAGCGTCTTCAGCGTGCGGACGACATTGAGTGTCTCCTGGTCGCGCTCCGTCGAGAAAGCCACGATGACCCGCTCGACGTCGAAGCGACGGACGATCTCCGGAAGCGCGTCCGGCCCACCGAGTACTCGGAGCTCGACGAGGTCCCGGCGCGCCGCCTTCGGGTGCACGTCGACGAAGCCGACGAGATTGATCCCGTACTCCGGGTGGTGGCTCAGCTTGCGGGCGACGAGCTGGCCCACGTCACCGGCGCCGACGATGACGGTGTTCTGGAGGTACGTCAGGCGGCGCCGGCAAAAAGCTCTGCCGACGGCGCGAGCTGTGACGACGAAGACGATCGCGAGGCCCCAGAACATGACGAGCTTCTTCAGGTCGGGGACGATCAGCCCGGTGAGCCACGAGCCGGCGAAGAAGAGCCACGCCCCGATGGTCACGAGGTGGAAGACGCCGACGAACTCATCGACGGTCGTGTGGTTCGTCCGCTCCTCGTCGTTGTCGTACAGGCCGTAGAGCTTCGCGACGAAGAGCCAGCCGGGAAGCGTGCAGACGAAGAGCAGATATTCGGCGGCAGGGTCGAGCCTCGAATGCGGGCCGCCCTCGCCGAGCACGAGCTCGGCAAGGAGGAAGGCCATGGCCAGCCCGATCAGGTCGGCAATCACGAGCGTCCGGCGAACGAGCCAACCGCGCCGGTGACGGCTCGAGCCACGACGGCGCTCGAGGATCTCGAGCGTCTTCCCGTCGGCGACCTGCGCGAGGTCTTCCGGAAGCGTGGCCTGGGGCGACGTTGCGTTCATGCGTTCACCCGCCTCATGAGGCTGCCGATGACGAGATTTCGGATCGCGTCCGGGGTCGAGCCGTCGACGTCCGCGACCTGCCAGGACTCGTCCTGGAACAGGCGCACCGTGCCGTCCGTGACGGAAACGTGAACCAGCAGCCCGCCCTCGGTCGACACGTACGGCGCGGCGCTCTCGGCGGCGCGCTCGTCGTCGACGATGACCGCGTCCGGCCGAAGCCAGCGCAGGACGCCGGCCGTGTCGCCGCCGTGGGTCGGGAGGCTCCGCACCTCCGCCATTCCTTCGAATGCCCCTGTCAGCGCCTCGGCCACGAGCGGAACACGGCAGAGGACCGCAATGACGGGCAGAGTGGCACCGGTTGTCGGGCCCTCGGTCAAACGGCCTCCTCGGTGGTGACGCCGCCGTCCAGAGCCCGGTAGAACGCTCCGGCAGCGGTCCGCGAGCTGAGGTTCAGCTTCTGCAGGATGTTCTGCATGTGGCGCTTGACGGTGAACTCGGAGATGGAGAGCTCCTGCGCGATCTGCCGGTTCCGGGCGCCGGTCGCGACGAGGGCGAGGACCTCTCGCTCGCGTGCGGACAGGACCACAACTCGCTCGCGAGCCCGATCGCGTGCCTCGAAGTCGTGCACCGCATCGACCACGACCGTAACGAGCTCTCTCGGCAGCGGCGTCTCGCCCCGAGACATCCCCCGCAGAGCGCGCATGAGACCGGTGGGGGAGATGGCCTTGTCCAGGAAGCCGTCCGCTCCGGCCGTCAGGGCTTCGAGGACTTGCTCCCGCTCGGCCTCGAAGCCCCAGACGACGAGCCGTGCCGCACTCTCTCGAGCGAGGTGCGCGACCGCCGCAACGCCACCCGAAGGGGGCAGGTCGAGATCGATGAGCGCGATCTCCGGCGCCTCATGCTCCATCGCTTGCATGAGCTCGTCGAAGTCAGCGGCTTCGGTGAGGACGAAGTCCCCTTCGCGGGTGAGCAGATGATGGACGCCTGAACGAAAGAGCGGCGCGCCGTCTGCAATAAGGACGCGCCGCCGGATCACGTGACGGCTTCCTTCTTGCGCCTTCCGGTGAGCTTGCTCCGCTTCGCTGCTCGGGCGTAGTAGTAGGAGCCGTAGCCGTATCCCTCCTCGCCCTGCGCTCCCGTCACCACCACGCCTAGCTTGGTGGCCGGGGCCACGGCGAGCAGGCGGCGGAGCTCCGCAAGCATCGGCCGGCGAACCACCTTGAGCCTTCCGACGACGATGAGCCCGTCGACGTGCGCGCTGAGAGCCATGGCGTCGCCGACATGGAGGATCGGGGGGGCGTCCACGAGCACGAAGTCCGCGCGCTGGCTGAGCTCCTTCAGGATCCCTTCGACCGCATGGCTGCCCGAGAACTCGCCCGGGTCGGGCGGGATCGGCCCGGACGGTAGAACCTCGAGGATGGCCTCCAGGGGCGCGTCGGAACCGTTTCCGTTTCCGTTCCGGTATCCGTTGAGCTCGCGGTCCGTCGTGCGGCGATCCACGGCGATCGGAATGCGGGCAAGGGCCTGGTCGAGCTCGACATGGCCGAGAGCCACCTGGGTGAGACCGGGCGCGCCCTGCAGCCCGAAGAACCGGTCGAGATAGGGCCGCCGGAGATCCAGGTCGACGATGGCAACCCGGCGGCCTCCGCGAGCGAGCGTGACCGCAAGGTTCGCGATCGTCGTCGACTTCCCCTCCGACTCGACGGCGCTCGTGATCATGATCGTCTTCGCCGCCCGGTCGATATTCGTGAACTCGAGATTCGTCCGCAACATGCGGAAGGCTTCGGCAGCGGCGCCGTTCGGGTCGTCGATGGTCGCCAGCCGGTTCTTGTTCCGAAGTCCGCGCCGGGGCTGCGGCAGGCGAGCCAGGAGTGGAAGGCCCAACTGCTCTGCGACTTCCTCTGCCTTGCGAACTCGGGTGTCGAGCGTTTCCCACACGAACGCGAGCACGATGCCGATCGCCAGCCCGAGGAGGATCCCGAAGACGCCGTTTCGGAACGGTCTCGGCTGGATCTGCGAAGCGCGCGAAGCCTCCCTGACGACCGAGAGGGTGGACGTCTGGAGCGCCTCGATCGTCTGCAGCTGCTGCTCCTTCTCGACCAGGTTGCGATAGACGACCGAGGAGGTGTCTCCCTGCGCCTCGAGCTGGGCGATGCGCTCGCTCACTCCTTGTCGCGCGAGCGCGATCGCCTTGCCGTCGAGCTCGCTCCGGTATTGCGTGAATACCGAGGCGTAGATGTTTGCGAGTCTCGCCGCCGTCGCGCGATCCGTGTCGATGACGGTGAAGTCGATGAGGTCGGAGTCTGGCTCCGCCACGACGGAGGACGAGCCGAGGAACCCCGCCGAGGTCCTATCCGTGAGCCCGGCGGCCGTGACGACGCGCTCACCGACCTCGGGCACCCGCGCGAGCTCCGCCTGGGTCTGCGCGAGCCGCTCCGGCTGGTAGTAGGTGTTTGGGTCGGTGACCCCGCTCAGGATCCCTGACAGGTTCTGCCGGTTGAGCAGGACTTGCGATGTCGCCTGGTAGAGCGCCTCCTGTCGCATGCTCAGGATGACCGCCACTGTCGGCACGGTCACGAGCGCAAGGAGGATGATCCATTTTCGGCGGAGAACCACGCGCAAGTGGTCGCGCAGGCTCGCGCCTTCAGCCGCAGCACCTTCGGGGTACATCCCTCTCCTCTCCCGGTCTTGCTTTCCCTACGTCCCGTGCGACGGGGCTCCGCAGGATCCCCGCTTCTTGCAAGAACCACCGGCAGGACCCTCCTCCTGGCCCGATGGTGCTCCCCCTTCCGGGGGAAGTCGGACGTTAGGTGAGTTTGAAGAGAAAATCAAGAGCCTGTGACCACTGAGAATGGTTCGCGAGCTTCTTGGTGCGTCTGTCGAGCAGTGGGTATCATCAGGCGTCTAGTGCTGCGGGGGAGGGGAATTATTCGGCGCACTCTGGTGACCGCTCTTGCGATCGCCGCGCTCGCGCTGCCAGGGACCGCATTCGCGCAAACCGGCGGCCTGATCGATCAGTACATCGAGGACGTCCCCACGTCGGGAGGTACACACCACGCGGGCAGTGGAGGCTCCGGGGGGACGGGATCGACCGGTTCGGCCTCCGCGGCGGCGACGCTGGCGCCCCTCCCGACCGACGTCAAGACGAAGCTCGAGGCCAAGGGCGGCAAGGATTCCGAGATCCTGCAGGAGATCGCGACGTCATCGCGCTACGGCGCCCCGCCCGCGACCTCCGGGACGGTTCTCACCGCGACTTCGTCGCCCGATCCCTTCTCGGCCGCAGTTGGCGCGGTCACCGACGGGAGCGACGGCCGCATGGTCGGCCTGTTCGTCGCCCTCCTCGCGGTCACCGCGGTCTCCCTCGGGTTCGCCGCGGCCTCGCGGCGCCGCACGATCTAGCGGCTAACGGGGCTGCAGCTCCTTCGGGAGCTTCTCGACATCGTCGCGAAGGAGCACGACGTCGGTCCGTCCCGCGAGCATGATCGCGACCGTCGGGGGAACGCCCTGGATCTCGGCGACCTCGACTTCTTCAGCCGCGGTGGGCTCGAGTGCTCCCCCGGTGTCGTCGCAGGGTGGAATCGTCCCGGTGCCGAGCGATTCGCCGGCCACGGGGGTCACCTCGACACCGTTGCCGAAGTAGTCGTGCCCGTCGAACTCGACGATGAAGGCACAGCTCGCCGACATGCCTCCACCGCTCGCCTCGGTGGTCTGGCCTCCGCTCGTGCCTTCGGTCGCCTCGGAGCTCCTGCCTCCGCAGGCCGCGAGCGCGAGCGGGAGGACGAGGAGCGCGACGGCGAGGTAACGGGTGGTTCGCTGAGTGGTCATGTGGGCTCCGACCGGGGGGACGGCCGATTTGTTCCTGCGCTCAGCGGAGATCCTTGTTCGACTCCATGTCGAACCACATGGCGAAGAGCAGAAGCTGGAGGCCCGAGATCACGAGCAAGGCGACGAGGACGATCGAGGCGCTCGTGATCGGGTTCCCGGCGATGCGCAGCCCGACCTCGAGCCAGCCCAGGATGAATCCGGCCCCGAAGAGCAGCATCCCGAGCGAATAGAAGAGGACGAGGGGATGGAAGTCGCGGATGATGTATTTCTGCTTCATCCGCCAGAAGAAGCCCTTGATCAAGAGCCAGGAGATCTTCGGGACGACGTGGCGCAGGCGAATGCCGCTCCGCTCGCCGACGCCGTAGATCGGGCGCGACGGGTAATCGCGCACGCGGCGGTTCCAGACGTTCAGGTGGACGAGCAGGTCGTTCGGGAAGCCGTAGCGCTTGTAGATGCGGTCGAGGTCGAGCAGCTTCAGCGTCTCGAGGTTGACCGCCGTGTAGCCCGACTGGGAGTCGGCCACGTGCCAGTACCCGGAGGCGATCTTCGTCAGGAAGGAGAGCACCGCGTTTCCGAGGTAGCGCGTGCGCGGGATCAGCTCCCATGCCTGGCCGGTGAAGAGCCGATTCGCCTTGGCGTAGTCGACCTGGTCGGCCGAGATTCCCTGGACGAGCGTCTCGAGGTCGTCCGGGTCCATCTGGCCGTCGGCGGCCATCACCGCGGTGATCTCGATCTCCTCCGCGATCGCGCGCTTGTAGCCGGTGACGATCGCCGCGCCCACGCCCTGGTTTCGCTCGTGCTCGACCAGGTCGACGCGCGGGTCGGCACCCTTGGCCTTCTCCACCGTCGCATCGGTGGAGGCGTCGTCGACCACAATGATCCGGTCGACGAACGCAGGGATCGTCGAGACCGTGGAGGCGATGAGCGCCTCCTCGTTGTATGCGGGCACGACAACGGCGACGCTCTTACCGTCGTACATCGCGCCCGACTTTAGCTCGCGGGTCGGTCAGGACCTGACGTCGTACAGGGCGAAACGGTCGTCCTGATACACGAGCGGGAAGCGGTCGAGGAACTGCTGCGGGTGGCTCCGCTCCTTGTTCACGAGCACCCAGTCGGCTCCCCACCGCTCGAGGATCGCCTCTCGCTCCGCGTCGGGAATGCCGGTTTCCCAGAAGAAATGACGGGTGTCGCGGGCGCGCGCGAACACGTGGTTCGCGTGCACCTCCGCGACGTGGCCGGGCGCCGACGAGTTCACATACACGGGCGCATAGGCGACGAGCCGGTACGCCGTCATCCGGTCCGAGAAGACGACCTCGTCGCTGGAGACGTCGGCGCGCACGGCGTCTACCACCCCCGGGGTCAGGAATCCGTCCGGCTGAGCCTTCTCGACGCGGGCGAGCCCCGCGACGGCGACCGGGAGGACGAAGGCGAGCGCCGCGGCGAGCGCGAAGCGGTTTGGATCGGGCCCCCAAAGCGGGCGCCACACGCCGAAGGCGACGGCGGCCAGCCCACCGGCGAGCGCGAGCGCGACCGCCCAGCTCGGGCCGCCGTCGACGTAGACCCACGTGAACTCCCCGGGGTAGAGGAGGACGAGGGCAGCGCCCACCAGGCCGGCGAGCGCGATTCCCCACCCACGGAAGCGCGAGAGCGCGATGCAGCCTCCGACCACCGCAACCGAGACCGGCAGGAACTCCGGGAGCCTGCGCGCCTGGGAGAGCGAGAAGACGTCGGCGAAGATCGTGAAGAAGGGCGGAACGAGGACCGCGACGAGGACCGCGACGGAGCCGCCGAGGACGAGCGCGGCCCAGAGCCTCCGCGCGGCGAAGGCCGAGAGGGGGATGGCGATCAGCCCGGCAACGACCACGGGTCCCGCGCGAGCGATCGCGTCCGGCGACATGCCGAACCAGGGCCCGAGCTTGGTGACGAAGCTCCCGTAGTTGGCAAGCTCCTGGTCGCGAAGCGTCGTGGAGGGCGTGACCGAGCTCGAGCTCCTGATCACGGGGTAGAAGAGCGCCAGGAAGAGCACGAGCGGGGCCGTGATCGCGCCGAGCGCGATCGTCGTGCGCATGAGCAGCGGCTCCCAGCCCCGCACGAGCACGAGGCGAGCGAGCAAGAAGCCGAGGAGTAGCATGGCGACGAAGGGCGTATACGACGGATGGACGAGCGTCAGGCCCATGCTCGCCGCACCGAGGCAGAGGAGAACGACGCCTCCTCCGTCGCGCAGGAAGGCGAAGGCGAGCGCCAGGACCGCGGGGACGAGCAACAGGTGGCTCGCGGCCTGCGGCTGGGTGATCGTCTCGAAGAAGCCGGTTCCCGCGAGATTCTCTTCCCGCCGCGCGAGCCCGAGGTTCGCGGCTTGCACGGCCGCGAGGGCGACCCCTCCGTAGGGCGACCGGAAGACCGCGCTACCGGCCGCGTAGGCGAGGAGGAGCGCGAGCGGAACGAGGATCGCCGGGAGGTAGAGGACCACGTCCGTCACGTCGACCCCGGCGAGGCGCGCGACGAGGGCATCGACCGCCTGCCAGAGCGGGAAGGCGTATCCCGGGTGCAGGCCGCCGTCCCTGAACTCGTCGACGCTCGAGAGACCGCTGAGCACATCGAGCTCGGCGAGCTTTCGTGCGCGGCCGAGGTGGAAGAAGCCGTCGCCGTTGATCGGTCCCGCCGCCCACCAGACCACCACCGAGAAGAGCGCGCCGGTGGCGAAGACGGCGGTGAGCGCCCGGCGTTCCTCGCGCTCGACCGGCCGCACTCCGTTCCGCAAGGCGGCGGGCACGGCGACGACCACGCTGACCGACCCGATGACGACGCCCATGAGCAGGATCGACCCGCCTGCGGCGAAGACGAGCGCGAGCCCGAAGGCGTCGATGGCGAGGCTCAGCGCGAAGGAGCCTGCGAGCGCGATTCCTGGCGAGGCCGGCCAGCCGATCGCGCGAAGGAGGAGCGCGCCCGGCACGAGGAGCACGCACGCCGCCGCCGCAGCGAGGCGAAACGCGAGGCCGAAGCCGGTCTCAGGCAGCAGGTGCGCCAGGAGTAGGGCCGCCGGCGCGAGCGCGACGAAGCCGACGAACCGCCCGCGCGGTCGGACCGCGAGCGGAGCCGTCAGGGAAGGTACCCGGCCGCTTCTTCCCAGCACCCGGCCGATTGTAGGTCTCTAACCCTCGCGGGGGCGCATGAGCGCCGGGCGGAGGCTCTCCCAGATCATGATCGCCCCACCCGGGATCGAGGCCGCCACCGTGACCGCGTAGAAGAGGAAGCCGGTGGCGAACGCCGCGTCGGCGCTCACCCCGAAGCGCCCGAGGAAGGCGATGAAGAAGGCCTCGCGCACGCCCAGCCCGTTGATGGTGAACGGGATGAGCATCACGAGAAAGAGCAGCGGGCCCATGATGATGTAGACGAGCGGGCTGACGCCGATCCCGACCGCCTCGCCGCAGAGCCAGATCGACAGGATGCGGATGAACTGGAAGACGACGGTCGCGCCGAGGACGACGAGGAGGGCGCGCGGCTGTGCGCGGTAGCCGTGCAGGGCATCCCACAGGCTTCGGAATCCGCGCGCCAGGCTCCTTGTCCCGCCTCGTTCCTGCAGCCACGCGTTCGTCCGCCGCGAGAACATCAGCGCGAGCGCGAGAATGAGCCCCGCGGAGAGCGCGATCTCGAGGATGAGGACTTCCTCGATGTTGTTGTAGCGCCCGAGGGCGAGGATGAGCCCGATCGCGACGAGCACGAGGGTCCCCGCAGAGCCGACCACGCGCTCCATGAGCACGGCTCCGGCGACCTCGCCCTTCGCCTCCGGCCTCCGCCGCGCATGGGCGGCGATGCGGACGGTGTCGCCGCCGATCGACGTGGGAAGCACCTGCCCGGCCGCGTAGCCGACGAAGTAGAGCTTGGTCAGCCAGGAGAGCGGTTCGTTGATGCCCTTCGACGCGAGCAGGGCCTTCCAGCGCCAGGCCATCCCCACCGTCGTGACGAGGAAGATCAGGTACGAGGCGAGGAGATACCAGCCGTTGCTCGACCCGATCAGGTCGAGGGTCTGGCCCAGATCGATCTGCCAGATCAGGTAGGCGAGCACGCCACCGCTGACGAGCACCTGCAGGGTGATGCGGACCGGCCGGCTGATCCTCATGACCTCAGGAGGCGAAGCGGGCGTGGACACGGCGAAGCGCGTCCACCGCGTCCGCGATGTCCTCGTCCGAGTGCGCCGGCGAAAGCGGCAGGGAGAGCACCTCGTGCCCGGCCCGCTCCGCGACGGGAAGCGCCGGCTGGTCGGGGAAGCGCTCGCGGTAGTACGTGAGCGTGTGCACCGGGAGGAAGTGGATGCTGGTGCCGATGTTCTCTTCGGCGAGCGCACGCTGGTAGGCGTCGCGGTCGGCGCCCGCGTCCTCGGGGTCGATGCGAACGATGTAGAGATGCAGCGCGTGCCGGTCGCGCGGGTCGCGCGCCAGCGGCGTGATCCCAGCCAGGTCGGCCATGGCTGCGTCGTAGGCCTCGACGTGGCGGCGGCGGATCCGGGCGTGCGCGTCGATCTTGTCGAGCTGGCAGAGCGCGATCGCCGCAAGGACGTCTGAGAGGTTCGCCTTGAAGCCCGCGGTGCGGACGTCGTAGAGCGAACCGTGGCTGCGGCGCATAAGACGGAGCTCGCGGACTTCCTCCGCGAGCGCGTCGTCGTCGGTCGTGATTGCGCCACCCTCGCCCGCAGCCACGTTCTTCGTCGCGTAGAGGGAGAGACAGGTGGCGCGCGCGATCGAGCCGATCCGCCGGCCGCGGTAGCGCGCCTCGACGGCGTGGGCAGCGTCCTCGACAACCGGCAGGTCGAGAGCGGTGAGCGGGTCGAGGTCGGCGGGCTGGCCGGCCAGGTCGACCGGAAGGATCGCCTTCGTGCGCTCGTTCACCGCGGCGGCCACGAGATCCGGGTCGATGTTCAGGTCGGAGTCGCGCACGTCGACGAAGACCGGCTTCGCGCCCGTGTGCACGATCACGTTGGCCGTCGCCGGCCAGGTGATCGGCGTCGTGATCACCTCGTCGCCGGGCCCGAGACCCAGGCCGACGAGGGAGAGGTGCATTGCCGCTGTGCCCGAGGCGACCGCGAGTGCGTGGCGCGCCCCGGTCAGCTCGGCGAGCCGGCGCTCCAGCTCCTCCGCGCGCGGGCCGGTCGTCAGCCAGCCGCTCTCGAGCGTTTCGGTGACCGCGGCGATCTCCTCCGGCCCGATGGCCGGGGGCTGGAACGAGAGGAAGGTCTTACGTTTGCTGGAGGACAGCTGCATTTTCGGTCTCGAAGCGTATTAAGTCGGCTGCGCGGCCGGCATTCGCGAGGGCATCGTCGCGCGACGAGCCTGTGGCGAGCACGAAGCCCGCCCGGTCGGAGCCGCGCAGGAACGGGCCGAAGACGTAGCCGGGGCGACGATAGACGCGTGCGTCGACGACTCCTTCGGCCGCGCGTGCCTCTTCGACGCCCTCGAGCGCGACGAGCTCTCCCTCCGGCGGAACGAGGAAGCGGACGCAGGCGCCACCAGACGGTTCAGGCTCCGGGATGACGACGGGCTCACCGAGGGCAGCATCCAGCGCGAGCTCGTTGGGGTCGATGCCGAGCGCTTCGCGGCAAACCTCTGCGTCGTGGCCGCCGCCGAGCCGCGCGGCGAGCTCCATCACCTTGGCTCCGCTCTCTTCGAGGCGCACCTGGGTGTACGTCGGACCGTTCTCGATGCCGAGTGCCTCCGCGGCCGCCCGGGCGATCTGAACGGCCTCGGTCACGTCGTGGGCACTCGGCCAGGCGTGGGCGAGGGCGACTCCGAAGGCCGGAGGATCCGCCGTGAGGCGGTCCGTGACCGTCAGCGGATGGAAGACGCCGTCGGCCGAGAATGCATTCACGGTCACCTCGGGCCCTTCGACGAACTCCTCGACGAGTGCGCAACCCGCTCGCGACTCGCTGACGGCGAGCTCGACGGCCGCCTCGAGCTCGGACGCATCGCGGACGAGCGTGAGGCCCTTCTGGCCCTGTCGATCGGGCGGCTTGACCACGCATGGAACCGGGAGCCCCTCCGCCTCGGTCGTGATCCGCCATTCGGGTTGCGGGACACCCGCCTCGCTGAGCCGCTCGCGCTGGCGCTGCTTCGAGACTGCGAGCGACGCGGTCTCAGGAGAGAGCGGGTGGCGCAGCGCGAAGCGCGCGGCCACGCGCGCCGCGATGGCGACCGGCCAGTCGATCCCCGGGGCGATGACGCCGTCGATCCCTTCCGCCTCGGCGAGCTTCCCGATCGCGGGCTCGTCCTCGGCCGACACGATCGCGCGCTTGTCCGCGTACTCGAAGCCCGGCGCCTGGGCGTCGCGGTCACAGGCCACGATGAAGAGGCCGCGGTCACGCGCCGCGCGAAGAAGCCCGAGCTGTGCCGGG
>DATEOR010000004.1:0-19620 GCA_035273885.1 Gaiellaceae bacterium
AGCCAGAACCAGAATCGGAAGCGTTTCACGCGCCCGCACCGGAGCCCGCCCCCGCCCCGGTACCCGAGCCGGAGCCCGCCCCGGTACCCGAGCCGGAGCCCGCCCCGGAGCCACCGGTCGTCGCCGAGGCCCTGGCCGCGCCGCCTGCTCCCGAGCCCGAGCCCGAGATCGCAGCTGTGACACCCGAGGCTCAGCAGTCCCGCTGGGCCCGCCGGCGGCGACTGCGCGCGGTTCCCACGCCTCAGGAAGCGCCGATTCCGGCGCCAGTTCCTGCACCGGCTGCCGACCCTCAGGTCGTCCCGCTTCCGCAGCGGACGTACGTGCCGCGACAGTGGAACATCTGGGATCTCGAGCGACTTGCCCGGGCCGAGGCGCAGAAGAATCCCGAGCGGCGCGACGAATGGTCGTTCCTCTTCGTGCATCTCCGCCAGTTCGCAAATGCGGACGGCGTGCTCCCGACCGAGTTCGACTCTCTCGTGCGTGAGTCGTTCGGCGGGCTGCTCGAGCACCAGCCCACGCGATGAACGCGACCGCCCTCCAGCGCCAAGCAGCGCTGGCGGGGGCGGCGCTCCTGGCGATGCTCCTCGTCGTCGTGCTCGACAGCCCGGGCGGGGAGAGCGCCGTCGCGACTCCGCCCCCGCCTGTCTCTCAGGCCGAGTGGGAGACCGCGACGGTCTGGGTGACCGACGCGGAGAACTGCGGCACTGTGACCGGCTCGACGGGGGTCGTGCACCCCGTGCTTCCGTGCGGCGTGAAGCTCATTGTCTCCGCGAACGGCGAGGAGATCCGAACGGAGGTCGTCGGTACCGGCCCCGTTCCCACCGGGCGGACGTTCGCGCTGACGCCTTCGCTGGCGGGCCGGCTCGGCGTGACCGACGGCGACCGGATCCGGTGGCGCTTCGCGGGCTAGGGCGCTATGGGCTTCCGAGCCGGCCGACCGGCCAGTACGTGAGGAAGACAGGGCCGATCAGGTTCTCGCGCGGCACGGTGCCCCAGTCGCGCGAGTCGCAGGAGCGCGAGCGGTTGTCGCCCATCATGAAGTAGCTGTTCGGCGGGACGCGCGGCCATGTCTGCGTCCGCTGATCGCGGCGGCTGGCCGCCACGTAGGGCTCGTCGAGGCGGTGGCCATCGATGTAGACGACGCCGTTCCGTTCCGAGACGAGCTCCCCGGGGAGGCCGATGATGCGCTTGACGAAGGTTCCGGTCTCCGCGCAGGCCTCCAACGTCCTCGCAGGCGCGTGGAAGACGGCGATCTCGCCGCGCTTCGGGTCGCGGAAGCGGTAGATGAAGCGGTTGGCGACCACCCGATCGGAGTGATCGGCGAGGCAACCGTCCGCGGGGCGGGCACAGTGGAGCGTGGGCTCCATGGAGGCGGAAGGAACCCGGTATGGGTTCGCGACCTCGACCTTCACCGCGAGGACGACCACGACCGCGATGACGATGGAGAGCGTCCAGTCGAGCACGCTTCGCCACGGCTCCGGCACCCGGCTGGTCAAGCGATCGAGAGGGTTCTTCACCACGACGCACCTTAGCGGGCGCCCCGAGAGCCGCACGGGGTGTTGGCCGGGGGGACGTTCGGTACAGTGGGACGGCGTGCTCGACCCCGTACGTGGCTCCGTGCGCCATGTTGAACCAACACCACGTGAGAGGGAGCCCGCGTCCGGTACGCGCGTTGCGCAAGGCCGGCAGGGCACCCACCTGGTTCGCCAGGTTCCTCACGCACGGAGCATCATCGGCGGGGTGGGGCACCGCTTTTTCTCATGACCGGCGAACGTGAGCTCGTAGGAAACGCCGCCCAGGACGGAGATCTGGCCTGGGTGCGTCTCACCGTCTCCGGGCAGCGGATCGAGCACGCGGCGGGTGAAGGCCCCGGCATGGCCGATCTCGTCCGCGAGGTCGAGGGGCGAACGCTGCTCGAGGCGGCCTCGGTTCCCGGGCGGCGGCTCGCCGCCGACGCGCTCCATGATGCGCTCGGCCCTGCGGTGAGAGCGGCACCGAGCGACAGCCGTGTGGCCGTGGCGATGAGTGGCGGAGTCGACAGCGCAGTCGCCCTCCTTCGGGCGCGCGATGCGGGACATGAGCCGGTGGGAGTGACGCTTCGCCTCTGGACCGACCCGGCCGGCAAGGACTCCGAGCGCGTGTGCTGCTCGCCCGCGTCCGTTCTCGCCGCGCGCGAGGCGTGCCAGGCCCTCGGCTTCCCGCATGTCACCCTCGATCTGCGCGAGCCCTTCCGCAAGGCCGTCGTGGCCCCGTTCGTGCGCGGTTACGCGCGCGGAGAGACTCCGAACCCGTGCATCCGCTGCAACGGGGGCTTCCGCTTTGGCGCCCTCCTCGCCTTTGCGACGCGAATCGGCGCTTCCCGGCTCGCGACCGGCCATTACGCCCGTGTAGGAGAGCACCGGGGCCGCCTGCTTCTGGCGCGCGGAACCGATCCCGCGAAGGACCAGTCCTACATGCTTGCCCGCGTGGACCCCCGCGTCCTTCCGCGCCTCTGGTTCCCGCTCGGCGAGCAGGGCAAGGACGAGACGCGCGCCGAGGCGAGCGCAGCAGGGCTCGCCGCCGCGCTGCGGCCGGAGAGCCAGGAGGCGTGCTTCCTCGCGGGGGACGACTACCGCGACTTTCTCGCGCGCCATGGCCTCGAGAGCCGGGAAGGGCCCGTGCTCGACGCTGACGGTACGGAGGTCGGACGCCACGACGGCTTCTGGCGCTTCACCCCGGGCCAGCGCCGCGGCCTCGGCGTCGCCACCGGCGAGCCGGTCTACGCACTCGGAACCAACCCTCGTACCAACACCGTCTTCGTGGGCTCGCGGGAGTCGCTCGCGCGGCGCGAGGTCAGCTCCGGCACGGGGAGGCTCTTCGTGCCCGCAGAGCGGGTGGAGGCCAAGCTCCGCTACCGCTCGCCGGCGACGGCCGCGACGGTCTCGCCGCTTGCGCGCGGCTTCCGGCTCACTCTCGACGAGCCCGCCTACGGGGTGGCAGTCGGCCAGGCTGCGGTGCTCTACGAGGGCGACGCCGTGGTCGGCGCGGGCCTCATTTCTGCGTCGCGTTAACTAGGATCGTTTTCTTGCCTCTCGCCGACCTGAGCACCATGGACATCCTGTGGATCGCGCTGAGCGTGTTCCTCATCCTCGTGGGGCTCGGGCTCGCGCTCGTCCTGTTCAACTTGAGCGGAACCGTTCGGCGCCTTTCTTCGTTCATCCAAGGACTGGAAACAGAAGTCCTTCCTGTGATCAACAAGGCCGGAGGAACCGTCGACCGCGTGAATGCTCAGTTGGACAAGGTGGATCTCGTGACGGACAGCGCCGTTGACGCTGCGGACAGCGTCGACACGGCCGTGCGGGCGGTCTCGCTCGCCATCACACGGCCGGTGCAAAAGCTTTCGGGCGTCTTTGCAGGCATCTCGCACGGCATCGCCGCGTTTCGCGTCTCGCGCGACCCGCGGCAGGCCAGGGAAGCCGCCCGGAGGGCCGCTGCACGGCGCGAACAGGAGATCGCGGACGAGCTCGCGCACGGCGTTGAGGAACCGTGACGCAGGCGATCGAGCTCCGCATCCCGAACGAGCGTCCCTTCCACGGGGTCGCGCGGCTGGTCGTGGGCGGCCTCGCCGCGCGGCACAACCTGTCCTACGAGGCACTCGAGGACGTTCAGCTCGCGCTCCTCACCGTCCTGGAGGGCGACGGGTACGCGGCCGCGGACGAGATCCGCGTCGAGCTCCGGCTCGAGGACGACGCAATCGCGATCGCCATCGGGCCCGTGTACGGCGACGCCGTGCGGCGAGACCTGGAGGAATCGGCAGGCGGCGATCTCGGGCTCGGCCGCCTTCTCGGTACCCTCGTCGAGGACGCCGGGGTCGAGGCCCGCGAGGACGGCGACTGGCTACGACTCTCGAAGCGCGTCCGCGGGATCAAACCGGCCGGGACCAATGCCTGAGGAAAAGAGAGACAAGGAACTGCTGCGCCGCTACCACGAGGGCGGCGACACCGAGGCGCGCGAGCAGCTGATCGAGCAGTACCTGCCGCTCGTGCGCTCGCTCGCCCGACGTTACTCCTACCGTGGCGAGCAGCTCGAAGACCTCGTCCAGGTCGGCTGTATCGGCCTCATCAAGGCGATCGACCGCTTCGACGTCGACCGTGGTGTCGAGCTGACCACCTACGCTACGCCGAACATCATCGGCGAGATCAAACGGCATTTTCGCGATAAGGGCTGGGCGATCCGCGTGCCTCGCGGCCTCCAGGAGTTGAACGTGCGGCTTTCGAATCTCCTCGAGGAGCTGACCGTCCAGTACGAGCGCTCGCCCACGATCCCCGAGCTGGCGAAGGCGGCCGGCGTCGACGAGGAAGACGTGCTCGAGGCGCTGGAAAGCGGGCAGGCCTACGCGACGCTGTCGCTGTCGGCGCCGAGCGGAGGCGACGACGACTCCGACCTCGATCCCCTCGAGTCGCTCGGGACCATCGAGCACGAGTACGAGGTGAGCGAGGACCGCGCCGTGCTCGCGCCCGGCCTCGCCGCGCTCGACGAGCGCGAACGGAGAATCCTCCACCTGCGCTTCTTCGAGGGCCTCACGCAGTCCCAGATCGCGCAGCAGGTCGGAATCTCGCAGATGCATGTCTCCCGCCTCATCCGGCGCTCGCTCGAGAAGATGCGCGACGAGATCGTGACCGAGGAAGAGCCCCGGCGCGCGTCCCAGAGCAGCCGGTAACCGCGCGTAGAATCGGTCGCATGCGCACCTCCGCGGAGCTTCGGGAGGGCTTCCTCTCCTACTTCGAGTCCAAGGGCCACAAGCGGCTGCCTTCGTGGCCGCTCGTCCCGCGGCCCGAGGACACGTCGACGCTGCTCACCTCCGCGGGCATGCAGCCGCAGATGCCGTACTTCCTCGGCCGCGAAGAGCCGCCTGCGCTCCTCACGACGACCGCGCAGAAGTGCTTCCGCACGCCCGACATCGACGAAGTCGGCCTCGACGGCCACCACCTCACGTTCTTCGAGATGCTCGGCAACTTCTCGTTCGGGCAGTACTTCAAGCAGGGTGCGATCGAGCTCGCGACGGAGTTCATCCAGGATCACCTGAAGCTCGAGTGGGACCGCATCTGGGCGACCGTGCACGCCGGCGACCCGCAGCTCCAGCTGGGTGAGGACGAAGTCGCGATCGGGCACTGGCTCGAGGTCGGCATCCCGCGGGAGCGGATCGTCGCCCTGCCGAGCAGCGAGAACTTCTGGTCGGTCGGCGGGCCGGGTCCGTGCGGGCCCGACTCGGAGATCTACTTCGACTGGGGCGAGGAATACGGCTGCGGCGATCCGGGCTGCGCGCCAGCGTGCCCGCGCTGCGACCGCTTCCTCGAATTCTGGAACCTCGTCTTCATGGAGTACGAGCTAAAGCCCGACGGGACGCTCACACCGCTGCCGCAGCAGAACGTCGACACCGGCATGGGCCTCGAACGCCTCTCGGCGATCGTGCAGCGCGTGCCGTCGCGCTCCGTCTACGAGACCGACGGCTACCAGGCGATCATGGCCTGGATCGAGGCGGAGAGCGGGGTCGCATGGGACGCGAACGAGGTCGCCACGAAGGCCCATCGCGTGCTCGCCGACCACGGGCGCGGCATGACCTGTCTGGTCGCCGACGGCGTCGTTCCGTCGAACGAAGGCCGAGGCTACGTTCTCCGTCGCGTCATCCGCCGCGCGGTTCAGCAGGCGCGGAAGATCGGACTCGACGACCTCTGGCGTCTTTCCGACGTCGTCGTCGATCAGATGGGCGAGTGGTACCCCGAGCTCGGCGAGAACAGCCCGCACATCCGCGATGTGCTGCGCGCAGAGGAAGAGCGGTTCTCGGAGACGCTCGCGCGTGGGATGAAGCTGTTCGAGGACGTCGCGGCCAAGGGAGTCGTCTCCGCCGAGGACGCATTCACGCTCACGGCGACGTACGGATTTCCCATCGAGTTGACCGAGGAGCTCGCGCGCGAGCGCGGCCTGGCGGTCGACGACGAGGGTTTCTCGAAGCTCATGGAGGAGCATCGCGAGATCTCGCGCGCAGGTGGTGAGAAGAGCGAGCTCCAGCGCGCCGGCGACTTCGCGCGCGAGGCCGGCTTCGAGACCGAGTTCGTCGGCTGGGAGAAGACAGAGGCGCTCACGCAGATCGGTGCGCTCGAGCACCTCGGCGACGGCACGTTTCTCGCGAAGCTGCGCGAATCGCCCTTCTATCCCGAGGGCGGCGGGCAGGTCTCCGACCACGGCTGGATCGAGGCCGACGGAAAGCGCGCCGAGCTCGCCGGTGCCTTCCGGTTCGGCGAAGACCAGGCGCTCCTCTTCCGCGGCCAGGGCTTTTCCGAAGGCGAGCGGGTAAAGGCCTGCGTGCCCTGGAAGGTGCGTTTCCCGACGATGGCGAACCACACGGCGACCCACCTCCTGCACAAGGCGCTGCAGGAGGTCCTGGGCGATCACGTCCGCCAGGCCGGCTCGGCGGTCCGTCCCGACAAGCTGCGCTTCGACTTCACCCATCCGCAGGCGCTGACTACGGACGAGCGCGAGCGCGTGCAGGAGATCGTCAACGAGCGGATCTTCGAGAACCTGCCGGTGCATACGTTCCTGACGCCCATCGAGGAAGCGAGGAAGCTCGGTGCGATGATGCTCTTCGGCGAGAAGTACGGCGAGGTCGTCCGCGTGGTCGAGATTCCCGGCTTCTCGCGTGAGCTCTGCGGCGGGACGCATGTGCGCGCGACCGCGGAGATCGGCCCGTTCGCGATCCTCTCCGAGGGCTCGGTCGGCTCCGGTGTGCGGCGCATCGAAGCGCTGACCTCCGGCGAGGCGTTCGCCTATCTTCGCGCCCAGGCGGAGGAGGCCGGGGCTCTCCGCTCGAAGCTCGAAGACGCACGCAAGGAGGCCAAGAAGAAGCCCGAGGCGAGCACGGGGCCCGAGGTCGTGGCGGAGCGGCGGAATCAGGCAGGCGGGGTCGAGGTGATCGTGATGGAGCTCGGCGAATCGACTCCGGACGATATGCTCGAGCTGTCTGACCGTCTCAAGCAGCAGCACGCGCCGGCCGCGGTCGTGCTCGGGGCCCGCGAGGACGGCCGCGTGCACCTCGTCGTCAACCTCGACCGCTCGCTCGAGGAGCGCGGCCTGGACGCCGTCGCGCTTATCCGCGATGCGGCGGCGCTCATGGGGGGCGGGGGAGGAGGCCGGCCGACGATGGCTCGCGCGGGGGGCCGGGACCCGGAAAAGCTGCCCGATGCGCTGGCGCACGCGGAGAAGGCGCTGATCGCCGCGCTCTCCAACTAGAATCGCCCGCCTGTGAAGGTGCTCGCCCTCGACTACGGTTCGGCGCGGACCGGTGTCGCCGTCTCGGATCCGACCGGGACCCTGGCGAGGCCGCTCGAGGTCGTCGAGAACGCCTCGACAACCGCCGGCCTGAAGCGTCTGGCCGAGCTGGTCGAGCGCGAAGGGGTCGAGCGGATCGTGGTCGGCTTGCCCGTGACACTGCGAGGCGAGCGGGGCGCGCAAGCCGAGGAGACGGAGGCGTTCGTGGCGGCTCTCAGGGCGGTGACCGAGGTACCGATAGAGAGCTTCGACGAGCGGTTCACGACCAAGCTGGCCGAGGCGCAGCCGTCCGAGGCTCCCTCCGACGCCGTCGCCGCGGCCCACCTGCTTTCGACCTATCTGGAATGGAAGAGCGCCCTCCCGAGATAAGACGCCACCGGCAGGGCTCCTCGGCGACGCGTGCGCTCGCGGCGCTCGGCGGACTGATCCTGGGTGTCGGCGTGCTCGCCGCCATCGCGTTCGCCGTCGTCGGCCGCGACACTGGCGGGAGCTCGGATCCAGCCACCCAGGACACGACCACGGGCCCTCCGCCCAAGCCCGTCCTGCGCATCGTCTTCCCCGAGGGCTTCACCCGGGTCGAGATGGCCGATCGCATCACGGCGGTGAACAAGATCGCCGAGGAGAAGCGCAAGATCACGCCCAAGCTTTCCGAGCGGGAGTACCTCCGCGTCACGAAGACGACCGAGCCGCCGGCCGACTTCCCCAAGAACGTTCCAAATCTCGAGGGCTTCCTCTTCCCGGCGACCTACGACTTCACGGAGGACACGACCTCAAAGGAGCTCATGAACGACCAGCTCGAGGCGTTCGACCGCAACTGGAGCCAGATCGACCTCAAGTACGCGAAGTCCAAGAACCTGACGCCCTACGACGTTCTCATCATCGCCTCGATGATCGAGAAGGAGGTGCAGGTGCCGAAGGAGAGGGGGCTCGTCGCGGCGGTCATCTACAACCGCCTCCACCTCGGCATGGCTCTCCAGATCGACGCCACGCTCCGCTACGGGTTCAACATCCCTCCGACACAGGCGATCCTCCAGAGCCAGATCGACTCGGACAACCCGTACAACACCCGCAAGTTCCCCGGCTTGACCCCGACCCCGATCGCCAACCCCGGCCTCGCGGCCATGCAGGCTGCGGCGCATCCCGCCAAGGTCGACTACCTCTATTACGTGCGCAAGCCCGATTGCAAGAGTCACTTCTTCACGTCCAGCCTCGACGAGTTCAATAACTACCCGCGCGGCGGCCTGAACTGCGGGTGACGATCGGCGGCGCGACCCGGCTCGTGGGCCTGATCGGCGACCCGGTCGAGCACTCGCTGTCTCCGCTCATGCAGAACGCCGCCTTTGCCGCGGTCGCGCTCGACTGGACCTACGTGCCGCTGCCCGTGAAGCGGGAGCGCCTGGAGGAGGCCGTCGCCGGCCTCGAGGCGCTCGGCTTCGCCGGCGCGAACGTGACGGTCCCGCACAAGACGGCCGTGGTGGGCTACTGCGACGAGCTGGACGACGTCGCGGGCCGCGCGGGCTCGGTGAACACTCTCGTCGTCCGCGAAGGCCGTGTCTTCGGCTCGAGCACGGACGGACCGGCGGTCGTCGGCCTCGTCGATGCCAAGGGAGCCCGTGTACTCGTCCTCGGTGCGGGTGGGGGCGCACAGGCCGTCGCCACGTCGCTCGGCGACGCGGGCGCCGAGTCGATCGCCATCGCAGCCCGGGACGGGGAGCGGGCGCACGCGCTGGCGGTCCGCCTCCGCACGCTCTTCCCCGAGCGGAAGATCTCGTCCGAGAGCGACTGGCCGCCTTCGGGTCGAGAGGTGACGCTCGTCGTCAACGCGACCCCGGTCCGGGACGAAACGCTCGTCGAGCTCTCGCCGGAGCAGCAGGTCGTCGACCTCGCGTACAGGCAGGACGGGTCGGACACGGCCCTGATCGCCACCGCACGCATGGCCGGCTGCGAGCGGGTCGTGGACGGCCTCGAGGTTCTCCTCGGCCAGGGCGCGGCCTCTTTCGAGCGCTGGACCGGCATCGAAGCGCCCGTCGCGGTGATGCGCGCGGCGCTCTCACGCTGAGAATTAGAGAGGGCCCGCGGTGGCGGGCCCTCTCTCTCAACGGTCCTCTTCCGTCTCCCCTTACTTCGGGGGTGGCGGGACGAGGCAGGAAACTCTCGTCTCGTTCCCCGACGTGTCGGTTACCACGAGGACCGCATCTCCCTTCAGCTTCAGCTTGGAGACGATCACTCCAGGGCCGGGACGTGTGTCGCTGGGCCTGGCGCCCGGGGCCTGCGTGATCTTCACCCGGTCTCCGTTCGCGAACGGATCGGAGACGAAGGAGCTCCCGCTGTCGTACACGAGGATCGAGGCGAGGCCGACCAGGTCGGACCCGAACAGCTGGTAGAAGCCGTCCGGATTCTGTCCGCCCTTCGGGCCGGGCAAGGACGAGCTACCGGCGGGCGGGATGTTTTTGCCTGCCGGGTTCGTGCTCGGCCTGCACGCTGCCTGTGGCGGCGTCGTGTCGATCCAGTCCTTCGTCGCCCGCGTGCAGAACCGGTGATCGCGGAACGAGAAGCACGCTTCGATCACGTCCTGTCCGACGGCGAACGCACCCGTGTACGTCCAGGCGACGTGACCTGCCGCGTCGGTCGTGCAGCCGGCCGGCGTGCACTCGGACGAGTCGCTCGTCTCGCCCGCATTCGGGCCGGAGAGGACGGTGAAGTCCACCAGCGTCCCGGCGAGCGGGCTGCCGCCGGCCGAGACCGTGGCGGTCACGGTGTGATTCGTGCCCGCCTCGTTCGTCGCGGTGGCCGGGTCGAGCTGGATGCCCGGGATGTCGATCGTGATGTGCTGGACGAAGCGCGGATCGGGCAGTCCGGTCGCCGGATCGACGACGACGTTGCCGTCGATGAGCCAGGTGACCGTGCAGTTGAGCGTCGAGCCCTGCGCTGCGGCCGGGCTGACGTCGACCTGCTCCGAGAACGACGCGTCGTCCCCGCTCGTCACGGACTGCGACGGCGGTGTGATCGTCACGGTCAGGTTCGGGTCGCACGGACCCACGGACGGGCTCACCGTCACGGGCAGGTTCTGCAGGCCCGCGACGATCGCGTTGACGATGTCCGAGCCGGACGAGGTCGTCGCCTGGACGCTGCCGCCGGTTCCGGAGGCGAGTGCGTCCACGCACGTGTTCGTCCCTGCGCCGCCGGGCGTGAGCCCGATCACGGTGATGCCGTTGGCCGCCAGGATCCCGGCGGTCGTCGCGGCACTCGCTGTTCCCGCGTCACCCGGCCAGCCGCCCGCGTCGCCCGTGACGTGACAGTCGGCGTCGGTGGCGAGGAGGGCAACCCTTCGTGTGAGCGGCCGCCAGCTGGGCTGCTGCCCTGCAGGCGTGTCCTGTGCGTCCAGCGTGCTCGCGTTCCCGTTCGAGTCGATCGCGGGATGCGCCGTGTCGGCGATGTAGTGCAGGGCCTCGAGCTGGGCCTCGGGCGTGTCGTTGCCGCCGCCGGCCGTGAGCGCCGGAACACCGGCGACGAAGCCGCCGCCGCCGGGTGTCACATCGGCCAGGCGCCGGACGACCCAGTCGCCCGTGTTGCCCCAGCTGTCCTGGTCGAAGTCACGGAACCCGTAGACGCAGCTCGCGTAGTTCACGCCCGTGGCGTCGAGGGCTGTGATGAGGGGCCCGCCCGGACCCGCGAGGGCTTGCAGATTGTCGATGTCGTCGCCGAAGCTGCCCGTCTCGTCCTCGACGAGACAGATGTCGACGAGCGGTGGGATCGCTGTGGTGTGCACCGTCTTGCCGACGGTGATGCTGCCGTCGGGGGCGAGGGTGGCGTGTACGGTCACGGGGTCGACCCCCGGGTCGGCGACCGCGGCTCCCACACAGAATGTGAGAAGCGCGAGCGCCGCAATGGCCCACGCCAGGCGCGCCGGCAGCGCGCGAGTCCTCTTCATTGTGTCTTCCTCTCGTTAAGTGTTCGGCGTCTGCATGCCGCAGTTGCATGCCGCAGCCGTTCCTGGCCCACCTCCTTTCCAGCTGCCGCCCCCACTGTGAAGCGGCCGCTTCAACGTACTACCGCGACCGACCGGCGCACAGGGGCCGATAACCCTATTTCGGTGTACGACGAAAGCCCGAGGTACGTACGGGATTTTCAGCGGAGTCGTAAGTGTCCCTTGGGGGGGTTGAACCCTGAGTCGTTACGCGTTAGAACTCTCGCGGGGCGTTCCGGCCGTCGGAACAGGAGAAGCATGACCGGGCAGATATTGGTGGTTGACGACGACCCGTGCTGTCGCATGCTTGTCGCGGAAGCATTGGGCGCGGTTGGCTTCGAGACACACGAGGTGGAGACTGCGGACGAAGCGCTGGACTTCGTCGCCGGTGACGCGCCCGCGCTCGTCATCCTGGACGTCAACCTGCCCCTGGTCTCGGGCTACGAGGTCTGCCGGCGGCTCCGGGACCGCTTCGGCATGGGACTGCCGATCGTCTTCCTCTCCGGCGAGCGCGTGGAGTCGTTCGACCGGGTGGCTGGGCTTCTGATCGGCGCGGACGACTATGTCGTCAAGCCGTTTGCCCCGGACGAGCTCGTCGCCCGTGTACAACCGCTTCTGGGGAGGTCGCACGCTCCTGCCCAGCCTCGAGGTCTCTCGCGCCTGACGAAGCGCGAACTCGAGGTGCTCGGTCTGCTCGCGGAGGGCAAGCCGCAGGCCGAGATCGCGGATGAGCTCGTCATCACCCAAAAGACCGTCGGCACGCACATCGAGCACATCCTCTCGAAGCTCGGCGTCAAGAGCCGCGCGCAGGCAGTTGCCCTCGCGTACCGGGATCGCCTCCTCGAAGCCTGAGCCATAGGCTTTCGTCGTGGCGCTCACGCTGACGACCGCCGGCGAATCTCACGGCCCCGCTCTGGTGGGGATCGTCACCGGCCTGCCCGCGGGCCTCGGGCTCGATCGCGCGGCGATCGAAGCCGACCTGCACCGGCGCCAGCAGGGGTACGGACGCAGTCCGAGGCAGCAGATCGAGACGGACACGATCGAGGTGCTCGCCGGGCTCCGTCACGGCCGCACGCTCGGTACGCCCCTCGCGTTCCTCGTCCGAAACCGCGACCATAAGAACTGGGAGTGGGGGATGAACCCCTGGCCGCCGGAGGGTGACCCGGAGGGTAAAGGCAAGGAGCCGGTGACGCTCCCGCGGCCCGGCCACGCCGATCTCGCGGGCGTCATGAAGTACGAGCTCTCGGATGCGCGCGACGCCCTCGAGCGGGCGAGCGCGCGGCATACCGCAGCGATCGTGGCGGGTGGCGCGGTCGCGAAGGCGCTCGGCGCGGAGATCGGCATCGAGGTCTCCAGCACGGTCGTCGGCGCTGACCTCGAGGAGAGGATCGACGCCGCGCGGGCCGACCGCGACACCGTCGGCGGCATCGTCGAGGTGCGTGCGAAGGGCGCCCCTCCGGGGCTCGGCTCCTACGCGACGAAGGAGGAACGCCTGGACGCGCGCCTCGCCTGGACGCTCATGGGCACCCAGGCGGTGAAGGGCGTCGAGATCGGGGACGGCTTCGCCCTGGCCGGACTGCGCGGCTCGGAGGCCCATGACGAGATCCTGCGCGACGCGGGCGGCTATAGGCGCGAGACGAACCGTGCCGGGGGGATCGAGGCGGGAGTGTCCAACGGCGAGGAGATCGTCGTCCGCGCGGCGATGAAGCCGCTGCCGACGCTGATGAAGCCGTTGCGCTCCGCAGACCTCGAGTCCGGCGAGCCCGCCCAGGCTCTCGTCGAGCGCTCGGACGTTGCTGCTGTCGAGGCGCTCGCCGTGGTGGCCGAGGCATGCGTCGCGTTCGAGCTCGCGCGGGCGGCGAGGGAGAAGTTCGGCGGAGACTCGGTGGGGGACTTCGTCGGCGCGTGGCGCGCGTACGTGGAGCGGATCCCCTGGTCTCCGAGGTAGGCGCGCTAGGAAAGCACCTCGCCCTCATCGGCTTCATGGGGGCGGGGAAGTCGACGATCGGCCGCGAGGTCGCCGCGCGTACGGCTCGTCCGTTCGTGGACACCGACGCGGAGATCGAGCGCCTGCACGGGCCGATTCCCGAGCTCTTCGAGCGCGGCGAGCCGGAGTTCCGGCGGCTCGAGGAGCAGCTGGTCGCAGAGACGCTGGCGGGACCGCCGTCCGTGATCGCGCTCGGCGGCGGCGCGGTGCTCTCGGAGAAGACACGTGAGCGGCTGCGCGCACACGCCTTCGCCGTGCAGGTGGAGGTCGACCCGGACGCAGCCTGGGCGCGGGTGAGCGGGTCGGACAGGCCGCTCGCCCGGGACGAGGGCGACTTCAGGCGGCTCTTCGCCGAGCGCCAGAGCCTCTACGCAGAAACGGCCGACGCGTCCGCCGCCGATCCCGACGGGACCGTCCTCGCCGCGCTCGGCATCCGGATGGGTCACGTGGCGCCACCGCCGATCTCGGGTCCGCTCGCCGTCGTCGCCGATCAGCACGTGCTCACGCTGCACGATCCTCCCGTCGAGGGCCCCGTGCACCCGGTGCCCGCCGGCGAGCGGGCCAAGGAGCACGACGTCGTCGAGCGGCTCTGGAACGACATCGAGCTCGGCCGCGGGGGGACGCTGCTTGCCTTCGGAGGTGGGTCGACGACGGATGTGGCCGGCTTCGTCGCCGCCACGTACCTGCGCGGTGTCGACTGGATCGCGGTGCCGACAACACTGCTCGGCCAGGTCGACGCGGCCATCGGCGGGAAGACCGGCATCGACACCTCGCGCGGCAAGAACCTCGCCGGCGCGTTTCACTTCCCCCGGGCCGTCGTGCTCGACCAGGCCTACCTCGCCACGCTTCCGGAGGCCGAGCGCCGCGGCGGGATGGCCGAGGTGGTGAAGACCGGCCTCCTCTCGGGCGAGAAGGTCTGGGAGCTGCCGGAGGCCGAGATGGTACGTGCATGCGCCGCGTTCAAGGCGGGCGTCGTCCTGTCCGATCCGTTCGAGCGAGAGGGACGAAGGACGATTCTCAATCTCGGGCACACCTTCGCGCACGCCCTCGAGTCGGGCTCCGGCTACACCGTCACGCACGGGGAGGCCGTGGCGCTGGGTCTCCTTGCGGCCCTGCGCCTCTCGGGACTCGGCACCGAGGTCGTCGAGGACCTCCTGCGGCCCGCGCCCGTATCCGCCGACCGCGACGCGGCGTGGGCGGCTCTCAAGCGTGACAAGAAGGGCGAGGGGGTCTTCGTCCTGCTCGAGGAGCCCGGCAAGCCGATCGTCACGACCCTTCCGGACGACGCCGCCCGAGAAGCGCTCGAAGCGCTGATCCGGAAGTAGACTCGGCCGGTGCAAGTCCTGGTGCTCAACGGTGCCAATCTGAACGCGCTCGCCGAGCGGGATCCGGCGCTCTACGGCGGGATGTCCTACCCGGAGCTCGAGACCCGGATCTACGGTTGGGCGAAAGAACTCGGCTGCGCGGTGCGCTGCATCCAGACGAACCACGAGGGCGAGTTCATCGACACCTGCCACGAGGCGCGGCGCTGGGCCGACGGCGTGATCGTGAACCCGGGCGCTTGGACGCACTACAGCTACGCGATTCGAGATGCGCTCGAACTCTTCCCCGTCTCGGTCGTCGAGGTGCACCTCTCGGACATCACGGCCCGCGAGGAGTGGCGGCGCGTCTCCGTGATCGAGGACGTCGTCGACCATCGCGTGATCGGCAAGGGCCCGGAGGGGTATCAGGATGCTCTCGTGTTCCTCGCGCACAAGGGCAAGGGCAAACGTTGAACGGCCGCGTAGATCGCCTGCGCGCCGAGATGAAGCGGCTCGAGGTGGGGTCGTTTCTCGTCTCCAACCCGGTGAACGTTCGCTACCTGACCGGGTTCGAGAGCTCGAACGCATTCGTGCTCGTGCGAGGCGAGAATGTCGTGCTGCTGACGGACGGGCGCTATGCCGAGGCCGCGCGCGCAGTCGACGGGGTCGAGGTTGAGGTCGTCGAGCGCGACTTCCTGCCCGGGCTGGCGAAGGAGCTCGGCCGCCTTGCCGACGGGCCGGTCGCATTCGAGTCCGACCACGTCACGGTCGCCCGCCACGCCGATCTTCTCTCGACCGAAGTGGAGCTCGTCCCGGCCGCCTCGGTCCCGATGGCGCTGCGCGCGGTCAAGGAGCCGGCCGAGCTCGACGCCATCCGCCGCGCGGCGGAGGTCGTCGACTCCGTGCTCGCGCGCTTCGCCGCGGAGAGCTTCGTCGGCAGGACCGAAGCCGACATCGCGTGGTGGATCGTGCGCGCGATCCACGAGGCGGGGGCGGATGACATCTCCTTCCCGCCGATCGTGGGCTCGGGTCCGAACGCTGCGCTGCCACACCATCATCCGGGCGATCGCGAGCTCGGCGCCGGCGAGACCGTCGTCGTCGACCTCGGCGCGAAGGTGGACGGGTATTGCTCCGACTGTACGCGTACGTTCGCGACGGGCGAGCTCTCCGAAGAGCTGCACGAAGCGTACGCCGTCTGCCAGAAAGCCCAGGGGGCCGCGCTCGCCGAGGTCCGCGCGGGCGCAGACTCGCAGAGCCTCGACTCGATCGCCCGAACGGAGATCGAAGATTCGGGCTACGAGGTCCTCCACGGGCTCGGCCACGGGGTCGGCCTGGAGGTGCACGAGCTTCCAGTGTTGCGCCAGACGACCGGAGGCGCGCTCGTCTCAGGGAACGTCGTCACCGTGGAGCCGGGCGTCTATCTCGCCGGTCGCGGCGGCGTCCGAATCGAGGACCTCGTGGTGGTCACGGAGGACGGCGCCGACGTCTTGAGTGCCTTCACCAAGGAACTGGTGACCCTCAACTAGACTGGCTCAGCTTTGGCCGAAACAGTCTCGACCAACCAGTTCAAGAACGGCATGCACGTCGAGCTCGACGGGCAGGTGTGGCGCATCGTCGAGTTCCAGCACGTCAAGCCCGGCAAGGGAGGCGCGTTCGTGCGCACGAAGCTCAAGAGCCTCGATTCGGGCTCGGTCGTCGACCGCACGTTCCGCGCGGGCGAGAAGATGCCGCGCATCCGCACCGAGACGAAGAGCGTCCAGTACCTCTACGACGCGGGGGACGAAGTCGTGTTCATGGACACGGGCAACTACGAGCAGATCTCGCTTCCGCACACGGATCTCGAGCATCAGCTGCCCTTCATGCAGCCCTCCAGCGAGGTCATGCTTCTCCTCGTCAACGGCCGGCCCTCGGCGGTCGACCTCCCCGCATCCGTCGAGCTTTCCGTCGTCCAGACCGAGCCCGGGGTGAAGGGTGACACGGTCTCCAACGTGACCAAGCCCGCCACCCTCGAGACCGGCGCGGTCGTCCAGGTGCCGCTCTTCGTGAACGTCGGCGACCGCATCAAGGTCGACACGCGCGAGGCGCGGTACATCTCACGGGCCTAGGCGTGCCCGCCCTCGTCGACACCAGCATCCGGCTCCTCTCGCAGGAGCCGCTCGCGCAGCAGATGCAGTCCTCGCGCGTCCTCGAGCTCGCGCAGATTCTCGACAAGGCAGGGTTTGCGTACCTCGAAGTATCGGGTGGAGGCTGTTTCGACTCGGCTGTGCGCCGGGGCGTCGAGAGCCCATGGGAGCGCATCCGCGCAATCCGCTCGCGCTGCTCGACGCCCCTCGGCATCGCGCTGCGAGGAAGGCTCCTCGTCGGCTCGCGCCCACTCTCGCGCGATCTCGTGTCGCGCTTCGTCGCCAGCGCCGCGGAGAGCGGAATCGACATCTTCCGGATCCACGACCCACTGAACGACCTTGCAAATCTGCAGGACGCGGCGGAGGCGATTCGCGAGGCCAAGAAGGAACTCACGGTCGGGCTTGTCTACAGCCCGGGGCTGAGCGGCGAGGGGGACGTCCTCCTCGACCGTGCCAACCATCTGGGCGAACTCGGCGCGTCGCGTGTTCTGATCCACGATCCTTCCGGATCGCTCGACCCGGCGAAGGCGCGCGAGCTGGTCGAACGCGTCGGCGAAGCGAGCGAGCTGCCCGTCGGCCTCCATTGCCAAGGAGCCGGCGGGGCTGCGCTGGCAGCATCTCTCGAAGCGGCGCGTGCCGGTGCGGCCGTAATCGCGTGCGCGCTGTACCCGATCGCACTTTCGCTTCATCGTGTCTCGGCCGAGTCGTTCACGCAGTCGCTCGCCGGGCTCGGCGTGGACGCTGGCGTCGACCTGGAGACGCTTTGGCGCGGCTCGGAGCTGGTGGACGACGCCTTGGGCGACGTCCCCGTGCCGCCGCTCTCGCCGCGCGTGGCCGTTCGGGCAGCCGAGCACAGCCTCCCGGCCGGGCTCGTCGCCGAACTCGACGCGAACCTTCGCGCGCACGGATTTTCCGACCGACTCGACGAGGTCCTCGACGAGCTCACCGAGCTTCGGCGCGAATGTGGGTGGCCGCCGCTCGCGTCTCCGATCGGCCAGATCCTCGGGTCGCAGGCCGTTCTCCACGTGCTTTCCGCGCAGCGCTGGCAGTTTGTCGTCGACGAGCTGCGCGACCTGATCGAGGGGCGCTTCGGCTCGCCGCCTGCGGAAATAGATCCCGTCGTCCGGCGCGCGGTGCAGCTCATCGGGGAGGGCGCGCAGCGCGAGGAGAAGCCGGTCGAGCTGGACGACGTGCGCCACGCCGCCGAGGGCCTCGCCGCGAGCGACGAGGATCTCCTCCTGCTCGCGCTCTTCGGAGAGGAGGCCGAGCCCTTGCTGCGCTCGATCCGGAGCCGTGGCGGAGATGCAGAGAGCCTCGCGCGCGCCGGGCTCGAGCAGGGCGAAGCCGAGCGCATCCGGGAGCTCATTCGCATCGTGCAGGAGTCGGGCATCGGCGAGGTCACGATCGAAGAGGGCGAGACGCGCGTGACGGTGCGCCGAAGCGACGAGGCGGCGGCAGTGCCCGGAGTCGGCGCCGCGGTCCCGGTTGCTCAGCCCGCGGGTGACGCCGAGGCGCCCGTCGCGCCTCCCGCTGACGGGACGATCCGCATCGAGTCGCCGATGGTCGGAACGTTCTATCGCGCGCCGGAGCCGGGGGCGGATCCGTTCGTGGAGGAGGGCGATCCGGTGGCGCCGGGGCAGACGCTCTGCATCCTCGAGGCGATGAAGCTCATGAACGAGGTGAAGGCGGACGACGAGGCGGTCGTGCGGAAGGTCTGCGTCGAGAACGCCCAGGCGGTCGAGTACGGGCAGCTCCTATTCGAGCTCGAGCCGCTGAACGGCCGCCCGCTCGACGCGCTCTAGTGTCCTTTCGAGTCGAGGCAACCCCGGGGCCGCCGCGGGCCTCCCTCCGCTTCGAGCGTAGCGTCGAAAAGCGCGCACGTGGCGGGCGAAACGCGCCGACTCCGAGACCACATAGCGAATGTTCAAGCGCGTCCTGATCGCCAACCGCGGCGAGGTGGCCGTCCGCATCATCCGCGCCTGTCGCGAGCTCGGCGTCGAGGCTGTCGCCGTCTACTCGACGGCCGACCGCGACAGCCTGCACGTGAAGCTTGCCGACCGCGCGGTACACATCGGCCCGCCGCTCCCGGCCGAGAGCTACCTCCGCATCCCGTCGCTCGTGGCCGCCGCGACGACCACCGAGTGCGACGCGGTTCATCCGGGCTGGGGCTTCCTGGCCGAGAACGCCGCCTTCGCGTTGGCCTGCGAGGACAACGACCTCGTCTTCATCGGCCCGCGCGCGGAGACGATCGAGACCATGGGCGACAAGATCGCGGCCAAGGAGGCCATGGCCGAAGCGGGAGTGCCGCTCGTCCCCGGCTCGGACGGGGCGGTCGACCTCGACCAGACGCGCGACGTCGCTCAGGAGGTCGGCTTCCCGGTTCTGCTGAAGGCCTCCGCCGGCGGAGGCGGACGTGGCATGCGCCTCGTCGAATCGGCCGATGAGCTCGAAGCCGCGTACCGCACCGCCTCGTCGGAGGCGCAGTCGGCATTCGGCGACGGTTCCCTCTACGTCGAGAAGGCGGTCGGGGGTGCCCGCCATGTCGAGATCCAGGTGCTCGGCGACGGCGAGGGGGCGGTCCTCACGCTCGGCGAGCGCGACTGCTCGATTCAGCGCCGCCACCAGAAGCTCGTGGAGGAGTCGCCCTCGCCCGCCGTCACCCCCGAGATCCGCGAAGACATGCAAGCCGCCGGACAGCGCGCCTGCGAGGCCCTGCGCTACCGGGGCGCCGGAACGATGGAGTTCCTGCTCGACGCCGAGGGCCGCTTCTACTTCATCGAGATGAACACGCGACTGCAGGTCGAGCACCCGGTGACCGAGCTGGTCACCGGTATCGACCTCGCCCACGCCCAGCTCGCGGTCGCGGCCGGAGAGGGCCTCCCGCGCGAGGGGCGCGCGGACCTCAGGGGTCACGCAATCGAGTTCCGGATCAACGCC
>DATEOR010000005.1:0-23692 GCA_035273885.1 Gaiellaceae bacterium
CCGGATGGAGATCAGAAAGCTCCTCGTAGCCAACCGCGGCGAGATCGCCGCGCGGATCTTTCGAACCTGCGGCCGCCTCGGGATCGCGACGGTGGCCGTGGCCGCGCGCGACGATGCAGGCGCATTCCACACGCGCCGCGCCGCCGAGACGGTGGAGGTGCCCGGCTATCTCGACAGCGAAGGCCTCGTCGCCGCAGCGAGGCAAGCCGGCGCCGACGCGGTTCACCCCGGCTACGGGTTCCTCGCCGAGAACGCCGACTTCGCCGCCGCGATCATCGCCGCCGGTCTTCGTTTCGTGGGCCCGTCACCCGAGGCGATCCGCGCGTCCGGAGACAAGCTCGAGGCGAAACGGCTCGCGGCGGAGGCGGGCGTTCCGGTCGTGCCGAGCGGCGACCCGGAGGAGATCGGCTTCCCGCTGATGGTCAAGGCGGCCGCCGGTGGAGGCGGCCGCGGCATGCGTCTCGTCCGCTCTCCGAACGAGCTCGAGGAGGCCCTGGAAGCCGCGCGTCGCGAGGCCGCGTCGGGGTTCGCCGACGACCGCGTCTTCTGCGAGCGCTACGTCGAGCGCCCTCGCCACGTGGAGATCCAACTTCTCGCCGACTCGCAAGGGACCACGCTTCACCTCGGCGAGCGCGACTGCTCGGTGCAGCGCCGCCACCAGAAGATTCTCGAGGAGAGCCCGTCGCCCGCGGTCGGGCCCGACCTTCGCGCGGAGATGGGCGAGGCCGCCGTCGCCTTCGCACGCGCCGTGGGCTACGAGAGTGCGGGCACGGCCGAGTTCATGCTCGCGGGCGGCGAGTTCTTCTTCCTCGAGCTCAACGCGCGCATCCAGGTCGAGCACCCGGTCACCGAGCTCGTCACAGGCTTGGATCTCATCGAGCAGCAGCTCCGCATCGCGTCGGGCGAGTCGCTGGAGATCGAGGCGCGCGAGCCGGAGGGGCACGCGATCGAGGCGCGCCTCTACGCGGAGGGCCCGCGCACCTTCCTCCCCCGCACCGGCACGATCACACGTCTGCGGCTCCCCGCAGGGATCCGCGTCGACCAGGGCGTGGAGGAGGGCGACGAGATCCCGGTTGCCTACGACCCGCTCATTGCGAAGCTGATCGCCCACGAGGAGACGCGCGAGGAAGCGCTTGCCGCGCTGGCGGCCGCGCTGCGCGAAACGGAGGTTCGCGGTGTCGAGACGAACCTTCCCTTCCTCCGCTGGCTCGTCGGCCACCCCGAGCTTCGCGCCGGCGAGGCGACGACCGCCTTCCTCGACGAGAACCCGCCGCTCTCCCGCCCCCGCCGCATCTCGCGCCCCTGGCACGGCTCGTGGCGCCTCAACGGGCCCGCCCCGCCGCGCGCGGCGCCGCCCACCGTGGAGGCAACCGTGCGCGGGGACGCGGCGGGCGGTCAGAGCACGCTCACCGCTCCCATGCCCGGCGTCGTCATCCGCGTGCTCGCCTCGGAGGGAGACCGGGTGGAGCCGCGCCAGCCGCTCGTCGTCCTCGAGGCGATGAAGATGGAGACGCCCCTCGTCTCTCCCTACGAAGCCGTCGTGCGCAAGGTGCACGTGGCCGAGGGCGAGCGCGTCGACGGGGGCGCCCTCCTCGTGGAGCTCGAGGAATGACGGATCCGCTCGCACGATTCAGGGAGTGGCAGGGGGAGGCCGCGGCCGCAGGCGTGACCTTGCCCGAGGCAATGACGCTCGCAACCGCCGACGAGGCCGGCCGGCCCTCCGCCCGCACCGTCCTCCTCAAAGGGGTGGACGAGCGCGGCTTCGTCTTCTTCACGAACTACGCAAGCCGCAAAGGCCGCCAACTCGCCGCCAACCCTCACGCCGCGCTCACCTTCCTCTGGCACACGGAGCCCCGGCGGCAGGTGCTGGTGACGGGCACCGTCGAGAAGGTGCCGCGGGCCGAGTCCGAGGCCTACTTCGCGACGCGTGACGCAGGCAGCCGCCTGGGCGCGTGGGCGTCCCGCCAAAGCTCTCCGCTCGGGAGCAAGGCCGAGCTCGACGCCGCCTTCGCCGCGGCCGAGGCCCGGTTCGGAGACGACGTACCGCTGCCCGACTGGTGGGGCGGTTACGTGCTCCGCCCGGAGACGATCGAGTTCTGGGAGAGCCGTCCCAACCGGCTGCACGAGCGCGTTCGCTACAGCCGCACGGCCGACGGCTCCTGGGAGGCAACGCTGCTCTCGCCTTGATGTTTCCGCGGATCCACGGCGGGTAGCCGCCCGGAGAAACCATCCGAGGGGGATTCATGGCGAACCAACTACAAGGGAAGAAGGTCGCGTTCCTCGCTGCCGACGGCGTCGAGCAGATCGAGCTCACCGAGCCGTGGAAGGCAATACAGGACGCCGGCGGCGAGCCGGAACTCGTCTCCATCGCGTCCGGCGAGATCCAGGCCTTCAACCACCTCGAGCAGGGCGACACGTTCACTGTGGACACGGAGGTCGCCCAGGCCGATGCGGCCGACTACGACGCCCTCGTCCTGCCCGGCGGGGTCGCCAACCCCGACTTCCTGCGCGGCGACGAGAACGCCGTCGGCTTAGTACGCGACTTCTTCGAGCAGGGCAAGCCGGTCGGCGTCATCTGCCATGGGCCGTGGACGATCGTCGAGGCCGGAGTCGTGAAGGGCCGCACGATCACGTCGTGGCCGACCCTCCGCACCGACATCCTGAACGCGGGCGGCAATTGGGTCGACGAGGAAGTCTGCGTGGACGCGGGGCTCGTCTCGAGCCGCAAGCCCGACGATCTGCCTGCCTTCTGCGCCAAGATCGTCGAGGAGTTCGGCGAGGGCGAGCACGCCGGCCAGGCGGAGAAGACCGCGCAGTCGGTCGGCCGCTAGCCCACGAGGTCGCGCAACCGAAGAGCGAGCCCCAGGTCGCCTTCGACCCGGATTTTTCCGGTCATGAAGGCGCCCATGGGGTTCTGCTCGTTCCTGACCACGGCCAGAAAGGTCTGCTCGTCGGTGGCGATGACACAGTCGGCCGGCTCCTGGGACTCCGAGACCGCGACGGCGCCGTTGTCGACGTCCACGTGCCAGCTTCCCCTCTCCGCGATGTCGAAGCGGTAGGAGGCGCTCAGGTCGCCGGCGCGCGCGGGGTCGGCCCGCATCGCCAGGTCGTCGAAGAACTCCTGTGCGGATTCGTACCTCACAGCGTCGCGGACGCGGGCTCCGGCTCCCGCCCGACGATGCGACGGCCCGGGGCGGGCGGAAGCAGGAAGGTGACCGCGAGCGCGAGCGCGGGGCCGACGGCCGTGGCCAGCACCGCAGCCTCGAGGTCGACGGTGTCCGCGAGGGCGCCGAGCACGAGCGCGGCGACACCGCCGAGGCCGATAGCAAGCCCGATGGAGAGTCCGGAGGCCATGCCGACGCGGCCGGGCATGTACTCCTGGCTCATGACGAGGCTGACACCGAAGGTTCCGATGACACAGGCGCCCGAGAGCGTAACCGCGAAAACGCCGATCGGCCCGCCGACCAGCACGTAGACGAGGATGAGCGGCGTCGCAGCGAGGAAGCTCCCGCGCAGCACCGGCCGCCGTCCGAAGCGGTCGGCCAGTGGGCCGCCGGCGAGCGTGCCTACCGCCCCCGCGAAGAGAAAGAGCGCGAGCACGAACGTGCCGTACGCCTCGCCGTGGCCGTTGTGGATCTCCCAAAGCGGGATGAAGGTGAAGAGGCCCATGTGCGCGACGCTTCGCAAGCCGACGACGAAGAGGAGCAGGACGAGCCCGCGGGTCTCCGTCTTGGCGGCCAGTTCCCGCTGCACGCGCGGCGACTCGGCCGGTACGAAGGTCGATAGGTAGCGGAGCATGAAGACGAGCCCGGTGGCGACGGCGAGGCCCGGTAGCGCGATGAGCAGCCCACCATCAAGGCCGAAGGCGAGGATGAGCGCCGAGGCGTACACGGGCCCGAGCGCGAAGCCGATGTTCCCGCCCACCGAGAAGAACGACATCCCGCTCGCACGCCGCGAACCGCTCGCGTAGTTCGCGAACTTCGATCCTTCGGGGTGGTAGGCGGCGACGCCGATGCCTGCAGCGAGGACCGCGATGAAGATGAGCGGGTAGGACGGTGCCGCGGCGGCAAGCGCCATCCCGACGCCCGCAAGAGCCACCCCGGCCGGGAGCAACCAGAGGGCGCCCCGCACGTCCGACCAGAGCCCGAAGAGCGGCTGGATCAGCGAGGAGCTGATCGTGGCGGCGAGGACGAGAGCCGAGGCAGCGGTGTAGGAGAGGTCGAACTCGGTCTTCAGAAACGGCAGCAGCGCGGGCAGGGACCCCTGCGCGAGGTCCGTTGCAAGATGACCGGACGAAAGCGCGGCCATCGCCTTTCTGTCCACCCCGCGCACCGGCGCGAGGATACCCACGCTTAGGCGGACGCGTACCGCGCGATCAGCGCGTAGGAGAGCTCCCACTGGGTGCGCACGATCTCGCGGCGGTTGCGCTCGAGCGCGAGCGGCGACGCGGCAGCGTGGAGCTCTTCCCGCTCACGCAGAAGCCCTCCGAGGTGATTCTGGAGGGCTTCTACCGGGAGAGGGTTTCGCCCGCGAGGGGAGGGTGCGGGCGGAGAGGGTAGAGCTGCGCTCATTGCGCATCCCTCTCATCGACCTGAGGGATTTCTTCGATATCCCTCATTCGAGGAACAAGGTACGAACCTGTTCGGATAGCATCCCCGCGCGCCCATGGAGATCGACGTCGTCGAAGGCTCGCCGGCGGAGGTCGCCGCGGACGTCCTGGCTTTCGCCGTCCCGGAGCCAACCGAGCTCCCGCCGGCGGGCCAAGAGCTCGACCGCTTGGTCGACGGGGGGATTCAGCACCTGATCGAGGACGGGGAGCTCAAGGGCGAACGCGGCCGAGTCACCCTCCTGCACACGCGAAACGCGCTCAAAGCCCACCGGCTCGCAGTCGGCGGCATCGGCGCGGACGGAGACTCGGACAGCCTGCGCACGGCGGCTTCTGCTGTCGCCCGGCGCGCAAGCGAGCTGGGCGGGAAGACCGTCGCGTGGATCCTGAGCGAGAACGGCCTCCCGGCGGCGGAGCAGGCGCGCGCCGTGGTCGACGGCATGGCGCTCGGCCCCTACGACGCCGGGATCTGGAAGACGAAGGACGAACACGCGGCGGTCGAACGACTGGTTCTCTGCGGCCCCGGCGCTGGCGGGGTCGCCGACGAGGCGCAGCGCGCGAATGTCATCGCTTCCTGGACGAACCGCTGCCGCGATCTCGTGAATGCGCCGCCGAACGTCTGCACCCCGACCACTCTGGCCGAGTTCGCCGAGGACGCCGCGAGCCGCTTCGAGCCCATGAGCTTCTCCGCGCTCGGCCCCGACGAGATCCGCGAGGCTGGGATGGGTGCCTTCACCGCAGTCAGCCAGGGGAGCGAGAATCCGCCGCGCCTCATCACGCTTTCGTACGAGCCTCCCGCGGCGACACAGGGCGACGTGGTCCTCGGCTTCGTCGGGAAGGCGATCACGTTCGACTCGGGCGGCCTGTCCCTCAAGCCCGCCGACCGCATGGAGGAGATGAAGACGGACATGGGCGGGGGTGGCGCCGTCCTGGCCGCGATGGGGGCGATCGCCGAGCTCGCACTCCCGGTGAAGGTCCTGGCCGTGGTGCCCTCGTGCGAGAACATGCCCGGCGGCGGCTCGTACCGGCCCGGTGACATCATCACCGCGCTGAACGGCAAGACCATCGAGGTCACCAACACGGATGCGGAAGGGCGGCTGATTCTCGCGGACGCCCTCACTCATGCGCGGCGAAACGGCGCGACGCACATCCTCGACCTGGCCACGCTCACCGGCGCCATCGTCATCGCGATGGGCGACTACTACGCAGGCCTCTTCGCCAACGACGATGCCTGGGCGCAGGAGATTCGCGCCGCCGCCGAGGAGAGCGGCGACCACGCCTGGATCATGCCCCTGCACGAGACCTACCGGCGCTTCATCGAGTCGCCGTACGCCGACATGAAGAACTCCTCCGAATACCGGCAGGCCTCGCCGATCCTCGCCGCCCGCTTCCTGCAGGAGTTCGTGGGCGAGGGCCCGTGGGCCCACCTCGACATCGCGGGCACGGCTTACCTCGAGCGGTCGCGCGATGACTACTACGGCGCCCCCGGCGCCACCGGGTACGGCGTGCGGCTCCTCGCGGAGCTAGCCCGCCGCTTCTCTTAGTGGACTTCGACCTCTCCGACGACCACCAGCTGCTACGGCAGACGGTTCGCGACTTCGCGGAGGAGCGCATCGCGCCCGTCGCCGAGGAGCTCGATCGCGAGCACCGCTTTCCTCATGACATCGTCGCAGCGCTCGCCGAGCTGGGGCTCATGGGCATCCCGATTCCCGAGGAGCACGGAGGCGGAGGCGGCGACACGCTCGCCTACGCCGTCGCGATCGAGGAGCTGACGCGCATCGACTCGTCCATTGCGATCACCGTCGCGGCGCACACCTCACTCGGGACGATGCCGATCTTCCTGTTCGGCTCCGACGAGCAGAAGGCTCGGTGGCTCCCGGATCTCGCTTCGGGTCGCCGACTCGCCGCGTTCGGGCTGACTGAGCCAGAAGCCGGATCGGACGCCGGGGCGACGCGCACGTCGGCGGAGCTTCGCGACAGGAGCTGGGTCGTGAACGGGTCGAAGATCTTCATCACGAACGCGGGCACCGACGTGACGGCGCTCGTGACGATCACGGCGCGGACGGGCGACGACGAGATCTCCAACATCGTCGTCCCGAACGGCACCGAGGGGTACGAGATCTCCGCGCCGATGCGGAAGATGGGCTGGCGCGCATCGGACACGCGCGAGCTGTCGTTCCGCGACTGCGCTGTTCCCGAGGATCACCTCCTCGGCGAGCGTGGCGCGGGCCTGCGTCAGTTCCTGGAGATCCTCGACGGCGGCCGGATCTCGGTGGCGGCGATGGGTCTCGGGCTCGCGCAGGGCGCATTCGACCTGGCCTCGGCCTACGCCCGGGAGCGGAAGCAATTCGGGCAGCCGATCGGCAAGTTCCAGGCGATCCAGTTCCAGCTCGCCGACATGACGACCGAGATCGAGGCCGGACGAAACCTCGTCTACAAGGCGGCGTGGCTCAAGGATCGGGGGCGGCCGTTCGCGCAGGCCGCGGCGATCGCGAAGCTCTACACGGGCGAACTGGCGAACCGGGTCGTCAACGCGGCCGTCCAGATCCACGGCGGCTACGGGTTCATGGACGAGTACGCGGTCTCGCGGCTCTACCGCGACCAGAAGGTTCTGGAGATCGGCGAGGGCACGAACGAGATCCAGCGCCTCGTGATCGCACGCGGGCTCGGCTTTTAGTTGGGGCCACCCCAAACCACCACCCGCTTTCCAGCGTACTCCGCAAATACGCAAGCGTGGCGCGCCCAATGTGCAAGGACGCGACGAAGGCGAGGCGAGATGTGCCTTGCCGAAACGCGGCGCTCCGATAGCATCCGCGCGTCTCTTCTAGGGAGGTAGCACATGCCGCTTTTCATGGACGTACACAACATGGACGGAGGCGTCTCCTGCGACGCCGTTCGCGACGCTCACGCCAAGGACGTCGCCATTCAGGGTGACCACGGCGTCAACTACAAGAGTTACTGGGTGAGCGAGGCCGAGGGCAAGATCTTCTGCCTCGTCGAGGCTCCCGACGCCGAGACCGCCGCGCGCGTCCACCGCGACGCCCACGGCCTCGAGGCGGACGAGATCTACGAGGTCATCGAGGGCTCGTAGCCGCGGCACGCCTCTACGCCGGCTCGTCCGGCTTCTCGTACGCGACCTGGAAAGGCGACTTCTACCCGGCGGATTCGAAGCCGGCGGACTTCCTGCGCTTCTACGCGACCAGGGTGAACACGGTCGAGCTCAACTCGACCTTCCGCCGGCTTCCCGCCGAGGATCAGTTCGAGCGGTGGGCCGGCCAGACCGAGCCCGGCTTCAAGTTCGCAGTCACACTCGCCCGCCGGGTGACGTCGTTCGGCCGCGTCGAGGGCGTGGACGCCGCCGCGCAGACGATCTCGAAGCTCGGCGACCGGCTCGGCCCTGTACGCATCAAGGTCCTGCAGGCGCGCGACGACGGGTTCCTGCGGCTCCTGCTGGACTCACTCGAACCCACGATGCGGTGGGCACTCGACTTCCGGCACGAGTCGTGGCGGGACAAGGACATCCAGGCGCGGCTCGACGAGCGCCGGGTCGCGCGGGTCGACGCCGAAGAGGGCGACGCCGATTTTCGCTACCTGCGCCTCCGCAACCCTCCCTACACGGACGGCGATCTCAGCGCCGAAGCCAGGCGGATCGAGCCCCTGCTCACGGCAGGGCTCGACGTCTTCGCGTACTTCCAGCACGAGGACGAGCCCACCGCTCCCCGCTACGCCGAGCGGCTGCTCGAGCTCGTCAGCGGTCCCGCAGCCGGATGACGAAGCGCACCGCCTGCCAGGTGTCGTCGATGGCGCAGCTCTTGTTGTCGACGAGCCCGGCGTCGAGCCCGGTTTTCTGAACCGCGTCGAAGGTCAGGTCAGTCGGAACACCGGCCGTCTTCTTCGGCCACGCCACCCAGAGGCCGCCCGCGGGCGCGAGTCGCCGGGCAAGTGGCGTGAAGGCGCGCGTCAGCTCGCCCTGACGGGTCGCGAAGAGGATCGCGGCGTCGAACTCGCCGCGGAGCCTCGGCGTTACACCCAGTAACTCCGCGAAGCCCTCGGGCGGATTCTTGAGAGCGACGCGCGATTCCTCCTTGATCCCGAGCTTCTTGGGGAGCGGCGTCGACGAGTAATCCTTGTGCACGCCGCGAATCTAGCGAGCGAGGGAAGAAAGTCGCCCGCCCACGCGTCTAGTGGGCATGTATTACAGCCCTCACAGCCACCTCGCAATCGCACGCGCCCGGCATGAGGACATGCTCCGCGACGCGGAGCGCGCACGGCTCGCTCGCTCGTTCGACGACGAGCGGCCCGGCGTGTTCACGCGCCTCCGGACGCACGTCTCCCGCAAGCGCGAGCCCAGCGCGAGGCCCATTACCGTCTAGCGCACGCGCTCGGCTTCGTAGCCCCACTCGGCCAGGAAGCCAAGGAGCTCGTCACAGTGCTCCTCGTCACGTGTGGCCAGTGTGAGCTCGACTGCCGTGCCTGTCACCGGCAGGTCCATCCCCTCGCGGTGGTGGTCGACGGAGACGACGTTCACGCGGCGCTCGGCGATCCGAGCCAGGAGCGCGGCGAGCGCGCCCGGGCGGTCGGAGATCCTCGTCCGCAGGACGAGGAAGCGGCTCGCGCGCGTGAGCCCGTGACGCGCCACCTCGACGAGGAGCGACGCGTCGATGTTCCCGCCCGAGAGAATCGCGCAGACGGGACCGCTGCCCTCGATCTTCCCGCTCAGAAGCGCCGCCACCGAGGCTGCTCCTGCCCCTTCGACGACGAGCTTCACGCGCTCCAAGAGGAGCACGATCGCATCGGCGATCTCCGCGTCGGTGACGGTGACGATGGCGTCGAGACGATCGGCGAGGATGCTTCTCGTCAGCTCGCCCGGCTGCTTTACGGCGATGCCGTCGGCGATCGTGATCCCGCTCGGCTCGAGGCCGGCGAAGGGCGCGCAGCTGGCCGCCTGGACGCCGACGAGGTGCATCTCCGGCCGCAGTTCCCGCAGCGCGAGCGCGATCCCGGAGGCAAGCCCGCCTCCGCCGATGGGCACGACGAGCGTCTCGACGGCGCCAAGCTGGTCCGCCAGCTCGAGCCCGAGCGTGCCCTGGCCGGCCACGACGGCCTCGTCCTCGAACGCATGGACGAACGTCGCGCCGGCCGCCTCCCGCTCGTGAGCGGCCCCCTGCGCCTCGTCGAAGCCCTCGCCGGACAGCAGCACCTCGGCGCCGTAGCTCCGCGTGGCGTCGACCTTGGCCATCGGCGCGTCGAGCGGCATGAAAACCGTCGCCGCCACACCCGCCTCGCGCGCGGCCAGGGCGACGGCCTGGCCGTGGTTGCCCGCGCTCGCGGTGACGACTCCGGCGGCCCGCTCCTCGTCGGTCATCGTCGCGAGCTTGTTGACGGCCCCCCGGATCTTGAACGAGCCGGTTCGCTGCAGGTTCTCCGCCTTGAGGAAGACCTGGCGGCCGCTACGGCGGCGGAGCGTCTCGGAGGAGTAGACGGGTGTCTCGCGCGCGAGGCCCTGGATGCGCTCGCGGGCCGCCTGGATCTCAGCGAGTGTCGGGCCTGCCGCCGTCTTCATGAACCTTGAACACCTTCTCCATGATCTCGCGTACCGCCGTCAAAGGGTCGAGCTCGCGTCGCTGAACCGCTTCGAGCAGGCGCTGTAGCTCGGGATCATCTCCTACGGCGCCCTCCAGATGCGCCTTTGCCCGCGCGCTCGCCACCGCAAAGACCTCCCCTGCGAGATTCTTTGCGCGCCGCTCCGCGAGCAGGCCCCCGGACTCGAGATGACCTCGGTGCGCGGTGATCTCGCCCCAGAGCTCGTCGATCCCCTCGCCGCTGACCGCCTCGGTGAGGACGATCGGCGGCACCCAGTCACGGTCGGTGTCGAGCGCGAGGATCGAGTGAACCTCGTTCGCCATCGTCTTCGCCGCGGGGTGGTCGCGCTTGTTGACGGCGATCACGTCCGGGATCTCCATGATCCCCGCCTTCAGCGCCTGGATCGAGTCCCCGGAGCCCGGCATGAGCACGAGCAGGACGGTGTCCGCGATCGAGATGATCTCGACCTCGCTCTGCCCCGCCCCGACGGTCTCGAGGAAGACGAGGTCCTTGCCTGCGGCGTCCAGGACGAGGGCGGCCTGCAGCGTCGCCTCGGCGACCCCGCCGAGATGGCCGCGCGTCCCCATGGAGCGGATGAAGACCTCGGGGTCGAGGAAATGGTCCGCGAGCCGGATGCGGTCGCCGAGGAGTGCCCCCTTCGTGAACGGGCTCGAGGGATCCACAGAGATGACCCCGACCGAAACGTGTTCGGCACGCACGTGGCGGACGAGGGCGCTGATCAGGCTCGACTTCCCCACGCCCGGTGGACCCGTGACGCCGATCCCGTACGCGCTGCCGGTGCTCGGATAGAGCTCGCGGATGAGCTCGTACGCGAGCGGATCCGAGCTCTCGACGAGCGTGATCGCACGCGCAAGAGCGCGGCGCTCGCCGGAGCGAACGCCCTCGACGAGCGCGTCGAGAGTCCAGCCCCGGGTCAATCCCGAAGGGGCTCCGCCCCGGATGCGTGCCGGACGGGTACGCGTGCCGTCTCGGCGTCGACCCTGCGGGCGAGGAGGAAGCCGGCGATCGCGGCAATCCCCAAAAGCCCGGCGGCAGCGGCCCAGACGGTCCGCGCTCCCGCTTCGTTCGTGAGCGGGCCGGCAAGGATCATGCCGAGGCCGAGGAAGGCGTAGCCGAGGCTCATGACCACGGCGAACGCCCTGCCGCGCAGCCGGTCGGGCGCCCCGCGCTGGACGAGGACGGCATTCGTGATCACGGCGACACCGTTCCCCGCGCCGGCCGCCACGACGACGATTGCGGCGACCCAGACGTTCGGCGCCACGGCGGCCGCCCCGAAGCCGAGCGCCATCAGCCCGATCGAGACGCCGTACGGCACGGCCATCCCCCGCTGCTCGATCCAGCTTCCCCCGAAGAGACTGCCGAGCATGAGCCCGACGGCGCCGGCGGCGACGAGGAGGCCATAGCCGAAGTCACCGGCGTCGAAGACGTTCTTCGCCAGAACGATCTCCGCGACGTTGACACCCGCGGTGGCAAAGACGGCGATGCTCCACGCGACGATGATCGTGAGGAGCGACTTCGAGCGGAGGGCGAAGGAGAACCCATCGGCGAGATCGCGCCAGTGGCCGCGGCTCGGCGCGCGCTCCGCCTCCTCGAGGCTCTCGTGGATCCGGACGATCAGGAGCGCGGAGGCGAGGAAGCTGAACGCGTTCACCACGTAGGCCACGTCGGGGCTCGTCGCCGCGACGAGCGCACCGCCGACGAGCGCGCCGATCGCCCACGTGAAGTTGTCGGCGCTCTGGAGGAGCCCGTTCGCCTGCGGGAGATCTTCATCCGCGACGAGATTCGGCAGTCCCGCGTACACCGCCGGGCGGAAGAGGCTGGTCGCGATCCCGGCCACGAAGGCGAGCGCGACTATCTGCAGCGGGCTCGTCGCGAAGGGAAGGGCGAAGAAGACAGCCGCGCGAGCGAGGTCGGCGAAGACGAGGATCCTCCGGCGCGGCGCGACGTCGAGCAGCCGGCCGGCGAGGAAGCCGACGATCACGCTGGGCAGAAACTCGACCACGAGCAGGGCGCTGACCCAGGACGCGTTCTCCGTGCGGTCGAAGACGTCGACGACGAGAGCGACGAACGCGAGCCAGGTGCCGATGCTGGACGCGAGCGTCGCAAAGAAAAGAAGGCGGAATCCTCCTGCCTCTCGCACGAGCTCGAAACGAGCCCGGCTGCGGCCCCCTGTCACGGCCCGAACCGTAACAGCGCGGCGGGCGACCGGTAAGTCCTAGAAGGAGGTATGCGCGCCCTGGAGCACCCGCTCCAGCGCGGCCGCAAAGAATTCGTTTTCGTCGCGCGTGCCGACGGTGACACGGATTGCGTCGTCCGCGCCGAACGGCCCGAGCGGGCGCACGATCGCGCCCTCGCGAAGGAGCCGGTCGAAGACGGCGCGGGAGTCCTCGCCGGTCTCGACGTAGACGAAGTTGGCGACCGGAGGCGAGGCGACGGTGAGCCCCAGCCCGGTACACGCCTCTTCGAGCCGGCTTCGCTCGTCAGAGGTCTCTCGGCGCCTGCGGGCGATCTCCGCTTCGTTTCCGAGGCTCGCGCGCGCGGCATCCTGAGCGGTCTGATTGATGTCGAACGCGTTTCGCACCTTCCCGATCGCCTCGACGACCTCCGCCGGCCCGACGCCATAGCCGACACGAAGCCCGGCGAGCCCGTAGATCTTCGAGAACGTCCGCAGGACGATGGCTTTCCGGCCGGTCTTCACGGATTCCTCGATCCCGTCCGAGTAGTCGTCGGACTCGACGTACTCGAAGTAGGCCTCGTCGAGGACCGTGAGGACGTGCTCCGGCACCCGCTGGAAGTACGACTCGACCTCGCTCCTTCCGATCATCGTGCCGGTCGGGTTGTTCGGATTGCAGAGATAGACGATCTTCGTTCGCGGCCCGATCTCGCCGAGGATCGCGTCCACGTCGTAGCGATGATCCGTCAGCGGAACCCGCTTCGCGACGGCGCCGAGCTTGAGGGCGTCGAGCACGTAGCTCGGGAACGACGGCCACCCACAGACGATCTCGTCCCCCGGGTCGAGCACCGCGATCGAGAGGTACATGATCACGGAGTCGGCGCCCGCCGCGATCGTGACGTTCTCGAAACCGACGCCATGCCGCTCGGCCAACGCGGTACGCAGCAGGAAGGCGCCCCCGTCCGGGTAGCGGTTCAGCCCCGGCGCCCCCCGCTCGATCGCCTCGAGCGCCTCCGGGAACGGGCCGTACTGGCCCTCGTTGGAGGCGAGCTTGACCACGCGCTCGAGGCCGAGCTCGCGCTGCACTTCCTCGACGGGCTTGCCCGGTTCGTACGGGACGAGGCCCTGAACGGCGGGTCGGATCAGAGGAGCGTCGGCCATTCCCCTAATCTTTTCATGCCGTGGAGATCGGACTATTCCCTCTCAACCTCGTGCTGCTCCCGGGCGAGCAGGCCCCGCTGCACATCTTCGAGCCCCGCTACCGGGAGCTCATCGGCGAGTGCCTCGAGCAGGGCGGCGAGTTCGGGCTCGTGCTCGCGGACGACGACGGCATGCGCGAGATCGGCTGCCGCGCCGGCGTCATCGAGGTGCTGGAGCAGTTCGAGGACGGACGGCTGAACGTCGTCGTCGAGGGCCGCGAGCGGATCCGCATCGCCGAGCTCACCGACGGCCGCGCCTACATGACGGCCGAGGTCGAGGACGTAGACGACGAGGACGAGGCACCGACCGAGGACGAGATCGAGGAGTGCCTCGCCGCCTACCAGCGGGTCGTCAGCGCCGCCGAGGCCGACCTCGAGGAGCTCGACTTCGACGCGGACTCGATCGCGTACCAGATCGCCGCCCGCGTGGATTTCGGCACAGAGGTCAAACAGGGCCTCCTCGAGCTTCGCTCCGAGCGCGAGCGCGTCCTGCGCCTCGCGCCGATGCTCGACCAGGCCGCCGAAGCCGTGCAGCGAGACCGCGAGATCCGCGAGCGCGCCTCCGGCAACGGCCGGGTAGAACCTGTCTAGAGCTTCTTGACGGCATGGACGGGACGGCCGGCGGCCTCCCACGCGTAGTACGAGGCGCTGGGGCCGTACTCCGGCTCGTAGACGACGACGCGCGGGTTCCGCCCGACCTCCTTGGCGCGCTGAGCGTGCCGGAGGAGGTTCGGGTCGTCACGGCGCTCCCAAACGAGGATCAGATGCACCGCGGTCATGAAGAGCGCGACGAACGGGCAGCCCTCGGCCGGGCACGGGAACGGGTCGGTCGCCACGCAGAACCAACCGGCGTGGTCTCCGCTCGCGTCATCGGTCCACAGCTCCTCCTCGGCCTCGAGGCCGACGGTCTCCTCGAGAACGGTGCCTCGCTCGAGCTCGGTCCCGCTCACAGATGCTTCTCCATGAGGATCGCGTCCGCGTAGCCGTCGGACCGGCGGAAGTGGCCGTGGCGGATGCCGACCCGGCGGTATCCAATCTCGTCGTAGAGGGCGAGAGCAGCCTCGTTGTGTGGGAAGACGTGGAGCTCGATCTTGCGGACACCGACCGAACGCCCCCAGGCCTCGGCGCTCGCCATCAGCGCGCGGCCGACCCCGCGCCGGCGGTAGCCCTCAGCCACCATGAGCCCGACATCCGCGACGTGCTCGCTCGCAGGGTGGCTTTCACGGCCGATGGAAAGACGGCCGACGATCTGGCCGTCGAGCTCCGCTACGAGCACGGCGGCGTACGTGTGTCTGCGGATCGCCTTGAGGTAGCGGCGCTCCTCCGAGACGCTGCGCCAGCCGCCGTCAGCGATGAGCCAGCCGCCTCCCTCCGCGCCGACGGCCTCGGCCAGGCGCACGAGCGCGCCGGCGTCGCCCGGCTCGGCATTGCGGACGACCGCTGTCACTCGACGACCGCCCCCGCGCCTCCTCGCCTCGGATCGCCGGCTGCCTGGAGCTCGCCGTCGGCACCCAGCCCGACCACGGACGCGCCGCCGAAGTAGAGATTGCGCCCGCTCCAGCGGACGATCTCGTAGCCCGCAGCCTCGAGCTCGTCGGCGGTCTCGGGCTCGATCCCTCCCTCGAGCTGGAGCGCCCCGCCCTCGAGGTGTACGCGTGGTGCCTCGATCGCCTCGCGCACGGAGAGCCCGTGGTCGAGCACGTTGACGATGATCTGCAGGATCGCAGCGCGCAGGCGAATCGACCCGGCGCTGCCGACCACGAGGCGCGGCCGTCCGCTTTCGAGCACGACCGAGGGGGCCATCATGCTCGTCAAGCGGTTGCCCGGTGCTCCTTCGCGCCCGCCGGGGTTCAGGTCCTCCTCACCCAGCATGTTGTTCACGTGGATCCCGGTGCCCGGCACGGTCACGCCGGAGCCGCAGCCCGTCGAGGCCGAGAGCGACGCGGCGTTTCCGCGCGCGTCGACGACGCTGATGTGAGTCGTGGACGGGAGCCCGGCCGGCTCCGGAGCGAACTGCCGGACCTGTTTCCGAGCCCGCCGAGCGGCAGCGGTGAGGTTCTCCTCGGTGAGAAGGCGCCGTGGAAGGCCTCCGCGGCTGAGTCCGCTCAGGAAGCCCGGCCCCCGGGCGAGCTGCGCCTCCCGCATCACCTCCGCGAGCGCCGCGAGCGCGCGGGCGCTCCCGGGCTCGCCCGCTCCGCCGAGGCGGTGAAGGACGCTCAGCGCGAACGCGATCAGAAGGCCGCCCGACGAAGGCGGCGGATTGGAGACGAACTCCCACCGGCGGTACGGCACGCGAACCGGCCGGCGCCGGATCACGCGGTAGCTCTCGAGATCGCTGGCGGTCAGCGTGCCGCCGCCCTGCTGCACCGTGGCGCCGATCGCGCGGGCCAGCTCGCCGCGGTAGAAGGAGTCCGGCCCCTCTGCAGCCAGGCGGTGGAGGGTCTCCGCGAGGTCCGGCATGCGCAGGCGCTCGCCCGGCTCGAGATACGCGTCTCCTCCGTAGATCCGCCTGGTCTCCGGCTCCGCGCGCAGGATCGGGTCGAGAATCCGGTGCAGGAAGCCCTGCTGCTCGTTGACCTCGACGCCCTCACGCGCCAGACGCGCCGCGGGTGCGATTAGTTCGGCCCACGGGATCCGGGCGTAGGCTGCGTGCGCCGCCCCGAGCCCTGCCACTGCGCCGGGGACCGCACAGGACGCGGCGCCGATGAGGAAGACCTGGCTCAGGCCGGGCTCGAACTCCACGTCCACAGCCCTCATCGCCGCACGCTCGCCCCGCGGAACATCGCGCCCCGGAAAGGCGACGAAGAAGTCCAGCAGCCGGTCCGTGTGGTCGGAAGCGCGGTGGACGAGCATGAAGCCGCCCGCGCCCGGCCCGGTCAGCGGGCTCTCGGCCACCCAGGAGACGAACGCAGCCGCGATGCAGGCGTCGACCGCATTGCCGCCCGCGGCGAGGATCTCCGCGCCTGCCTGCGCGGTGAGCGGATGCCCGGCCGCGACTGCGCCTTTCATGCCGAGAGGGTACTCCCCTTCGAGCGCGTTACAGGTCGCGCAGGAAGCTTGGCGGCTCGAGCATGTCGTCCGGTTCGGAGAGCTCCACCGGCCCGCGCGGCGACGGCGAGCTGAGCCCGGACCGGCCGCCGAGGCCGGTCGCGATCACCGTGACCCAGATCTGCCCGGAGAGCCGCTCGTCGATGGTCGCGCCGAAGATGATGTTCGTCTCCTCGGTCGCGGCCTCGCGCACCACTTCCGCGGCCTCGTTGACCTCGAGCAGCGTCAGGTCGTCGCCGCCCGCGATTGAGAGGAGGATGCCCCTGGCACCCACGATCTCCGTGTCGATGAGAGGCGAGCGCAGGGCCCTCTCGGCCGCCTCGCGCGCTCGGGTTTCCCCCGTCGCGAAGCCGATGCCCATGATCGCGGAGCCCGCGTCGCTCATGATCGTGCGCACGTCCGCAAAGTCGAGGTTGATGAGGCCGGGCATCGTGATGAGATCGCAGATGCCCTGCACGCCCTGGCGCAGGACGTCGTCCGCGATCCGGAACGCGTCGAGCATCGATGTGGAGCGCTCGAGCACCTCGAGCAGCCGGTCGTTCGGGATCACGATCACGGTGTCGCAGACCTCGCGGAGCTCGTGGACGCCCTTCTCGGCCTGGGAGCGCCGGCGCGTTCCCTCGAAGCGGAACGGAAGCGTGACGATTCCGACCGTGAGTGCGCCGACCTCGCGCGCGATGCGCGCGACGACGGGTGCCGCCCCCGTGCCGGTCCCCCCGCCCTCGCCGGCGGTCACGAAGACCATGTCCGATCCACGGAGGACGTGCTTGATCTGGTCGTAGGCCTCTTCGGCCGCCTCGCGGCCGAGGTTCGGATCGGACCCGGAGCCCAGGCCCTGGGTCAGCTCGCGCCCGATGTGGAGCTTGATCGGCGCCTCGCACGTCCGCAGCTGCTGGATGTCCGTGTTGACCGCGATGAACTCGACCTGCGAGATTCCGGCCTCGATCATGCGGTTGACCGCGTTCAGCCCACCGCCGCCGACCCCGACGACGCGGATGACAGCAAGGTAGGCGGCCGACTCCGGGCGCGGCGCGCGGTGGATCCGCGGCACGGGCTCGACCATGGCGGCCGCGGGCGCAGGATCGTAGGTCCGCTCCACCGGCGCCGGGGATAGCGGCTGCGGGGCAGGCTCGGAGCGGGGCGCTGGAGGCTCCGACGGCGGCGCGACCGGCTCCGCGACTGACGCGTCCGAGGAGCTCCTCACGGTCTCGCGCTCGGGCTCCCGCTCAGCGGGACGCGAAGGCGGTGCCGACTGTTCCGGGGCGGCGTGCTCGACGGTGGGCGCCTCGGCCGACTCCTGGCCGGCGCGCCCACGCTCTGCTTGTCGCTGCGCAGCCTCGGTCGCCTTGAACAGCTCGGCCAGTGGGCCCTCACGCATGCTCGCGCGGCGTCGCGCCATTGAGCACCTCCTTCGCAAGGTCACGGTAGGCATTGGCGGCCGGGCCGGACGAGTCGTACTTGAGCACCGAGCTGCCCTCGACGGGCGCCTCGGCGTAGCGAACGGTCTTCTTGATCCGCGTTTCGAAGACGAGGTCTCCGAAGTTCTCCTTGAGCATCTCGACCGCCTCCCGGCTGTGCACGGTTCGGGAGTCGTACATGGTCGGGAGGATCCCCTTGATCTCGACAACCGGATTCAGGTTTTCCCGGATCATGCTGAGCGTGTTCTCGAGCTGGACGAGACCGCGCAGGGAGAGGTACTCGCACTGGACGGGGACGATGACGCCGTCGGAAGCGGTCAGGGCGTTGATCGTGAGGAGCCCCAGCGACGGCGGCGTGTCGATGAGGATGTAGTCGTAGCGGTTCCGCACCGGGAGCAGCGCTTTCTGCAAGGCGCGCTCGCGACCGATCATGCTCGACAGGGCAAGCTCGGCTCCGGCGAGGTCGATCGACGAGACCGCGACGTCCACCTCGGCCCGATGGATGACCTCCTCGACCGGCATCGAGTGGACGAGGACGTCGTACATCGAGCGCTCCACCTGGTCCGGATCCATGCCCTGGGACATGGTCAGGTTGCCCTGCGGGTCGAGGTCGACGATGAGCACGTCGAAGCCGTGCTCCTTGAACGCGACTGCAAGGTTCAGCGTGGTGGTGGTCTTCGCCACGCCACCCTTTTGATTAGCGAAGGCGATGACCTGGCCCAGCGTTGCTCCTTTAGAAGTGGACGTCCGCTTGCGCGGACGCGGAAGAATCCCCGAAAGCCCCATGAGGGGTCGTGTTTCGTGTCACGGTAGCACAATCCTTCTCGGTCAATTAACCCGCAAATCGGCTGCAAATAGCGGGTTGCGGCGCTGAATCCGGGTGAGAAAGGTCAGCGACGGAGCGCGAGGAGCGAGAGCATCTCGAAGCACGCGTTCGCAGCGAGGAAGGCCGTCACGCCCGACGGATCGTACGGAGGCGACACCTCGACGCAGTCGAAGCCGCGGAAATCGAGCCCCGTGAGCGCACGGACGAAGGCCAGGGCTTCCCGGCTCGACGGGCCGCCGACCTCGGGCGTCCCGGTGCCGGGCGCGAACGCCGGGTCGACGAAGTCGACGTCGAAGGAGAGAAAGCAGGGCGTATCGCCGACCCGCGCGCGCACTCGTTCGGAGAAGACCCCCGGTCCAAGCGCCGCCAGCTCCTCGTAGGAGAGTGCATCGAAGCCGAGCTCTGCGGGAAGCGCCGCGTCGCTCTTTCCGTTGAGCGATCCGCGCATGCCGGCCTGGACCGAGCGCGCGGGGTCGATGAGGCCCTCCTCGACGGCGCGTCGCACGACGCTTCCATGGAAGAGCTTCTGCCCGAAGTACTCGTCCCAGACGTCGTGGTGGGCGTCCAGCTGCACGAGCGCAAGCGGACCGTGAACCGCGGCGAGCGCGCGTAACTCGGCGAGGAGCACCGTGTGGTCGCCGCCGAGCCCGAGCGGAACCACGCCCGCGGCTGCAACCTCCGCCAGCGCCGCAGCCGACCGCTCGAGGGAGTTCTCGGTCGAGCCCGGCACCGTGGCCACGTCCCCGTAATCCGCGAGCGACAGTCGTCCGCAGACGTCGACGTCCAGTATTGGGTTGTAGTTGCGCAGCATCACCGAAGCGCTGCGAATCGCCTCCGGCCCGAAGCGCGAACCGCTCCGAAAGACCTGGGCCCCGTCGCTCGGGATTCCGACCACGGCGACGTCGACCTCGTCGAGATCTCTTACGTGCGGAAGGCGCATGAACGTCCGCGGGCCCGAGAACCGCGGAGTCTCGAAGGCATCCGGCGGTCCGTAGCGCGGCATCTGCGCGGCGATTATAGGGAGGTTCCCGTCGCCACCTCCTCTCCGAGACCGGCGCGGCAATCGGCGAGAGCCGTCCGCGCTCGGCCGCGGCTGTCCAGCTTCTCCGCGGCGATCCAGCGCTCGCCCTCGGTCAAGAGGCTCCGCACCTCCGCAAGGAGATCGGACGCGGCAGCGCCCTCCCGTCGAAGGGCATCGATCCGCTCGAGTCGCTCGAGTACCTGCCTGGCCTCGTCCATGCCTCCACGCTAGGAGGCAAGAACGCGCGTGTGTGTCACGCGGTGTGCCGAGATTTCCGGCAATCGCGCCAGTAGGCGATCAGGACGATCGCCATGCCGGCGAGGGCGATCGAGAGCAGAACCCAATCGCGTCGATTGATGACCGCGAGAAGAATCCCGAGAATGAACGCGACCCGGAACCCGATGCAGCGCCGACGCTGGAGCCGGTCGCTGCCGGTCGTCATCCCGCGGCGACGACCCGAGCGGCCGTCGTGACCTGGGGCCGGGGCCTCAGGCCGAGAAGAGCCTCGTCGAGGGCAACCACGAGCTCCGAGCGATCCGGATGCAGCAGGGTCTCCACCAATGCACGCCGAACCGCGTCCTCCGCGCGCGCGCCCGGCCCATCCCCGTCGAGAAGCGAGCGGAAGGCAGTCAGCAGCTCGGAGCGCTCGCGGGCGGTCTCGCCGAGGAGCACCGCTGTCCTCATCGCCGCCGCCCAAGCCCCCTCGTCACAGCCGAAGAGCGCCTCGAGGGCCTCGCGAAGCTCGTCCGAGCGCAGCGGCCCTTCGTGAAAGAGCGCGAGCTCCCAACGCTCGAGCGCCTCCAGCAGCTCGGGATCGCCGGGCGCTTCCGCGAGCCGGCGCTGTAGCTGGACCGCGAGCTGGGCGCGGAAGGGGTCGAGGCGCGTGGCCTCCCCGGGCGGCACCTGCGCCGCAAGCGGGGGCACCGGGCGAACGCCATACGGTCTCCAGTCGAGGCGTTCGAACAGGACGGGCCCGGCGGCGACGGCCCCCGGAGTGGCGAGACGAAGAACGCTTACCGCGAGGCCGACCTCGGCGGGAGCATCGGGCACCTCGCAAGCCGTGCCGTCGAGGTCGCGCTCGAGCTCGAGGACGAGCATGCGGTCGACCTCGCGCCCGAAGTCCTGCGGTAGGAGTCGGCCGGCCTCCGGCCAGGATGCGGTGAGCTCGCCTGCCGCAGCCGGGCGCACTCGCAGGCCGCGACCGAGCTCGATCTCACCACCCGCGGTGAGCCCGACGAGAGGGGCAAGGGCGGCGTAGGCACGGCGCTCGCCGAACAGGGAGAGCTCGAGCTCGGAATACGCGCGCTCGAACGCGGCGTCGTCCCAGTCGAATGCGCCGCACGACTCGGCAGTGCGCGTCAGAAGCGGGATGAGCACGGTGCGTCGCAGCGCCTCGTCCTCCCCGACGCGCTCGCCCGCGTGTGCCTGCGCGAAGATTCCGGCGGCCGGCTCGTCCTTGAGCGCGGCCAGGGCCTCGGTGGCATCGTCACGACGGCCGAGCCGTTCGGCCCGAGCTTCGACGAAGGAGCCGATCAGCGGGCGGTACTCGTACAGCGTCGGACGGTTCGGGCCACCGTGCTCCTCGAGAGAGACGGGGATGTCCGCGCCCGATTCGAGCTCGCGGCCAAGCTCGAAGAACGCGCCGAGGCAGAACGCCCGCAGCGCACGAAAGAGATGGGGAGACCGAGGGCCGGGAGGCACGCCACCCTCGTTACGCCCCGCACGGCTCCGTTCCTTCCTGGCAGGTGGGGCACCAGTACGCCATCCGGGCCTCGTCACCCTGCGGCCAGGAGCGGATCGAAGTCCCGCAGCGGAGACATGGACGACCCGCGCGCCGGTAGACGGAATGTCGACGGCGACCGCGCGGCGCCCGCATGAGGCTCGCCGCCGCGCTGAGCGCCAATCGGAGCCGCTCGTCGTCCACGTCGCGGAGCGCGACCCAAGGCTTGAGCCGCGCAGCGTAGAGCGCCTCGGCCTTCCACATGTTCCCGATGCCCGCGACGAGCGTTTGGTCGAGAATCGCCTCCCCGAGCGCGCGGCTCTGCCCGGTCGTTCGGAAGCGGACGAGCATCTCGTCGAGGTCGGGAGGCGCGGCCATGATGTCCGGCCCCAGCCGGGCCGTATGGCCGCGCCCGAGCTCGAGAACCGGTCCCCGGCGCTGGACGGCCTGCCAATCGGCGCCGCGAAGCACGAGCCACGGCATGCCGAGGATGGGCCGGCCGGCCGGCTCGACGCGCCAGCGCCCGTGCATGCGCAGATGGCTCCGCACGACTGTGCCGTCCTCGAACGTGAGCAGAAGGTTCTTCCCCACCGCCTCCACCCGCTCGAGCCGGCGGCCGTCGATCCGCTCGGCGATCCCGAGGAGCGCAGCCCTCGGATGCGGAGAGTCCGCGCGAACGATGTCTCCCTCCAGCACGCGGAGGCGTTCCGCCGTGCGATGGATCGCATCTCCTTCGGGCACGCTAGCCTCGAAGGACGGCGCGCCGCGGGCCGGCCAGGAAGCCCGCCTCGAGGAGGAGCGGCATGATCTCGGTCTCGCCCACGGGCTCGCCGTCGAAGCGCTCGACCGCGAGACGCCTCTGGCCTCTGGTGCGCACATGCACCACGAGAGCTTCGAGCGCCGAGCGGAGCCACTCCGGATCCGGATCCCGGAGCGGGACGAGCGAGCGGCCCCCGCGCTCGACATAGAGCGCAGGCGATCCACCGAGGAGGACGACATACGCCCCGGCGACCCGCGCGGCGCGCGCTCCGGCACGCTTAGGCCACGGGATCGCGGCTCCGTAGGGCTGGGCCGGGTCGGCAGCGGCCAGAACCAGCGGCACCGGCTCGTCGTGATGCTCACGCAGGCGCTCCACCGCTCCGGGAAGGGCGAACTGCGCGCCTCCGAGCCCTTCGACGAAGTACCCACGGCGGCACACGCCCAGCGTCTCGAGGTTCCGAAGCTCCCGATAGACCGGCGCGTATCCGCCGGGAACGCCTTCGCCGCGCACACCGTCGCGGGTGACGATGCCCTGACGCTCGAGCAGCAGTTCGGCGAGCGCGCGCGGATCCGGGTCGCCAGCGAAGATCGGCGCGGTGCCCGCCCAGCGGCCCTGGGTGGCGGTGATCGCGTCGGCCCGGCGACGCGAGAAACGGCGCGGCCTCCGTTCCGGCCGAGGCGTCTGGAAGCGTCGCGCCGCGCGGAGAGGCTGCCAAGCGTCGTTCGTCACCTCGCCCGACCAGACGAGCTCCCAGAGGGCAGGCAGCGCAGTCTCGGCGTCGAGACCGGTCTCGCGCAGCAGGTCGAACCAGAAAAGCGCGCTCCCCGCGAGGGCGGCCCGGATGCGGTCGTAGTTCTCTCCCTCAGGAGGCGGGAGCGTCGCAGGGCGTCCGAGTGCGGGTGCGTCCTCGCGGAAGTAGACGGCAACCCGTTCGAGGCCGGCGCCGACCCAGACGACCTCGCCGGAGGCGGTGAGCTGGTCGAGCTCCGCCGGCCGAAAGCCCGGCACGCGCCGCGGGAGGATGTCGGTCTCCCAGAGCGAGACCGGAAGCGAGACTCCCTGGAGCGGCACGAGCGCTTCGCGAAGCGTCGCGCGGCGATCGATCCCGTGCCAGGCGGGCAGGAAGCGGCCAAGCGCTTCCTCGTCGACCGGCTCGACCTCCTTGCGCAGCGCGGCCAGGCTGGCGCGGCGCAGCCGGCGGAGCACGTCGGGCTCGCACCATTCCCGCTCGGTCCCGCCGGGACGGAGCTCGCCGCGGACCAGGCGGCCCTCGCGCTCGAGCCTGCCGAGCTCCGCCTCGACCCGCTCGGCGGCCAG
>DATEOR010000006.1:0-4269 GCA_035273885.1 Gaiellaceae bacterium
TCCGCTCCCGATGATGCGCAGGCGCTTGCCCACGACCGCCCACATGTTCATCGAGACCATCGGCGAGTCGAGCGCGCCGCAGGTGACGAGGCGGCCGGTCGGCTGGAGCGCCGAGAGGCTGAGCTCGAAGCGGTCGCCGAGCACGGGGTCGAAGACGACCGCGGCGCCGAGGTCGGCGATTCTCTCGTCGTCGTAGGCGAGAGGCTGCGCGCCGATCTCGCTCAGGTGGTCGTGCTTGGCGCGGCTCGCCGTCGCGTGGATCTCCGCCCCGAGGTAGCGCCCGATGTCGATCGCGGCCTGCCCGGTCCCGCTCGAGCCTGCCTGCACCAACAGCACCTCACCCTGCTGAAGCCCCGCGTCATGGAGGCAGGCCCAGGCGGTCTTGTACGCGACGCCGAGGCCGGCGGCGCGCGCCGCGTCGAGGGCATCCGGAATGGCGCGCACGTTCTCGCCGGGCGCCGCGATGAGCTCCGCGTACGTGCCGAGTGATCCCGTGACGAGCACGCGCTCGCCCGTGTCCTCCCGCGTGCCGGCGCCGTCGAGCCCGGGCGTGTACGGCGTCTTCGCTCCGGAGGCCTCGGGCGCGCCGCGCTGGTTCAGGTCGAAGTGGTTGACTCCGGCGGCTTCGAGCCGGACGAGCACCTGCCCGTCGGCGGGGGCGGGGTCCGGAACCTCCTCGTAGCTCAGCACTTCCGGGCCGCCGCCTTCGTGCACCACGATCGCGTGCATCGCTCCTCCTTGCTCGAGATTCCCCGATCGTAGCCATGCTCAAGCGATTCGCTCCGGATCCCGATAAGTCCCGTATGGCTCCGGCAAACCGGCTTCAGGCGCTGCTCGACGTCTCGCACAAGCTCTCTTCCACGCTGGAATTGAGCGAGGTTCTGCGTGCGTTCACCGACCAGGCGACCGAGCTCACCGGGGCGACCGCGGCCGAGATCTCCTTCTGGGATCACGAGCGCGACGAGCTGGTCATGCTCGTCGAATACCTCGAAGGCACGAACGAGATCACCGAGGAGGGCGGCCAGATCTACCGGCTCGCCGACTTCCCCGCGACGAAGCAGGTGCTGCAGACACAGGAGCCGATCCAGATTCGCATCTCCAACGAGAGCGACGATCCCGCCGAGCGGGCGCTTCTGGAAGCACGCGCACGGAAGGCTCTGCTCATGCTGCCCCTGATCACGGGCGGCGAGACGATCGGGATGATGGAGGTCGTCGACGAGGTCGACCGCCAGTTCGACCCGGCCGACGTCGACTTCTGCCAGGCGCTTTGCAACGTCGTCGCACCCGCGGTGCAGAACGCGATGCTCTACAAGGAGATGAAGGAGCTTGCGGCGCGCGACAAGCTCACGAACCTCTACAACCGCCGTCTTTTCGAAGAGCAGTTCGACGCGGCCGTCGCCCGCGCCCAGCGCAACGGCGAGGAGCTCAGCCTGTTGGTCGTCGACCTGGACGGGCTCAAGCGCATCAACGACCTCGGCGGCCACCCGGCCGGGGACGAGGCGCTGCGCGCGCTCGCGGATGCGCTCCGCGAGTCCTGCCGGGCGGGCGACGTCCCCTGCCGACTGGGCGGGGATGAGTTCGCGATCATCCTCCCCGGTGCGAACCCCGACGACGCGATCAAGGTTGCCGAGCGGGCACAGGATTCGCTGATCGCCAGAGGGCCGTACAGCTTCTCGGGCGGCGTCGCCCGCGCGGCGTCGAACCTCGGCTCCCCGTACGATCTCTACCGCTCGGCGGACATCGCCGCCTACCGCGCGAAGGCCGCGGGCGGCGCCCGCACACTCCTCGGTCTCGAAGCCCGAGCAGCCAGCTAGCCACTCGTTAGGTCTTTCGGCGCGGCCGCGCTACGCTGCGGTCCGTTTTCGGGACCACAGGGAGGTTCTCTTGCGGCGCTTTTCAGCTTTGCTCATCGCGGCGATAGCCGCCGCGGTCGTTCTCCAGCCCGCGGGCGCGGGGCCGAGCCCGTCTACCGGATCGGGCCGCGTCTTCTCGCCGAACCCGGTCGCGACGCTCCAGGACGAGACGCTCACCGACCAGAAGGACGCGGACTACGCGGCGCTCCAGCCCGCGTACCGCACCGTGACGCTCACGAACCTGGACGGCAGCGGGTACCTCCACGGTGATTGGGCCAATATCCATTCGAACACGGGGCAGGAGGCGTTCTCGCCCACGAACACGTTCCTCTACAAGCGGGATGACGACCGCTTCGAGCAGGTCATGGCCTACTACTGGGTCACCAAGGCCCAGCTGTACATCCAGAGCCTCGGCTTCGGCGTGACGCGGCGGCCGGTGAACAAGGAGTCGCAGGACGTCCGCATCAACCAGCTCGGGATCGACAACTCGTACTCCTGGGACAAGCACGACGTCCTTCGCTTCGGCAAGGGCGGCGTCGACGACGCCGAAGACGCCGAGGTGATCCTGCACGAGTACGGCCATGCGATTCAGGACTCGCAGCAGCCCGACGGCACGTTCGGCACCTCCGTCGAGGCGGGCTCGATCGGCGAGGGCTTCGGCGACTACTGGGCCGCGACGGTGTCCAACGTGTTCGCGCCGACTCCGGATCCCGCGTGCATCGCCGACTGGGACTCGATCTCGTACACGTGGGAGATCCCGCACTGCCTCCGGCGCGTGGACGAGAACCTGCACTACCCCGGCGACCTGAACGGCAAGGTGCACCACGACGGCCAGATCTGGTCGCGTGCCCTCTGGGACATCCGCGGAGCGCTCGGCCACGTGAAGGCGGACACGCTCATTCTCGAGGCGCAGTTCGCGTTTCCGCCGGACACCTCCATGCCGGCCGCGGCTCGGGCCACGGTGGCAGCCGCGCAGAGGCTGTACGGGAACGGCACGGCGAATACCGTCCGCGCCAAGTTCGAGGACCGAGGGATTCTCTAGCTAGCGAAGCGACGCGAGGGGCGGCCCGGCGGCGACGCTGGGCGGCTCCTCGCGCGCCGCGATCGTCTCCGCGATCACCTCGAGCATGGCCTCGATCGCCGGCGAGCGCCCCCCTGCGCGGTTGACCGCGTAGATCCGTCGCTTCAGCGGGCTCAGGGCGACCGGCCGCGCGGCGACGCCCGGGTACAGCGTCTCCAGCGCGAGCTCCGGGGCGAGCGCCACGCCGACTCCCGCCGCGACGAGGCCCTGCCAGACGCCATGGTCGTCGCTCTCGAATCCGATGTTGGGCTCGAAGCCGGCGGCGCGGCATGCACGTGAGACGAACTCGTGGCAGGACGAGCGCGCGGTTGACGAGATCCAGGCTTCGTCCGCGAGCTCGTCGAGGCGAACGGCGCGCTTCTTCGTCGCCCGGTGATCCTGCGGCAGGACGACCCGGATCGGGTCGTCGAGAAGGTGAGTCCGCTCGACCGAATCGTCCTCGGGAAGCGGAACGAAGTCGTACTCGTAGACGAGGGCGAGGTCGAGCTCGCCGGACTTCACCCGGGCGATGCTCGGAAGCGCGTCGGCCTCGGTGAGCGAGAGCTCGACGGCGGGATGCCGGCGGCGGAACTCACCGATCGCCTGCGGCATGATCGTCGCATAGGCGGTGGGGAAGGAGGAGAGGCGAAGCATCCCGCCCCGCAGGCCGGCGATCGCCTGGATCTCGGCCTCCGCCGCAGCCAGGCTCGCGACGATCCCGTCGGTGTGCGCGACGAGCGCGCGCCCGGCCTCGGTCAGGCGGACGGACCGCGGGCCGCGCTCGACGAGAGCCACCCCCGCCTCGCGCTCGAGCGTCGCAATCTGCTGCGAGACCGCGGAGGGCGTAAATGCGAGTGCCTGCGCGGCGGCGGCGATCGAGCCGTGCTCGGCCACCGCGCTCAGGACCCGCATGCGTCGAACGTCGAGCATAAGCGAATCTTAGTCAACCACAAGAAGATTCAGTGGTGATGATGCTCGCTCTCTGGCAGCGTGTCGGGGAGTGAAGACGATCCGCTCGGTGGGGTATCCGCTCGGGCTCGCGTGGTCGCGTCTGCGGCACCGGCCGGGCCGTGCCCTGCTGCTCGCGTTCGGAGTCGCGGCGGCGGCCGGCGCTCTCGCGGTCGTCCTCGGAGGCAGCCTCGTCGCGCAGGATGTCTCCGCCGGCCGGGCGCTCGGTGCGCTGCCCGAGTCGAAGCGCGCTGTCGCGGTCACGTACGCAGACCTCGGCCTGCCGCGTAACGGTGTCACGCGCGAGGAGCTCGAGCCGCTCGTCGTCGACAGCCTCGCCGGCCTCGCGCCCGGTGAGCCCGTGCGCGCGGTGCAGTACAAGCTCCTTCGGATCGGCGGCGCATTCAC
>DATEOR010000007.1:0-63680 GCA_035273885.1 Gaiellaceae bacterium
ACCCCCGAGAAGCAGGAGCTCCTCGAAGAGGCCGACATTGAGGCGCGCCTGCGCAAGCTCACCGTCATCCTGAACCGCGAGCTCGAGGTGCTCGAGCTCGGCACGAAGATCCAGTCCCAGGTGCAGTCGGAGATGGAGAACTCGCAGCGCGAGTACTTCCTCCGCCAGCAGCTGAAGGCGATCCAGGATGAGCTCGGGGAGGGCGACGAGCAGCAGGCCGAGATCGCGGAGCTCCGCGGCCAGATCGAAGAAGCCAAGCTGCCCGAGGAGGCCGACCGCGCGGCCCGGCGCGAGCTCGACCGCCTCGCCAAGCTTCCGCCTGCGGCCGCCGAATACGGCGTCATCCGCGGCTACCTCGAGTGGATCCTCTCCCTGCCCTGGAACGAAACCACCGAGGACAACCTCGACCTGGAGCACGCGCGCGGCGTGCTCGACGAAGACCACTACGACCTCGAGAAGGTCAAGGACCGCATCATCGAGCAGCTCGCCGTCTCGAAGCTCAAGGAGGACGTCGCCGGCCCGATCCTGTGCTTCGTCGGCCCGCCCGGGGTCGGCAAGACGTCGCTCGGCCAGTCGATTGCGCGCTCGCTCGGGCGCAAGTTCGCCCGCATCTCCGTCGGAGGCGTCCGCGACGAGGCCGAGATCCGCGGCCACCGGCGCACGTACATCGGCGCCCTGCCGGGCACGATTGTCCGCGCCCTTCGCGACGCCGGCTCGAAGAACCCCGTCTTCATGATCGACGAGATCGACAAGATGGGCTCCGACTGGCGCGGCGACCCGTCGAGCGCGATGCTCGAGGTCCTCGACCCGGCGCAGAACTCGAGCTTCCGCGACCACTACCTCGACCTGCCCTTCGACCTCTCGAAGGTGCTCTTCATCTGCACGGCCAACCAGCTCGAGACGATTCCGCCGCCGCTCCAGGACCGCATGGAGATCATCCGCCTCTCCGGCTACACGGAGGAGGAGAAGCTCGGCATCGCCAAGCGCTACCTCGTCCCCAAGCAGATCGAGGCGCACGGACTAGACCCGGAGAACGTCAAGTTCGGCGACAAGGCGCTCCGCCTCATCATCTCCGAGTACACGCGCGAGGCCGGCGTCCGGAACCTCGACCGCGAGATCGCCGCGATCTGCCGCAAGGCGGCCGCGGAGATCGCGTCCGAGAAGCGGAAGACCGCGCGGATCGACGAGCGCCGAATCCGCTCCTGGCTCGGCCGTTCGCGCTTCCGGCACGAGATCCGCAAGCGCACGTCCGACCCGGGTGTGGCGACCGGACTCGCCGTGACGCCCGTCGGCGGCGACATCCTCTTCATCGAGGCAACGGCCGTCCCAGGCGAGGGCCGCTTGATCGTCACCGGCCAGCTCGGCGAGGTGATGCGCGAGTCCGCGCAGGCTGCCCTCTCCTGGGTGCGCGGGCACGCGACGCAACTCGGCCTCGAGGAGGACTGGTTCGCACACCGCGACGTCCACATCCACGTGCCCGCCGGCGCAGTGCCCAAGGACGGCCCCTCGGCCGGTATCGCCATGGCGACGGCGCTGTCCTCGCTGGCGACGAGCCGGCCGGTCTCCGAGGAGGTCGCCATGACCGGGGAGATCACGCTCACCGGCCAGGTGCTTCCCATCGGCGGCGTGCGGGACAAGGTGCTCGCCGCTCAGCGTGCGGGTATCTCGACGGTGATCCTCCCGAAGGAGAACGAGGGCGATCTCGACGATCTGCCTCGCGACGTGCGCAAGCAGATGACGTTCGTGCTCGCAGACCACGTCGACGAGGTCATGGAAGCAGCGTTCCCGGGTGCCGACGTAGTCGAGTTTTCCTCGGCAGCACGCGGGTAGTAGTGTCTGAAGGACGACGCTAGAGACGAAAGGACCGACTGATGGCGAAGGCAAAGGACATGGTGGGCGACGCGGTCGATACCGCACGGCCCTACGTCGAGCGGCTTGCTCAGGACGAAGAGCTGCACGACCACGTCAAGAAGGCGTACGCATCGGCTCGCTCGATCTACGACGAGCTGCTGGGTGATCGCGGGACGACCGGCATGGCATTCAAGGTCGCGCGCGACAAGGACATTCAGAACGAGCTGAAGAAGGCCGTCGAGGAGCTCCGCAAGGCAGGCGAGCGCGCCCAGGGCAAGCAGTCCCATACGGGCCGCAACACGACCCTGCTGATGGCGGGCATCGCGCTCGGCGTCCTCTTCAACCCGGCCACCGGCCCGGACACGCGCCGCTGGCTCAAGGACAAGCTCTTCGGGCCCGAGCAGCCCTTCGACTCCGTGCCCTCCGAGGGCAACGGCGGCACCGGAAGCTAGCTCGGACTAGCCCGCGTCGTTCCCGGTGAATCCGGGCGACGCATAGACGATCTTCGGCCCCGGCGGGCCCTCTCCAAAGAGCGGCTCGCCGGTGAGCACTCCCTCGAACCCGGCCGGATCGAGGCCGGAGACGGCCGAGATGTCATCGGCCTGCAGGAGGACCGCGGCGGGTGGCGGCGCCTTCTTCCCGGGCGGCGTCCAACCCGTGGCGTCGAAGTTCGCGTCGTCGAGGCGCTGCCAGGCCAGAAGGTACGGATACGGGTCGATGACACCGTCGTAGCCCATGCCGAGGAGCGCAGCCGGGTGGAGCTCGAAGTGCAGGTGCGTCGGCGTCCCGGCGGCGTCTCCCGTTGCACCGACGAATCCGATCACGTCGCCTGCCTTTACCTGCGCGCCGTCCCGCGCCAGCGGGGTGTAGGCCGAGAGGTGGGCGTAGTAGAACTCGTTCCCCTGCAGGTCGCGGAGCCAGAAGCGGTTGCCGCCGATGGTGTTCCAGCCGACGAGGAAGAGTGTTCCGTCCGTGACCGCGAGGACGGGGGCGCCGAGGGGGGCGAAGATGTCGTTGCCGTGATGCCAGCCCGTGTCGGCGCGCGAGGCCCCGAAGTCGTCCGAGAACGAGGACGGCCCGTAGACCGGGAAGACGTAGCCGCCGGCGGTCAGGTGCGGCCGCACGCCCGACGGCGGGCTCTGCACCGGAGGAGGCGCCGCGGGCGAAGCTCCGACCGGAGGCGGCGAGGGCTCGTGGTGATGGGACGACGGCGGGCTCGTAGGCGGTGAGCTCGGCGGCGGAGGCGCGACAGCCTTCGGGGCGGTCGCGGCGGCCTCGGCGTAGCCGACGAAGATCTCTGTTCCGGGCGGCAGGCCGCCGTGCGCGGCGGTGAGGTGGACGTGAAGGCCGACCACGAAGCCGCGATGGCCGCGCCGCTGGGTGGTGTTCTGGTCCGTGACCGCCTGCTCGAGCGCGATCGCGTACCCCCAGTCTCCCAACGTGATCTTCGCGTTCGGCGTCGCGGCGACGCTCGCACCGAGGACGACGAGATTCGTCACGCCGGAACCGGAGAGGTCGCCCCCGGCACTCGACGGCGACGCGCGCGAGACGGACTTGGACGTGATCGCGTCGGCGGTCACCTCGCCGCCGAAGAGCGAGACCGAGCCGACGTGCACGACTCCACGCCCGACCGCCCGGTCGTCCTCGACAGTGCCGTTCGTCCCGCCCGTGATTGCGCCGGTCGTCACCGCGCCGTCCCCGTAGGACCAGCTGACGAGGGACGCGGCCGACGCGGGCGGCGAGGAGATGGAGCCGGCGGACGCAGGCGTCTTGCCGGGCACGATCACTCTGACGCCGAAGGCGCTCGCCGAGGAGGCGGGCGAAGGCACCACCGCTCCCGAGGAGCCGGCGGAGACGAGCGAAACGAGAAGCAGAGCCCCTAGGACGACCCGCAAGCGCACGAGTCAGAGGTTAGCGCTGCCCGCGGCTCGATTGCTATCGGTCATATTCTGCGGCCATGGAGACCGAGAGCACACAAGCCGCCATCGAGGCCCTGCTCGACGAGCAGCGCACCTTTCCGCCGCCCGAAGAATTCAGCTCCCAGGCAATCGTCAACGACGACTCCGTCTACGGCCGTGCCGAGGAGGACCCTGAAGGATTTTGGCAAGGGCTCGCGGACGAGTTCCTCGACTGGTTAACCGAGCCGACCAAGGGGCTCGAGTGGGATCCGCCCCACTGCACCTGGTTCGCCGACGGGGAGCTGAACGTCGCCTCGAACTGCCTCGACCGCCACGTCGAGGCGGGTCGCGGAGACCGGGTCGCCTACCACTGGGTCGGCGAGCCCGAGGGCGAGAGCGCCGATCTCACGTACGGGGACATGCTGCGGGAGGTCTCGCGCCTCGCCAACGCGCTCCGCAAGCTCGGGGTCTCGAAAGGCGACCGCGTCGGCATCTACATGGGCATGGTTCCCGAGCTCCCGATCGCCATGCTGGCTTGCGCCCGCATCGGCGCGCCCCACGTGGTGGTCTTCGGCGGCTTCTCGTCGGAGTCACTGGCCGAGCGGCTGCGCGACTCCGGTGCCAAGCTCCTCATCACGCAGGACGAGGGCTGGCGCAAGGGCGGCAAGGTGCCTCTGAAGGTGAACGCGGACGAGGCGGCCGACGCGGCGTCCAGCGTCGAGCGGCTCGTCGTGTTCCGCCGCACCGGCGACGAGGTTCCGTGGAATGACGAGCGCGACCTGTGGTGGCACGACGTCGTGGACGGCGAGCCCGACGAGTGTGAGCCCGAGCGCATGGGCGCCGAGGACACCCTCTACCTTCTCCATACCTCAGGGACGACGGCAAAGCCCAAGGGCGTCCAGCACACGAGCGCCGGCTATCTGCTGCACGCGGCCGTGACGCACAAGTGGATCTTCGACATCCACGACGACACGATCTGGTGGTGCGCGGCCGACGTCGGCTGGGTCACCGGTCACAGCTACATCGTCTACGGGCCGCTCTGCAACGGGACGACGAGCGTGCTCTACGAAGGCGATCCCGCGTACCCCGACTGGGACCGCCACTGGGAGATCGTCGAACGCTTCAAGGTCAACTCGTACTACACGGCGCCCACCCTCATCCGCTCCTTCGTGAAGATGGGCGAGGACTACCCGGCCCGGCACGACCTCTCGTCCCTCCGCCTGCTCGGAACCGTCGGCGAGCCGATCAACCCGGAGGCGTGGGTCTGGTACTGGAAGGTGATCGGGCAGGAGCGCTGCCCGATCGTCGACACCTGGTGGCAGACCGAGACGGGCGGGATCCTCATCACCCCGCTCCCGGGGCTGACGACGCTCAAGCCCGGCTCGGCCACAGTGCCGTTCCCCGGGATCAAGCCGGCGATTCTGGACGAGCAGGGCGATCCCGTCCCGCAGGGGCAGGGCGGCTTCCTGACCGTGAAACACCCCTGGCCCGGCATGTTCCGGACGCTCTGGGAAGACGACGAGCGCTATGTCTCCAACTACTTCTCCAAGTACGGGCCGGACACGTACTTCACCGGCGACGGCGCGAAGCAGGACTCGGACGGCTACTACTGGCTGATGGGGCGGATCGACGACGTGATCAACGTCGCCGGCCACCGCCTCTCGACGACGGAGATCGAGTCCACCCTCGTCGAGCACGAGGCCGTCGCCGAGGCCGCCGCCACGGGGGCCTACGACCCCGACCGCGGCCAGCGCATCGTCTGCTTCGTCCTCCTCAAGGGCAGCTACGAGCCTTCGGACGAGCTCGCTGAGGAGCTTCGGCAGTTCGTTGCGGCGAAGATCGGGAAGATCGCCCGGCCGGCCGCGGTGCTCTTCGGCGACGACCTCCCGAAGACGCGCTCGGGGAAGATCATGCGCCGGCTGCTCAAGGACATCGCGGAGGGCCACGAGCTCGGGGACACGACGACGCTGCGCGACACCGCCGTGGTGGACGACCTGAAGCACAAGGCCGACGCCGCGCTGGGAAGAAGAAGCGGCTAGTCGGCGTCCAGGCCGCGGGCGAAAGCGCGGAAGCGTTCGCGGGCAGCTTCGTCCGGACCAAGCGGCGTGTCGTCGGCCAGCCCGGGGTCGGCGGCGACGTCGCGTGCGACCGCGCGGATCTCGTCCTCGACGGCCTTACGGTGAGCGGGATCCAGGAGCAGCTCGTCGATCCACGTGCGCGAGCCCTCGTTGGTGACGTCGTGGTCGACGAGCAGCGAGCCGAGCAGGATGCCGGCGCGCACGTAGGCGAACGTGCGAAAGGCAAGCTGACGGCGCGGCGAATCGACGAGCGCCGCGATCCCGGGATCTTCCGCCTGCAGGCGCGCGACGAGCTCCCCGATCGGCTCGTCCACGAGAGGAAGCCAGAAATCCTCCTCGGCCATGCTCGAAGTTTAGGCCGACCTAGCGGCGCGCTGTCCACGCAAGCCGCGCGGCGATCACAAGGAGCAGGCAGGCGAAGAGTCTCTCGAGGACGCCTTCGCTGAGCCAGGTGGCGAGCGCGACGCCGCCCGCAACTCCACCGGCGGACGCGACCCCGATGACGAGAGCCGGCCGCCAGCGCACGTTGCCATAGCGGTTCTGCTGCCAGGCCCCCACCGCGACGACCGGGATGATCGCGGCGAGCGACGTCGCCTCGGCGGAGAGGTGCGAGAGCCCGACCACGAGCGAGAGCGTCGGCACGAAGAGGACCCCGCCGCCGACCCCGAACATGCCCGAGAGGACGCCGGCGGTGAACCCGAGGATGAGCGCGAAAACCACCGTCATCCGATGAAGAGCCGCACCGCGACGGCGACGAGGACGAGACTGAAGAGCAAGGTCAGGACGCGGGTCGGCACCTTCTGCTGCGCCCAGGTCCCGAAAAACGTACCGATCATCGCCGGAAAGCCGACCAGCGCCGCGTCGGGCCAGCTCACCTCGCCGAGTGCGCCGTACACGGCCATGCCGAAGAGCGATGTGAGCCCGATCGCAGCGAGCGAGGTGCCCGTCGCCCAGCGTGTCGAGTAGCCGAGCAGCAGGATGAGGAGCGGCACCACGACGACCCCGCCGCCGACGCCGAAGAGCGCGCTGAAGAATCCGGCCGAGAGCCCGATCGCGGGTAGCGCGACGACCGGGCGGACTCTCCAGCTCACGCTCGTATCCTAGTGCGGTGGATCTACTGGCCCCCTTCCGCGAGGCGCCCGAGGAGGCCGCTCTCCTCTTCGATGTCGACGGTACGCTCGCGCCGATCGCACCGCGGCCGGAGCTCGCGCGGGTGCCCGGCGAAACTCGCGTCGAGCTCGAGCGCCTGGCCGGCTCCTACCTGCTCGTGGCGTGCATCAGCGGCCGGGCGGGCGCGGAGGCGGCGAGGCTCGTGGGCGTGGGCGGGATCCGCTACGTCGGGAACCACGGCCTCGAGCTGGACGAGCGTGCCGCGGAGCTCACGGCACAGATCGCGGCGTTCCGGGACTCGGTCGCGCTGCCGGTCGAAGACAAGGGCCTCTCGCTCTCCTACCACTACCGGGAGGCCGAGGACGAGGAGGCCGCGCGCGCCGAGCTGGAGGAGATCGCCGAGCGCGCCCGCGCAAGGGGGCTCGACCCGCGCTGGGGCCGCAAGGTTCTCGAGATCCGGCCGCCGGTCGCGGCCGACAAGGGAACCGCCGTCCGGGCGCTCCTCGCGTCAGTTCCGGCCCGCCTCGGGCTGTACGCGGGCGACGACACGACCGACCTCGATGCCTTTGAGGGTCTCACCGACGCGGGCCTCGACCATGCCGTGCGTATCGCCGTGGAATCGGACGAAGGGCCCCGAGAGCTGCCCGCGGCGGCCGACGTGATCGTCGCCGGCCCCGAAGCGCTCGGGCGTCTCCTGCGCACGCTCTAGCGTTTCGCTCCACACAAAGCCCGGTAATACTCGCTTCGTGCGCTTTCGCAAGGGAGCAAAACTCGATCCCGGCCAGGTCAGGGACGTCCGGGGGCGAAGCCTGGGCGGTGGCGGCCTCGCCATGGGCGGCGGGGGGATCGGCATCGCCATCCTCGTCATCTACCTGCTCGTGTCCGCGCTGTCGGGAGGCGGAGCCAGCCTCCCGGGCCAGCTCAGCCCTCTGGACAACCAGCGCATCGGGGAGGACGCGGCTCCATCGCAGGTCTCACAGGAGTGCAAGACCGGCGAAGATGCGAACCAGCGCGAGGACTGCCGCATCGTGGCCGTCGTGAACAGCGTCCAGAAGTTCTGGGACGGGGTCTTCACGAGCAGCGGCGAGAACTACCAGTACGTCGACACCGTCTTCTTCACCGACCAGGTCGGCACCGGCTGCGGCAACGCCACATCGCAGGTCGGCCCCTTCTACTGTCCGGCGGACAAGCTCGTCTACATCGACCTCGGCTTCTTCGACGAACTCTCGCAGTTCGGCGCGGAGGACACGCCGTTCGTCGAGGCCTATGTCATCGCCCACGAGTACGGACACCACGTCCAGGACATGCTCGGCGTGCTGAACCGGATCGGAAACGACACGCAGGGCCCCGAGAGCCGCGCGGTGCGCTCGGAGCTACAGGCCGACTGCTACGCAGGGGTGTGGGCGGCGCACGCGACCGAGACCGGCCTCATCGTCGGCCTGACCCAGCAGGACATCAACAGCGGTCTCGACGCCGCGGCGGCGATCGGCGACGACCGCATCCAGGAGAAGACGCAGGGCCAGGTGAATCCCGAAACGTTCACCCACGGCACGTCCGAGCAGCGCCGCCGCTGGTTCTCGCGCGGCTACGAGACCGGCAAGCCGGCCGAGTGCGACACCTTCACCGGCTCGATCTAGCCGCTTCCTGAAGCGCGGCCCAGGCGCGGCGCACGTCGTCCTCGGTCGTGCGCGCGTTGCCGATCGCGAGCCTGAGAACCAGCCGCCCGTCGAGGCGCGTCTGGCTGAGGAACGCCTCGCCGCTTCGGTTCACGCGCTCGAGGATCGCCGCGTTCTCGTCGTCCGAGGCCTCCCGCCGGAAGCAGACGACGGAGAGCGCATGCGGCGCCGCGATCTCCCAGCCCGGCTCCTCTTCGATCCAGGAGGCGAAGAGCTGAGCGAGGCGCACGTGCTCGCGGATGAGGGCCTGCAGGCCGTCGCGCCCGTAGCAGCGCAGCACCGCCCAGAGCTTGAGCCCGCGGAAGCGGCGGCCGAGGGCCGGCCCGTAGTCCTTCAGGTCGGTGACCGTCCCCTCGCGCTCCGGCATGTATTCGGGGCTCGCGCTGAACGCGCGGAAGACCACATCGGGGCGGCGTGTCCAAAAGCACGAGCAGTCCATCGGCGTGAAGAGCCATTTGTGAGGGTTGACCACGATCGAGTCGGCGAGCTCGGCGCCGTCGAGTGTCCAGCGGAGCTCCTCGCACACCGCGGCCGAGCCCGCGTAGGCGGCGTCGAGGTGGAGCCAGGCCCCGGCTTGCTCGCAGAGAGCGGCGATCTCCCGCACCGGGTCGACGGAGGTCGTCGACGTCGTGCCCGCCGTCGGCACGACCGCGGCCGCGCCTTCGATCTCCTCCTCGAGCGCGTCGACACGCATCCGGTAGTCGCCGTCCACCGGGACGAAGCGGCACTCGAGCCCGAGCAGCCGGGCGCCCTTCTCGACGGAGAAGTTCGCGTGCTCGGAGGTGAGGACGTGCCCGCCCGGCACGAGCTCCCGCGCCGCGGCGAGGGCGACGATCGTTGCCGTCGAGGCCGTGTCGTCGATATGGCCGTGCAGCCCCTCCGGAAGCCCGAGCAGCTGCGCCAGCCAGTCGAGTGCAAGCTCCTCGACCTCGGTCGCGGCCGGAGACGTCGTCCAGAGCATCGCGTTCACGTTCAGCGCGGCGACGATCAGCTCGGCGAGGATTCCCGGCTCCGAGCCGGTGTTGGCGAAATAGCCGAAGAATCGCGGATGGTTCCAGTGCGTGATGCCCGGCAGAACGGCCGCGTCGAGATCGCGCAAGATCGCCTCGAAGGGCTCGCCCTGCTCCGGAGGAGAGGCGGAGAGCTTCGAGCGCACCTCCCCCGGGGACACCTTCGAGGCCACCGGCAGCTCGCTGACGTGCTCGAGATATGCGGCCACCCAGTCGAGCGCCGCCTGGCCGTCGCCGCGGAAGTCGCTCACGGCTTCTTCATCAACTTCTTGACGTCACGCCACGGTCGCGCGTTCACGATCTGGTCGGGGCCGATCCATGCACGCCTGGCTTGGGCGACGCCGAGCCGCATGTTCGCGAGCTCGTGCGTGCGATGCGCGTCGGTCGAGATGACGAGCATCACCCCGGCCTCGGCGGCCGCCCGGGCATGGTTGTCGTCGAGGTCGAGCCGATCGGGCTGGCAGTTGATCTCCAGGAACGTCCCGGTCTCGACGGCCTTCTCGAGCAGCGCCTCGAAGTCCACGTCGTAGGGGTCGCGGCGGTTGATCTTTCGTCCCGTCGGGTGGCCGATGCAGTCGACGTGCGGGTTCTCCATCGCGGCCTGGATGCGCCGCGTCAGCTCCTCGCGCGTCCGGTCGAAGCCCGAATGGACGGACGCCATCACCCAGTCCAGGCCGGCCAGCACGTCGTCCGGAGTCTCCAGGGAGCCGTCCGCGCGGATGTCGACCTCGATCCCGCGCAGAATCTGCAGGCCCTTCGTCCGGCCGCCGACCTCCGCGATCTCCTCGGCCTGCTGCTCGAGCCGCCCGTCGCGGAGCCGCCGCCCGTGGTCGCAGACGGCGAGATAGGTGCGGCCGAGGCTCTTGGCCGCCGCGACCATCTCGTCCAGGGAAGCGCGCCCGTCCGACCACGTGGTGTGGAAATGGAGATCGCCGTGAATGTCGGCCAGCTCGACGAGCTGCGGAAGCTTTCCGTCGCGCGCAGCCTGGAGCTCGCCGCGGTTTTCACGGAGCTCCGGCGGGATCCAGCTGTAGCCGAGGAAGTCGTAGAGCTCCTCCTCGGTGGAGGCGGTGAAGACCTCGTCCGTCTCCGTGTTCTTCACGCCGTACTCCGAGATCGAGAGCCCGCGCGTAACCGCCTCCTCCCGCATCGCGACGTTGTGAGCCTTCGAGCCCGTGAAGTGCTGGAGCAGGTTTCCGTAGCTCTCCGGCGGCACCACGCGCAGGTCGAAGCGAAGGCCGTCGTGCGAGACCACGGTCGCCTTCGTCCCTCCGTGGGCGACCACCTCGGCGACCCAGGGCTGCGCGACGAAGTGGGCGGTCAGGGCAGCGGGGTCGTCGGCGGTGGCGATGATGTCCAGGTCGCGCACGGTCTCGCGGCGGCGGCGAACGCTTCCGGCTTCCGAAACGTGACGGGCGGACGGGTGCGAGCGGAGCTCTTCCAGAGCGTCGTCCACCGCAGGGAGCACACGGCCGAGCAGCGTCTTCTGCTCGATCGCCTTCTTCGGCTTCGCGAGCGAAGCGAGCACCTTCTCCTGGGTCTTCGGCCCGAGTCCCTGCACCTCGGCGAGCCGGCCCTGCTCGGCGACAGCCCGAAGGTCGTCCGACGACTGCACGCCGAGCTCGACCCAGAGCTTGCGCGCCGTCTTCGGACCGAGACCGGGGACGTGCATCACGTCGACGAGCCCCGTCGGAAGCTTGTCGCGGAGCTTGGCGAGCGCGGCCATGTCGCCGGTCTCCGTGTACTCGACGATCTTCCCCTCGATCGTCGCCCCGATCCCGGAGAGGCGCGTCGCCTTCTTGTCCAGGGCCAGCTGGGCGACCGGGACGGCCGACTCGCGAATGCGCGTCGCAGCGCGGCGATAGGCGCTCAGGCGAAAGGCGTCGGCTCCGTCGAGCTCGAGCAGGTCGGCAAGGAGCTCGAACTGCTCGGCCAGCTGGGCATTCGAGGGCAGCGTCTGGGCCACCCGGCGATGATACGCGGGTGCGCCTGGTCATCTGCCTGCCGACCTACAACGAGCGGGCGAACCTCGAGCCGATCGCGCGGCGCCTGGGGGAAGTGCTCGCCGAGATCGAGACTGAGCCACGCGTTCTGGTCATCGACGACTCCTCTCCGGACGGCACGGGCGAGCTGGCCGACCGGCTGAGCGGCGAGCTCCCGTTCCTCTCGGTCCTCCATCGCCCCCACAAGGAAGGGCTGGGACAGGCCTACATCGCCGGCTTCCGGTGGGCGCTCGAGCACGGAGCCGATCGCATCGTGCAAATGGACGCCGACTTCTCCCACGACCCCGCGGATGTGGCCCGCCTCCTCGCCGAGGCCGAGGATGCCGGTCTCGCACTCGGCTCCCGCTACGTCGAGGGCGGCGGCACGCAGAACTGGGGCAGGGGCCGGCAGGCGATCAGCCGCTTCGGCTCCTTCTACGCGCGGACGATCCTCGGTGTCCCGGTGCGAGACCTGACCGGTGGATTCAAGTGCTGGCGACGCGAAGCGCTGGAGGCGCTCCCGCTCGACCGGATCCGGACGAAGGGCTACGCCTTCCAGATCGAGACGACGTACCGCGCCATTCGCGCCGGCCGCGGCGTCGCGGAAATTCCGATCGTCTTTGCGGAGCGCCGTGCCGGCGGATCGAAGATGACCCGCGCCATTGTGCTCGAGGCGGTCTGGAAGGTGCCGGAGCTGCGCCTGCGGGCGGCGCTTAATCGTCTGTAGTCATTGCTATCGTGGTCGCATGGTGGGCGACGTCACAGACGCAGACTTCCAGGCCGAGGTCCTCGAATCCGACCGGCCCGTGGTGGTCGACTTCTGGGCTCCCTGGTGCGGGCCTTGCCGCGTTGTGAGCCCGATCATCGACGACCTCGCCGAGCAGCACGGGGAGCGCGTCAAGTTCCTGAAGATGAACGTGGACGACAACCTGCAGACGCAGTCGCGCTACAACGTCCTCTCGATCCCCACGGTCATCCTCTTCGACCGCGGCGAGCCACAAGAGACGGTGATCGGCGCGCGCTCCAAGACTCACTACGAGTCGGCGTGGGAACGCTGGCTCGGCCGCGCAGCTTAGGCGCGGACATCCCAGCGCAGCCGTTCCGCCGGAGGCTTGGCCTTTTCCGTGACGACCGGGGCTCTTACGTGACGAATGAGTCCCAGCCGGGGAGGTCGGGCTCGACGCCTGACCCCTCCTCGCACCGGCCGACGACCGTCAAGCCGCTCGCCTTTGCATCGTCGGGAGCCACCGCGGCCAGAAGCTCGTAGTCCTCGCCCAGACTCCAGAACGGCACTTCGGCGACCTCGTCGATGCGCGGCGCGCGTGGGATGGACTCCACGTCGAGGACGACCTTGCACCCTGAGCGTTCGGCGATCCGTCCGGCGTCGGAGCCGATGCCGTCGCTCAGATCGACCATTGCGTGCGCGACCCGCGCGAGCGTCCTTCCCTCCTCGAGACGCAGGGGAGGCCGCCGGTGCGCCTCGATCAGCTCGTCGAACCCGTCGAGCTCGCTCTCGAGGACGTAGCGCCCGGCGGCCGAGCCACCCAGCGGGCCCGTCACGACGAGAACGTCGCCCGGCCTTGCGCCCGCGCGCCCCGGCACGCGCTCGCTCCACCCGAAGGCCGTCACCGAGAGGAACCACGAAGGCGTCCGCGTCGTGTCGCCTCCGACCACGGGCACGCCTGCTTCGTTCAGCCCCTCGTAGAGCTCGACGACGTGCTCGAGCTCCGCTTCGGCGGGAGCGCCCAGGGCCACCAGCAGTCCCTCCGCCTCTGCGCCCAGCGCGGCCAGGTCGCTCAGATTGACCGCGGCTGCCTTGTAGCCGAGGTCGCTGAATGACGTCCAGTCGAGCCGGAAGTGGATCCCCTCGGCGAGGACGTCGAGGGTCGCGACGCGCCCTTCGGCGAGGAGCGCCCCCTCCGCATCCTGGCCCGAGGCGAGCCCGCGCCGCTCGAGCTCCCGCAGGAGCCCGAATTCACCTGCTTCTGACAGCCGCAAGATTGAGCACGTCCACGGGTCCCGAACCGGCGCCGATCTCGTCGAGGCCGGCCCGCACGGCCTCGGAGGCGATTTTCGCGGCTCCGCGGGCGGCGTCCTCCAGGCTTTCCCCGCGCGCGAGCAGCGCGGCAAGGGAGGCGGAGTGCGTGCACCCGGCTCCGTGGGTCGCGCCCGACTCGTAGCGCTCGACGGGAATCGGGATGTGGCGCTCCCCGTCAAAGAGCCAGTCCACCGCTTCGTTCCCGTGGCCGCCCGTCACGATCACCGCCGAAGCTCCGAGCGCGTGGATCCTCTCGGCAAGCTCTTCGCGGTTCGCGTCGTCGGAATAGGGCACACCGGCGAGCGCGCAGGCCTCGTGGAGGTTCGGGGTAGTCACCGTCGCGAGCGGCAGGAGCCGTGCGACCAGAACTTCCACTGCATCCTGCTGCAAGAGTCTCGCGCCCGATGCCGCGATCATCACGGGATCGAGGACGAGCGGCACGGGCTCGGCGGCGAGAAACTCGGCAACGGTGTCGATGATCGCGCGCGAGAAGAGCATCCCCGTCTTCGCCGCGTCCACGCCGATGTCGCCGAAGATCACCTCGAGCTCGTCCCGGATGAATTCCGGCGGCGCTTCGTGCACGGAACGAACCTCGACGGTGGACTGGGCCGTCAGCGCGACGATCGCGCTCATGCCGTGGCAGCCGAGCGCAGCGAACGCCTTCAGGTCGGCCTGGATCCCGGCGCCTCCGCCGGAGTCCGAGCCCGCAATCGTGAGGCACCGGGGTACCACGGGCGATGAGGCTAGCATCGGCTCTATGGCGGTCGTGACCTGGGACGAGCTCCTTCAGGGCGAGGAGCTCGCCTATCGAACCGAGATCCCGGCCCAGCGGGCCGATGTCGTCCCGGTCCCGGATGGGCTGCACCCGCGCGTGCTCGACTCGCTCGCATCCCTCGGGCTCGACGGCCTGTACCGCCATCAGGCGGAAGCCTTCCTTGCCGCCGAGCGGGGGGAACACCTCGTGGTCTCGACGGGAACCGCAAGCGGGAAGACGCTCGCCTTCAACCTGCCCGTCCTGAATGCGCTGGCGGAGGAGCCGAAGCTGCGCGCGCTCTACCTCTATCCGACGAAGGCGCTGGCCCAGGACCAGGCCCGTGCGCTTGCGGCCTTCAAGCTTCCGCGTCTTCGCCCGGCGATCTACGACGGCGACACCGAGACCGAACGCCGCTGGCAGATCCGCAAGTGGGCGAACGTCATCCTCACGAACCCGGACATGCTCCATGTCGGCGTGCTGCCGCACCACGACCGGTGGGGCGACGTGCTCCAGAACCTCCGCTACGTGGTCGTGGACGAGGCGCACGTCTACCGGGGCGTCTTCGGCTCGCACGTCGCCAACGTCCTGCGCCGCCTGCGCCGCGCCGCGGCGATCTACGGGGCTGAGCCGCAGTTCCTGCTCGCGTCGGCCACGATCGCGAACCCCGGCGAGCTCGTCGAGTCACTGCTGGGCGTCGAGGCAACCGTGATCGGAAAGGACGCGGCTCCGCATGCAGCACGGACGGTGGCCTTCTGGAACCCGCCGCTTCTCGACGATGAGCTCCAGCTCCGGGCCAGCCCGCTTGGGGAAGGCGCGAAGCTCCTCGCCGATCTCGTCGAGCGCGGCCAGAGGACGATTTGCTTCGCCAAGTCGCGCAAGGCCGCAGAGCTCATCCACCGCTTCGCGTCCGAGCGCGTAGGGCCCGAGCTGGCCGCCCGCCTCTCGCCCTATCGGGCGGGCTACACGCCGGCGCAGCGGAGAGACATCGAGCAGCGCCTCGTTGACGGGGAGCTTCTCGGGGTGACCGCAACCGACGCACTCGAGCTCGGAATCGACATCGGCCTCCTCGACTGCGCCCTCTCCGTCGGCTTTCCCGGCACCGTCGCAAGCCTCCGCCAGCAATGGGGGCGCGCCGGGCGCAGAGCTCACGGTCTCGCGGTGCTCGTGGCGAGCGAGGACGCCCTCGACCAGTTCTTCATGCGCGAGCCGGAGACGCTGATGAACCGGCGCGTCGAAGCGGCGATCCTCGATCACTCGAACCCGCGCGTGCTCGACGGCCACGTGCTCTCGGCGGCCTTCGAGGCCCCGCTCGACGAGCGCGACGCGGTCTTTCTCGGCGACCAAGCCCTCACCCGCGCCGAGGCGCTCGCCGAGACAGGCGAGCTGAAGAAGACGAAGGCCGGTTACGTCTGGTCGGGGCGCGACTACCCCGCCGCCCGCTTCTCGCTCCGCTCGACCAGCCCGGAGTCCTACGCGGTCGTCGAGTCCGACTCGGGCTCCGTGCTCGGCCTCGTCGAGAGCGAGCGCGCGTACTCCACGGTTCACGACGGCGCGGTCTACCTGCACATGGGCGAGGCCTACCACGTGCTCGCGCTCGACCACGAGAGCCGCACCGCCCTCGTGGAGCCGTTCAGCGGCGACTTCTATACGCAGGCGAAGAAGGAGACGATGACGTCGATCGAGGACCCAGAGATCGTCGAGACACGGCTCGGGATGGAGGTGGCGTTCGGCCGCGTGAGCGTCACCGAGCAGGTGATCGGCTACCAGAAGAAGTCGATCCGCGACCAAGCCACCCTCGACCTCGTGCCCCTCCTCATGCCCGAGACCGCCTTCGAGACGGAGGCCGTCTGGTACCTGCCGGAGGAATGGATGCTCGACGGCGTGCACGAGATGCCGCGGCTCCTCGGGACACTCCACGCTGCCGAGCACTCGATGATCGCCCTCCTTCCCCTTTGGGCGATGTGCGACCGCTGGGACATCGGCGGTCTCTCGACCAACCTCCACCACGACACCGGACGCCCAACGGTCTTCATCTACGACGGCCATGCGGGCGGCGTGGGCATCGCGCGCCGAGGGTTCGACCAGCTGGAGGGCTGGGTCGGCGACACCGCGGCGCTGCTCGGCGGATGCCCGTGCGAGAGCGGCTGCCCGTCCTGCGTCCAGTCGCCGAAGTGCGGAAACCTGAACGATTTCCTCGACAAGGCAGGTGCGCTTACGCTCCTCCAGCGCATGCTCAAGGGAGCCGCCTAGATGCAGCACCGCCACGCGAAAGGCGGAACCCTCGTACTCGGAGGCGGATTCGCGGGGAGCTACGTGGGCCGCCTCCTCGGCAAGGACGGCTGCACGATCGTCAGCCGCGAGAACTTCATGCTCTACACGCCCACGCTGCCGGAGGCCGCATCGGGCACCCTCGAGCCGCGTCACGTCGTCGTGCCGCTGCGGATGATGTGCCCGCACGCCGACCTCCTCCTCGGCGAGATCACCGAGTTGGACGAGGGCTCGAAGCAGGTCTCGATCGAAACCGAGGCCGGCGGCGTCCAGCTCGAGTACAAGAACCTCGTCGTCGCGCTGGGCGCCGTCGCGCGCACCCTCCCCATCCCGGGCCTCGCCGACTACGCGCTCGGCTTCAAAGACCTCGCCGACGCGATCGCGCTGCGAAACCACGTCCTGCGTCAGCTCGAGGCGGCCGACTCGGTGGTCGACCCGGCCGTCGCCAGGCGCCATCTCACGTTCATCTTCGTCGGGGCGGGCTACGCGGGCGTCGAAGCGCTCGCGGAACTCGCCGACCTCGTTCGCGACGCGCTCCGCTACTACCCCCGCCTGCAGAAGATCGAGCAGCGCTGGGTGCTTGTCGACGCGGCGCCGAAGATCCTGCCGGAGATTCCGACTCGACTCGGCGACTACGCGGCCCGCCAGCTCCTGAAGCGCGGAGTCGACATCCGCGTCGAGACCACGCTCGATTCGGTGGAGGAGCACGCCGCCACCCTCTCGGACGGCGAACGTATCGAGACGGACACCCTCGTGTGGACGGCAGGCGTGCGGGCCACTCCTATCGTCGGCCGCTTCGGGCTCCCCCTCGACGAGAAGGGACGCGTGAAGGTCGGCCCGACGCTCTGCGTCGAGGGGCGAAAGAACGTCTGGTCCCTCGGAGACTGCGCGCGGGTGCCGAACCAGGCCACACCGGGCCAGTTCGACCCGCCCACGTGCCAGCACGCGCTCCGCCAGGCACGCCGGCTGGCCAAGAACCTCCGCGGCGACCCGAAGCCGTACCGCTACCGCATGCTCGGGCAGGTGGCCACGCTCGGCCGTCACAAGGGGATCGCCGACGTCCTCGGCCTGCGTTTCCGCGGCTTCATCGGCTGGTTCATCACGCGGACGTACCACCTCTACCAGCTCCCGCTCGTCACCCGGAAGCTGCGCGTGGTCACCGACTGGACGGTCGGCCTCTTCTTCCGCCGCGACATCGCCGAGCTCTCGATGCTCGGCCACGCGGGCAGGCCCGGCGATGACTGAGCTCGAGCGGGCCGCGGCGTTCGAGGAGCGCATGCGCGACCGGTGCGTGGAGCGCGTCGTCGAGACCCCGTTCGGTCCCGCGCTGTTCAACGACACGCACCCGACGATCTGGTTCGTGAACGTTCTCCGCGCGGACAGCCCCGGAGAGGCCACCGCCGAGGAGCTCGTGGCGGAGGCCGAGCGGGTGCAGGCGGAGCTCGGGCACCGCCGCGTCATCCTCCCCGTCGGCAGAACGGATCTGGTCGAAGGCTTCCGCGAGCTCGGCTGGGATCCCGACCACTTCCTCTTCATGGCCTACCGCGGCAACGCCGAACCCGCCGACACCGCGCGCACGGAGGAAGTCGAGCCCCGGCAGATCGTCCCGCTGCGCGAGGCGATCATCCGCGAATGGCAGAAGGACGCGGGCGACAAGACCGTCTCCGACATCCTCGCGGCCGACATGCTGCAGGTGGAGGCGATCGCCCCGCGGATCTTCGGCATCGTCGAGGACGGCGTCGTCGTCAGCTCGGCACAGCTCTACTCGAACGGACGCACCGCCCAGGTCGAGGAGGTCGCCACGCTGCCCGGCCACAGGGGCCGCGGCTACGCCAAGGCATCGGTCACGCGCGCGGTCGAGGAAGCCGTGGCAGGCAACCACGAGTTCATCTTCCTCGTCGCGGACGGAGACGGCTGGCCGAAGGAGCTCTACGCCCGGCTCGGCTTCGAGGAGCTCGGCTCCCGCTTCGCCTTCCTCAAGCGCTGCAAGCCCGCCTGATCAGCGCAGCTTGTCGAGGGCCTTGCCGATCGACTGCTTCCCGTGCAGAACCGGCTCGAACAGGTCGCCGTGCGTCTCGATGCGCGCCAGCGCCGCGTCCATCGTGAAGTCAAGCGGATCGAGCTTTTCGTTCACCTCGTCCCAGCGAAGCGGCGTCGAGACCGGCGCCCCTTCACGCGGCCGCACTGAGTAAACCGAAGCGATCGTCTTCCCCTCGCCGTTCTGATTCGCGTCGATGAGGACGCCGCGCCGCTTGGACTTCGACCACTCGGTGGTCACGAGCCCGCGATGCGTCCGCTCGAGCGTCCTCGCGACGATCTCGGCGAGCTCCCTCGTATCGGCGTAGGTATAGCGCCGCTGGATCGGGACGAGCACGTGCATCCCGTCGGAGCCGCTCGTCTTCGGCAGGCCTTCGAGGTCGAGCGCATCGAGCACCTCCTTGACGAGGAGCGCCACCTGTACGACCTCGGGGAAGCCGACGTCGGGCGAGGGATCGAGGTCGAAGAGGACGAAATCCGGCCGTTCGGGCTTGTCCACGCGCGAGTACCAGACGTTCATGTCGATGCAGCCCATGTTCACCATCCAGAGCAGGGCGAGGTCGTCGTTCACGAGGGGGTAGGTGATCATCCGCTTCTGGCGCGACTCCCTCGAGGTCGCCCTGAACGTCCTCCGGTCGATCCATTCCGGCATGTGGGAGGGCGAGTCCTTCTGGAAGAAGAACTTGCCGTCGCGGCCGTCGGGATAGCGCTTCATCGTGAACGGCCGGTTCTTCAGGTGCGGGACGAGCGCCGGCGCGACGTCGCGGTAGTACGAGAGCAAGTCACCCTTCGTGAGCCCGCTCTCCGGGAAGAAGACCTTGTCGAGATTGGAGAGCTTCAGTGTCCGCTTCCCGCGCCGAATCTCCGTCTCGATGGGCAGCTCACGATGCACCTCTTCGGCCTCCTTGTCCTCGCGCAAGCCCTTGTAAGAGGGCGCGCGCAGCCGTTTGTCGTGTGTCCATTCCGCGAACTCGACCTCGCAGACGAGCTTCGGCTCGACCCAGACGACGTCGTCGCGGCGCACCTTCGGCATCTTCGGGATCACGTCGAAGGGCGAGGTCTTCCGCTCGAGCGGTCGGAGCTTGCGGAGGAGCTTGTCGATCTCCTTCTCGGTGAACCCGGTGCCGACATTCCCCACGTACTCGAGACCGTTTCCCTCGTTGACGGCGAGGATCAGCGACCCCAGCCTCCCGGAGCGGCGCCCCTTCCCGCGCGTGTAGCCCGCGACGATGAACTCCTGCCGGCCGTGGGTCTTGATCTTCAGCCAGTTTCGCGACCTGCGGCCCGGCTCGTACCGTGAGCCGGCCTTCTTCGCGACGATGCCCTCGAGGTCTTGCTGCGCCGCAGCTTTCTGCAACCCCGGCCCGTCGTCGAACGCTTCCGAGAGCAGCACTGTTCGGTTACGGCGGTCGAGCAGGCCGGCAAGCTCCTCGCGCCTTTCCTCGAGCGGGCGGTCGACCACGGAGGTGCCGTCGACCTCCAGAACGTCGAAGACGTAGTAGACGATCGCGCCGTTTCCTTGCTGCATCTTGGAGAAGCTCGAGCGACCTTGTTCGTCGAGCGCGCACACCTCGCCGTCGAGCACGCAGTCCGGGGTCTTGACTGCGGACGAGAGCGCCCGCGCCACGTCCTCGAACCGCTCCGTGAGGTCGTTCCCGTTGCGGCTCACGAGCCGCGCCTCGCTTCCGCGCACGTACGCGAGCGCGCGGTAGCCGTCGAACTTGACCTCGAAGCTCCAGTCCTTCCCGGCCGGCACGTCCTCGGAGAGCGTCGCGAGCATCGGCGAGTACTCCTTCTGCTTGCCGCGGGCCTTCGGCGAGGCGTCGTCGCGCTTGCGGATCAGGAGCCAGTTCTTCTCCTCGCCGGAGAGACGTGCAGGCACCAGCGTCCACACGCCCTGCAGGCGCTCGCCGTCGAGACGGACGGTCAGGCCGCCGTCCCGCTTCTCCTCGAGGAGCTCGTAGGTGCCCGAGTCCCAGACCTCCACCGTCCCCGCGCCGTACTGCCCCTTGGGGATCTCGCCCTCGAAGCCGGCGTAGTCCAGCGGGTGGTCCTCGACGTGGACGGCGAGGTGGCGCTGGCCGGTCTCGAGCGGCACGCCTTTGGGCACCGCCCAGGAGAGCAGGACGCCGTCACGCTCGAGGCGGAAGTCGTAGTGGAGCCGGCGCGCATCGTGGCGCTGGACGACGAAAACCGGCGCCTTCTTGCGGCCCTTGCGACCGCTGAACGGCTCCGGCGTCTTCTTCCGGTCGCGCTTGCGTTCGTAGTCTCGGAGACTCGCCATCGGCGAATGTTTATCCGGCTCGACCCAGGGTAGAACGTCGTCGCGAGAGGATCCTTTGCGACTTCTCTGCCGACCAGGGGGGGTTGGCACTCAAGGCCGGTGCAAACCGGCCTTGAGGCCTTGTGCAAAGGTTCCGGTTTGGGCGGGGAAAACCCTGTGGATGCTGTGGGAAACAGGGTGGAAACCCCGTTTCACTCAAGGAAAACGCCCATCCGGCGAAATTTTTCGCTCCGCTCGCGCCTTCGAGCCTCCGAATCCCGCTTTTTGACCTCGTCGAGGGCCATTCCGAGCGCCTCGCCGAGGAGCACGGCGGCGGCGTCGGGATTCTCGTGCGCACCGCCCGGCGGCTCCGGAACGACCCCGTCGACGACGCCCAGCTCGAGGCAGTGGAGGGCGTCCGGCTTGAACGCGGCGGCCGCCTTCTTCGCCTCTCCGGCGTCGCGCCAGAGGATCGCAGCGCAACCCTCGGGCGAGATGACCGAGTAGATCGCGTTTTCCTGCATGAGGACGCGGTCGGCAACCGCGATCGCGACCGCGCCTCCCGAACCGCCCTCACCGATGATGCACGACACGGTCGGAACGCCGAGCCTGAGCATGAGGAGCTGCGAACGCGCGATCCAGCCACCCTGGCCGTGCTGCTCTGCGACGACGCCCGGATAGGCGCCGGGAGTGTCGACGAGCGTGAAGACGGGGAAGCGATGCCGGTCGGCGAGCTCCATGACGCGCATCGCCTTGCGGTAGCCCTCGGGGTACGTCATCCCGAAGTTCCTGTGGGTGCGCTCGCGGATGTCACGGCCCTTCTGATGTCCGACCAGCGCAACGGTCTCCCCCTTGAAGCGGCCGATGCCGGTCACGAGCGCCGCGTCGTCCGCGAAAGAGCGGTCGCCGTGCAGCTCGATGAAGTCGTCGAAGATCCGCTCGACGTAGTCGAGGGTGTACGGGCGGTCCTGGTGCCGCGCGAGCTCGACCGCGCGCCAGACGTCGTCCGCGCTCGGCTCCTCCGCAATGCGGTCGATCTGGTGCTGGAGCCGGGCCATCTCGCCCGAGACGCCCACCCCGCGCAATAGCGGGAGCTCCCGGAGCCTCGCGAGTCGGTCGCGGAGCCTGAGCTGCTCGACCGTCCCTTCCGAGCTTTCAGTCGCCATTCGCGAAGAGGGCGAGGACCCTGCCCAGGTAGGGCCTGAGCTCGGGCCGCGGGACGATCGCGTCGACGTGGCCGAAGCGGGCGTTCGACTCGGCGAGGCCGAAGTCTTCGGGCAGCTTCTCCCGCGTCGTCTGCTGGACGACGCGCGGGCCCGTGAAGGCGAGGAGCGCACCGGGCTCGGCCACCGTCACGTCGCCGAGGCTCGCGAAGCTCGCGAGCACTCCCGCCGTCGTCGGGTGCGTCATCACGGAGATGAACGCCGCCGGCTTCCGATGGAGGAGGTCGACGGCCGCGACGGTCTTCGGGAGCTGCATGAGCGAGAGGATCCCTTCCTGCATGCGCGCACCGCCGGAGGCGGTCACGCAGACGAGGGGCACGTCACGTTCGGCAGCGCGCTCACACGCTCGCGCGAACTTCTCACCGACGGCGCTCCCCATCGACCCGCCCATGAAGGCGAAGTCCATGACCGCGAGCTCGCAAGGCCTGCGCTCGATGCTGGCCGCGCCGGCGATGAGCGCATCTCCGAGTCCCGTGGCCACCTCGGCCTCGGCGATCCGCTCCGTGTACGCACGCAGGTCGAAGAAGCCGAGGGGGTCCGCCGAGCGCAGATCCTTGTCCTGCTCCTCGAAGGTGCCGCGGTCCGCGAGCTGCTCGACCCGGCGCCGCGCGCGCAGGGGGAAGTGGTGCCCGCAGTGGGGGCAGACCCAAAGGTTCTCGTCGAGCTCCTCGTCCCGGTAGTGCGAGTGGCAGCTCGGGCAGGTGTTCGGGTGCTTCCCGGGCTTCTCCGGCTCCGGCCCGCGGTGCTCGATGGAAACGTCGATCCGGCTGGCCATGAGCGGCCTATCTTAGAGGTCTCTCAGAGGCCGACCGCTTGGCAGAACCGGGCGAGGCCCGCGACGTTCTGGGGATCGGCGGCCAGGCCGGAGAAACCGAGCCCCGCGACGGGCTTGTGCCGCGCCAGGTCCACGAGCACCGCTTCGGCGGCTTCGGGAGTCATCCCTCCCGGCTCGGGCATGAACATCGCGACGCCACAGTCGGGCTCGAGCACGTCGCAGTCGAAAGCGACGTAGACGGCATCGACGCCGTCGAGCGCATCGGCCACACGCTCTTCGCCGAGGCGCAAGCCGCTCTCGGCGATGAACCTCTCCTCCGGAGGATCGAGGTTGCGCGCGCCCACGAGCGCCACGTCCTCCGCGGCCACGGTGTCAGAGTCGATCAGCATCCGGAGCGGCATCCCCCACGCGTTTCCACTGGGCGACGATTCCGGGGTGTTCAGGTCGCCGTGCGCATCGAACCAGACGACGCCGAGCCTGCCGACCCGCGTGGCGAGAGCCTCGACCGCCCCCACGTGCGCGCAGCAACAGCCGCCGACGACGAGCGGGCGCTCGGGCAGCGAGCACGCGAGCGCAAGGGTCTGCTCGGTGAGCGTGTCCTCGTCCACGACTCCGGCCTCCGGATACGGCAGCTCCAGGAACGCCGCCTCCACCATCGACTCGCCGTCCTCGCCCCAGGCTTTCGGCACACGCACGAGGCCGGCGCGGAAAGTGCGTCCGCAGGAATGGCATTCGTACTCCCCGCCTTCGAGAGCCACCGCGGTCAGCGTCCGGCAATCGGGGCAGCGCGCCCGGAGGGTCGACACGACCTAAAAGGTAGCTGGGACCAGCTCGTCCAGCACGTCCGGGAGCCGGGAGAGGTCCTTGAGCTCCGCAGCGCGCGGAAGGTCGCTCGTCTCGGCGAGGCGGTTGATCCACACCGCTTTGAGGCCCAGCTCCTCGGCCGGCTCGATGTCGTGGAAGAGACTCGCCGCCACGTGCACGTGCCGGTCGCGGTCGGCCCCGTAGCGCTCGAAGAAGCGCTCCCAGTGCCCGTGCGCCGGCTTGTAGGAGCCGGCATCGGACGCGGTGATCTGCCCGTCGATGGGGACACCGATGCGCTCGAAGGAGGCCGCCAAGAACTCAGGATCCGTGTTCGAGAGCGGGGCAAGCCTGAAGCCACGGCCGCGCAGCTCGGCGAGGGCTCCGGGAACCTCGGGGAACGGCCTCCAGGAAGGCAGAGAGTCGCCGAGCGCGCCCTCCTCACCCGGCGGGACCGAAAGCCCCTCCTCGGCGGCCAGGCGCGCAAGTGTCTCGGCGAGTACGTCGCGATACGGAATTGCGCGTCCCTCCTCCACCTGCGGCTCGAGCTCGTGGTAGCGCTCGAGCAGGCGGTCGGCGTCCTCGTCGGGCCACAGCCGCGCGAGCTCGGTGCGGATCCCGGCCATCCAGTCGATCATCGTGCCGTAGACATCGAACGTGACCCAGCGCTCGTCGGCCACGGGTGTCTAGTCCTTGAACTTTGAGACGACGAGGCAGGCGTTGTGCCCGCCGAACCCGAAGTTGTTCGAGAGAGCGACGTCCGTCTTCCACTCGCGCGATTCGTTCGGGATGTAGTCGAGGTCGCACTCGGGATCCGGGTACTCGTAGTTGATCGTCGGCGGCACGACGTCGCGCTGCACCGCGAAGATCGACGTGATCGCCTCGATCGCGCCCGACGCGCCGAGGCAGTGCCCCGTCGCGCCCTTGGTAGACGAGATCGGCGTCTTCCTCGCCTTCTCCTCGCCGAGGGCGACCTTGATCACGCGCGTCTCGCTCGCGTCGCCGAGCGGCGTCGAGGTCCCGTGGGCGTTGATGTAGTCGATGTCCTCCGGCCCCACGCCGGAGTCGTCCATCGCCATCTTCATCGCGCGGGCGGGATGTTGGCCCGTGGGGTCGGGCTCGGTGATGTGCTGCGCATCCGACGAGATCCCGTAACCGCGAAGCTCGGCGTAGACCTTCGCGCCCCGCTTCCTCGCGTGCTCCAGCTCCTCGAGCACGACGATCGCGCCCGCTTCGCCCATGACGAAACCGTCGCGCTCTGCGTCGAACGGCCGGCTGGCGCGCTCGGGATCGTCGTTCCGCCGCGACAGCGCGCGCATGGCCCCGAAGCCGCCGATGCCGACCTTCGTGATCCCAGCCTCGGTGCCGCCGGCGAGCATGACGTCGGCCCGTCCGAGTCGGATGTCGTCGAGCGCCTGCCCGATCGCCATGTTGGAAGCCGCGCACGCCGTGCACTCGGACCAGAGGGGGCCGCGCGTCCCCAGCTCCATCGAGACCCAGGCGGCGCCCATGTTCGGGATGATCGCCGGGATCGAGAAGGGGTTGACGCGATCGGGGCCGCGCGCGAGCAGCTGGTCGTAGCAGTCCTGAAAGGCCTTCAGCCCGCCGATCCCCGTCGCCACCGAGACGCCAACGCGGTCCGTCTCCGGCTCGATCTCGATCCCGGAGTCCGCCTCTGCCATGCGCGCGGCGGCGACGATCATCTGCGCGAAGCGGTCGAGCTTGCGGGCCTTCCGGTGGTCGAGCCACTTCGCCGGCTCGAAGTCCTTCAGCTCGCAAGCGAAATGGACCGCGAAATCGGAGGGGTCGAACTGCTGGATCGGCGCCGCACCGCTCTTTCCGGCGGTGAGGTTCGTCCAGAAGGTCTCTGCGTCGTTGCCGAGCGGCGTGACCGCTCCCACTCCGGTCACGACCACGCGCTTGCGTCCGTTCATGCTCACGCTCGTTCCTCTCCCTACATCCCTAGGCCACCGTCGACGAGCAGCACCTCGCCCGTAATGAACGCGGCCTCGTCGGAACAGAGAAAGCGTACCGCACGCGCTACATCCTCCGGCTCGCCGAGACGGCCGAGTGCCGTGTTCGAGAGGATGAGCTGGCGCATCTCCTCGGAGATGACGTCGGTGAGTGCGGTCTTGATGTAGCCGGGCGCAATCACGTTGACGCGCACGCCGCGGGAGCCGAGCTCGCGGGCGAGCGCCTTCGACATCCCGATGATCCCGGCCTTCGACGCCGAATAGTTCGCCTGGCCCGGATTGCCGTGGAGGCCGACGACGGAGGACATGTTCACGATCGACCCTGCTCGCCGCTTCAGCATCTTGCGGGCAACCGCACGGCACGTGTTGAACGGCCCGCGCAGGTTGGTCTCGATGACCGTCTCCCAATCCTCGTCGCTCATGCGCGCGATGAGCGTGTCGCGTGTCACGCCGGCGTTGTTGACGAGCGCGTCGACGTCTCCGAGCTCCGACTCCACGCGCTCCACGAGTGCAACTGCCTCCTCGGGGATCGAGACGTCGGCCTGCATGGCTATTCCGCCGACCTCGCCCGCGATCTCATCCGCGGCTGCCTGGTCGGAGCGGTAGTTGACCGCCACTTTGGCGCCCGCAGCGCCGAGCTCCCGCGAGATGGCGGCGCCGATCCCCCGCGACCCACCGGTGACGAGGACGACTTTCCCCTCGAGGGAGCAGAACTCGCTAGGCAGCGGAGAGCGTCTCCTGGAGCTTCGCGAGAGACTCGGGGTCGCCGACTGACGCCGTCCGCAGGGAGCGGTCGCACCGCCGCAGCAGCCCGCTGAGGACCTGGCCGGGCCCGATCTCGACGAACGTCGTCACGCCCTGCTGGACGAGCTCGCGTACCGCCTGGGTCCACTTCACCGGCCCCGTGAGCTGCTCGACGAGCAGGCTGCCGATCCGCTGCGCGTCCTCGACCCGCGCCGTGACCGTGGACATGAACGGCGTCACCGGGCTCGAGAAGCTCACGCTTTCGAGCGCGGGCCGCAGGATGTCGGCTGCCCCCTCGACGAGCGGGCTGTGGAAGGCGCCGCTGACCCGGAGCTTCACCGTCTTCCGCGCACCTCGGGCGGAGGCCTCCTCGATGAGCTGGTCGACCGCCGCGTTCTCGCCGGAGACGACTACCTGGCCCGGGCAGTTGTAGTTCGCCGGCCACACGTTCTCGATCCCGGCACAGAGCTCTTCGACGATCGAGTCCTCGAGACCGAGAACCGCGGCCATCGCACCCGGATGCCGGTCGGCGGCCTCGGCCATCGCGCGGCCGCGTTCCTGGACGAGCGCGATCGCCTCTCGATCGGCGAGCGATGCGGCAGCCGCAAGCGCCGAGTATTCCCCGACGGAATGGCCGACGACGAAGTCGGGCTTGATGCCGACGGTCTCGACCGCTCGCAGGCACGCGAGCGAGGTTGCGACGAGCGCCGGCTGCTGGACGTCGGTGCGCGTCAGCTTCTCGATCGGGCCCTCGAAGCAGACCTGGGCGACGTCGTAGCCGACGGCCTCGGAAGCCTCGTCGTAGACGGCACGCGCCTCGGGAAAGCGCTCGGCGAACGCGCGGCCCATGCCGACGTCCTGCGAGCCCTGGCCCGGAAAGCAAAAGGCGATCTTCATGCGGTTCCGTTACCCCAAACCGTGTAGGCCGAGCCCCACGTGAGCCCCGCCCCCATTCCGGTCATCAGCACGCGCGTCCCTTCCTTCAGCCGTCCTTCGCGCACGCCCTGCGCAAGACAGAGCGGGATCGAAGCCGAGGACGTGTTCCCGTAACGGTCGACATTGACGAAGACCTTCTCCTCCGGGATGCCGAGCTTCGAAGCGGCGTAGTCGATGATCCGCTTGTTCGCCTGGTGGGGCACGTAGAGATCGACGTCGTCGACGGTGAGCCCGATCTCGTCCAGAAGCTTCTCGGCGGACGAGACCAGCACTCTGGTCGCGAACCTGTAGACCTCACGGCCGTTCATCTGCAGAAAGTGCATCTCTTGTGCGACGGTTTCGGCGCTCGAAGGGTTGCGCGAGCCGCCTCCCGGGATCGAGAGCTCCTTCCCGCCCTCACCGTCGGACCCGAGCTCGAAGCCGAGGAAACCGCCGTCGGGGACGCGGCCGATGACGACGGCGCCGGCTCCGTCTCCGAAGAGGACGCAGGTCGCACGGTCGTGCCAGTTGATGATCTTCGAGAGGGTCTCCGCGCCGACGACGAGCGCGTTGCGGGCGAGCCCCCCGGCCACCGTTCCGTAGGCCTGGGCGAGCGCGTACATGAAGCCGGTGCAACCGGCCGAGAGATCGTAGGCCGCGGCATCGGGCGCACCAAGCTCAGAAGCGAGTAGAGAACCGGTCGAAGGGAAGAACATGTCGGGCGTCACCGTCGCGACGACGACGAGGTCGAGCTCGGCCGCGTCGATCCCCGCCTGCTCGAGCGCCTGGCGGGCGGCGGGGAGCGCGAGGTCGCTCGCAGCTTGCCCGGGCTCCGCGATGTGACGCTCCTTGATCCCCGTGCGCTCCGTGATCCACTCGTCGGAGGTCTCGACGAGCTTGGAGAGGTCGTCGTTCGTGAGCACCTTCTCGGGCACGTACGAGCCCACGCCGAGGATCCCGATCGAGCCGTTTCCGGAAACGTTCGCCAGCACGGCTTCAGCTCTCGGTGACGGCGAACGTGAGCGTGCCTCGCGCGGCGACCTCACCGTCCACGGTGGCCCTCGCCTTGCCCCGGCCGACGGGCCCGCGCATCCGTTCGACCTCACACGTCAACTCGAGCTCGTCTCCGGGCAACACCATGCGCTTGAAACGCACGTCGTCGATCCCGGCGAAGAGGGCGAGCTTGCCGCGGTTTGCCTCGTCGGCGAGCACCGCGACCGCGCCGCACTGCGCCATCGCCTCGACGATGATCACGCCGGGCATGATGGGCCGGCCCGGAAAGTGGCCGGCCAGGAACCACTCGTCTTCCCGCACGAGCTTTCGGGCGACGACGCGGGAACCGGGTTCGAGCACCGTGACTTCGTCCAGGAAGAGGAACGGGTCGCGGTGCGGCAGGATCTCTTCGATCTGCTCGCGCCCCAGGGCGACGGTCACGCCGGCGTGTACTCCTCGAGCAGCGTCCGCAGCCTCGCCCGCGCGCGATGGACGTAGCACTTCGCCGTGCCCACCGGCATGCGCGCGACCCGGGAGATCTCCTTGTAGGAGAGGCCGAACGAATCCCGGAGCACAACGGCGATCCGCTGGTCGGCCGACAGGCGCGAGAGCGCGTCCGCCAGGTCGCGCCGCAGATCGGTGAGCATCGCAGCGCTCGACGGATCGGCATCGTCAGCCACGGCGTGCTCGTCGAGCTCCAGCGGCTCGGAACGCCGCACGCGCTGGAACGCCATGCGGTCGCGGCACGTGTTCACGACAAGCCGGTGCAGCCAGGTCGCGAACTGCGCCTCGCCACGGAACTGCTTCAGCCGCGTGCACACCTTGACGAGCGACTCCTGCGCCGCGTCCCTCGCCTCTTCGAGGTCTCCCATCAGCTGCGAGGCAAGGCGGTTGACCCTCGGCGAATAGCGCTCGACGAGCGTGTCGAGCGCGCGCCGGTCGCCGTTCGTCGCCTTGTCGACGAGCTCCGAATCCGACAGCTTCGTGTAGAGGATGAGCCGGGGAACCGATCGATCGGACTCGGTTTGCAGAGGCTTGGCGGCTAGCGATTGCACGGCGCAAGTAGTGTAGTGCCAGTGACCCGGGATGACTCGCTTTCGCCGGAGCGTGTCGAGCCGCTCCTGACCGGCCGCTTCGGTCGTCCCTACGTCTACGAGAAGAGCTGCGGGACCACGCAAGAGCTCCTCGACGCCGACACGCCCGAGGGAGCGGTCGCCCTCTGCGACGAGCAGACGAAGGGCCGCGGCCGCCTCGGACGGAGCTGGACCGCGCCTCCCGGAACCGCCATCCTCTTTTCGCTCGTGCTGCGGCCGCCCGCCGACCGGATCGTGTCCGAGCTCTCGCTGGTCGCCGGAACAGCCGTCGCAGAGGCGATCGAGGGCGCCGTCGGCCTGGCCGTCCAGGTCAAGTGGCCGAACGACGTCATGCTCAACCGGCGCAAGGTTGCGGGCATCCTGGCCGAGGCCTCAGAGGGAGTCGTGGTGGTGGGTATCGGGCTGAACGTCAACCAGGAGCGCGGCGACCTGCCCGAAGACACGAACGTCCCGGCGGGGAGCCTGTACACGATCGACGGCGTCAGGCGGGAACGCGGGCCGCTCCTCGCCGCAATTCTCCACCGGCTCGAGGTGAACTACGACGCCTGGCTCGAGCGCGGGCTCGACGGCGTCTACGACAGCCTTGGCTCGCGCGACTTCCTGCGCGGCCGGCGGATCGCCGTGAACGGAGAGACCGGAGTCGGGGTCAAGATCGACCGGGGCGGCCGCTTCCTCGTCGAGGTCGGCGGCGAAGAGCGTGCCGTCGAGTCCGGCGAGATCGCCTTCGAGCGCTAGCCGGCGAGCTTGACCGTCACGCGGGGGCCCAGGTTCGCCGCGAGGTCCGAGGCCTGAGCCCTGACGCGCGTCGCCCTCGGCAGCCTGAGGCTGGAATAGCCCGCCTGCCGCTCGACCTCCCGGGAACCGTCCCACTCCGGCGAGCCGTAGCGAAGCGTCACCGCGGCGGCCTCGCTCAGCCAGATGCGCACGGCCGTGTGCCCGTCCTTGCGGCGGCGAGCGGACACGATGCGGACGACGGGGGCGCGCGTGTCGATGCGAAGCGGAACCGAGAGAGTGCGCGTCCCGAGAGTCGTCGTCGCCTCTACGAGAGCGCGGTAGTCCCCGTCTGCAACCGCGCCATCTCGGTTGCGGCCGCCCCACGCAAACGACGCGTGGCCTGCGGCGAGCGCGCCGAGCGGGCGGACGCCGGCGACCGTCCTCTCCCCGTCCATGATGCGCACCCGCACGTCGGCGTCGCGCGCGAGCTGGAAGCCGATCGCAGTCGAGTCGAGGCGTCCGTCGCCGTTCGGGGAGAAGGACGTCGGAGCGGCCTGGAGGTGGCCGAGGGTCCGGTCGACCAGAATGCCGCGGCCCTTGCGCGCCTGCTGGCCCGGCGACGTGGCCGTGATCCGGATCCGGTAACGACCGTCACGAACGAGGTGGCCCGACGCGTTCCGCCCGTCCCACGCCATGCTCGCCCGCCCGCTGCCGTACGAGAACGAGCTCGCCATTGTCCGAACGACCGTCGAGTCGGTGTCGACGACCTCGACCGCCACGCTGGCAGGTGTGGAGAGGGAAAACGACACCGCCATGGACTCGCCGATCCCATCCCCGTTCGGGGTCAGCGCGTGCGGGCTGGCGGTCAGGCTCGTCACCTCGAGCGGCGGGGGGCCGGGGACCGTCCCGCGCGCAGGCCTGAGGTCGGGCCCGGCTTCGATCGCGTACGCGAAATCGCCGAACGGAGTCGCGGAGGCATCCCACGTCCAGTCGACCGCCGTCCCCGCTCCGATGCCCGAGGCAACCTCAGCGCCGGCGGCATCGAAGACGGTCACCTTCCACGGAAGGGCCTCCGTGAGAGTCGCCGTGAACCGCACCGAGCCGCCGAGGGTTCCGGTGACGACAGGGGTGTAGAGCTTGGGCAGCCCGGTTGCGGCGACATCGCCCGCGATCCCGTTCAGCTGGGCGTAGAGGGAGCCCCCTGGGCAGCTGGTCGGTCCCGTGTCCCGGTGGCCCGAGATCGCGCGCAGATTGACCTTCGTCCCCGCGGGGAAGCGCGGATTCCCACCCGACGTCCACGTGAGCCTGCCAACGGGGTCGACGTGCGCGACGTCGAGGCGCCAGGCCAGAAGCTTCACGAGCGCCGCACGCGCAGCGGGCGAGATCGTCTGCGACTCGTAGTTGCCGAGGACCGCGACACCGGTGCTGCCCGTGTTGAACCCTTCGGCGTGCGCGCCGACGACGTTCTTCGTGATCCCCCCGGCGCGGCCCTCGAATACTTGGCCGTACTTGTCGACGAGGAAGTTGTAGCCAATGTCGTTCCAGCCGTTCGCGAGCACGTGGTAGCGCTCGATGCCGCGCACGATGGCGGCCGATTCCGACGCGGAGTAGGAGTTCGTCCCAGCGGTGTGGTGGACGACCGCGAAGTGGACCGCGGAGGCGTAGAAGGGCCTCGCTCGTACGATCGACTCGTCGGCGCCCCACGCGGCGCGGCGGATGATCGCCGGCTGGGCCGCCCGGGCGGCAATCCCTCCCGGGAGAAGAGCTCTCGCACCGGCAGGATCGCTCCAGAGGAAGTACGCTCGGAGCCTCGAGACAGGGCCGTCGAACCGGTACTGGATCGACGTTGCGGCCCCGGTCCAGTACGGGCTCCCGAGCTTCCAGCCGCGACGCGCAGACCCTTCGGCGGAATCGGCGTCGGGCGCGTCCTCGGCCTCGGCCTGCGCTTCCCGCCAGACGCTCCACGTGCCGGCCGGCGACACGGTCCGGAACCACACCGTCCCGGGTCCCTTCCAGTGCAGGCCGACGAGATTGAAGTCGAGCGGCGCCTGCCGCGCGTGAAGCTCGGCGGCGCCGGAGACTGGCTCGTCGCGCACCACGAACCGGTCCGCTCCGTGGGCAACGGCCGGAGCGGCCAGGACGAACACAAACGCGGCGAGGGCGGTGCGAACCAGGGTCATCACAACTCGTCGGCCTTCTTGGAAGGCAAACAAAGGCCTTCTCGGCGCTCAAGAGCGAAACCTTGACCCTGATAGAATTCTTACAGTCGAAGATGCTGCTTTTGCGGGGTTTTTTGGCGCTTCTCTGCGCCCTCGCCGCCTGTCTGGCGCTGGCCGGGACGGCGACTGGAGCCGATCCGCCGCGGGTTCTCGCAGTCGAGTTCGAGAACGACGTGAACCCGGTCACCGCGGACTACCTCACCGGGGCGATCGGCCAGGCCGAGGACGAGGGCTACGACGCCGTGGTCATCCTCATGGACACCCCCGGCGGCCTCGACTCCGCCATGCGCGACATCATCAAGAAAGAGCTGGAGTCGACGGTCCCGGTCGTGGTCTACGTCTATCCGCAGGGATCGCGGGCCGCCTCGGCGGGCGTGTTCATCACGATGGCCGCCGACGTCGCCGCAATGGCGCCGAACACCAATATCGGCTCCTCGACTCCGATCTCGACCGGCGGCGGCAACATCCCGAGCGACCTTCGCCGCAAGGTGATCAACGATGCGGCCGCTTACATCCGTGGGCTGGCCGAGACACACGGGCGCAACGCGGACTGGGCCGAGGAGGCCGTCCGCCAGGCCTCGAACCTCACCGCGGAGGAGGCCCTCGACCAGAACGTCGTCGACGTCGTCTCCCCGGACCTGCCCACTCTCCTGAATGACATCGACGGGATCAAGACCGAGCCGAAGGGCCTCGTGCTCAACACCGCCGGCGCGGAGATCACGACGATCCACATGTCGCTCTGGAAGCGGATCCTCGACACCCTTATCGACCCGAACATCATCGTGCTGCTTCTCTCGCTCGGCGCGCTCGGGATCACGGTCGAGCTCTTCAACCCGGGCCTGATCTTCCCGGGAACCTTCGGCGCGATCTCGCTGATCGTCGCCTTCTTCGGACTACAGGTGCTGCCGGTGAGCGCGGCAGGGATCCTGCTCATCCTGCTCGCCGCAGCCTTCTTCGCCGCGGAACCGTTCGTGATGAGTCACGGGGCGCTCGCGCTCGCCGGCGCCGCCTGCTTCGTCATCGGCTCCCTCATGCTCTTCGACCCCGCAGGGCCGGGCTACCAGGTGTCGATCTGGGTCGCACTCGCGATCGCCGGCACCTTCACGCTTCTCATGGTTTTCGCCCTGACGAAGATCGTGCAGTCGCGTAGACGGAAGCCGGTGACCGGACAGGAGGAGCTTGTCGGCCAGATGGGCGTCGTCCGCAAAGCGCTCGACCCGGCCGGGCTCGTGTTCATCCACGGCGAGCTCTGGCAGGCGCGCTCCGACGAGGAGCCGATCGGCGTCGGCGAAGCGGTCGTGGTCGAGAGCATCGAAGAAGGCCTCGTGATCCACGTACGGCGCGCCAAAGCCGCGATGCCCGTCACGGCATAGGATTAGGAAACCCCGAGGAAACGGAGCCCCATGGTCGCTGCGCTCGTCGCAATCGCAGCAGTCGTCGTCATCATCCTGTTCCTGCTCTCGGCCGCGATCCGGATCACGCGAGAGTACGAGCGAGGCGTGATCTTCCGGCTCGGCCGGCTGCACTCTCCGCCCAAGGGCCCGGGCCTCTTCCTCCTCATCCCCATCGTCGACAAGATGGTGCGGGTCGACCTGCGGACGGTGACACTGAACATCCCGCCGCAGGAGGTGATCACGAAGGACAACGTCCCCGTGCGGGTGAACGCAGTCGCCTACTTCCGGATCATCGACCCGGAGAAAGCGATCGTGCAGGTCGAGAACTTCATGGTCGCCACGTCGCAGATCTCCCAGACGACCCTCCGCAGCGTGCTCGGCCAGCACGTCCTCGACGAGTTGCTCGCCGAGAGGGACAAGATCAACGCGATCTTGCAGGAGATCATCGACGAAGCCACCTCGCCCTGGGGCATCAAGGTATCCATCGTCGAGGTCAAAGACGTCGAGATCCCGAGCGGCATGCAGCGGGCGATGGCGCGCCAGGCCGAGGCCGAGCGCGAGCGGCGCGCGAAAGTGATCGCCGCGGAAGGCGAGTTCCAGGCCTCCGAGCGCCTCAAGGACGCTGCCAACGTCATGAGCCAGAATCCGATCACGCTCCAGCTCCGCTTCCTGCAGACGATGCTCGAGATCTCCTCCGAGCGGTCGACTACGACCTTCCTTCCCCTTCCGATCGAGCTCTTCCGCCCCTTCATGGGCGGCTCGAACGAATCTCGCTGACGGCCGAAACGCCCCCCGAGCTGCGCCGCGACCCGGTCTCCGGCCGCTGGGTGGTGATCGCGCCCGCTCGTGCGCGCAGGCCGGGTGCGGCAAGACCCGCGGTAAAGGAGCCTGAGGACGATGTTTCCGGCTGCCCGTTCTGCGCTGGGCGTGAGTCGGCTACGCCGCCGGAGACCTTCGCGATCGGCCCGCCCGGGCGGCCTGCCGACGCCCCTGGCTGGTGGGTGCGTGTCGTCCCGAACAAGTTCCCCGCCTTCGGACCGTGGTCGGACGAGGGCAACAAGGGCGGGCTCTTCGCACGGCGCGCGGCGCGCGGGCGACAGGAGGTCGTCGTCCACTCACCCCGCCACGTGCGCACGTTTTCCGACCTGACCGGCCGCGAGGTCGAGCAGGTCGCCGAGGCCTGGCAGAACCGGGTCGCGACCGCAAAGGAGCAGGGCTTCCCCTACGTGCAGGCACTCATCAACGAGGGGCGCGACGCCGGCGCGAGCCTCGCCCACAGCCACTCGCAGCTCTTCTGGCTCGAGGAGGAGCCTCCGCTCGTCGCGCAGGAACGCGCTGCCCAGGAGGCCGAGGGCGGCTGCGTCCTTTGCCGGGTTCTCGGCGAGGAGGTGGAGCAGCGCATCCGGATCGTCGACGAGCGGGACGGCCTACTTCTGCTCTGCCCGTTCGCCAGCCGGCAGCCGTACGAGATGGTCGTCGCCCCGCGCGAATGCTCCCAGGATCCCTTCGAAGGCCCCGACCTCGCCGCGGCGCTTCGGCTCCTCGCCGAGGGAATCCGCCGTCTGCACGTCGCCGAGGGCCCCGTCCCCCTGAACGCGTGGCTGCACGCAGGCGGGCACTGGCACATCGAAGTCGTCCCTCGGCTCTCCGTTCTCGCCGGGCTCGAGCTCGGGGCGGGCTATTTCGTGAACACGCTGGCGCCCGAATCGGCGGCCGGGGTGCTCCGCGAGGCTTAGGCCTTCACGAGCGTGCGCCGGGGCGAACGCTCTTCCTTGAACTTGCTGGCCGCCTCGATGGCGGTCGAGAGGTTGAGGCCCTTGTCCTTCCCCTGCTTGATCAGCATCACGGTCTCGAGCGCGTCCATGTCGTAGATGCGCTGCTTCTTGCCCTTCGTGGGGATCTGGGCCTTGTTCGTCCAGTAGTCGAGCTGCATCTTCGAGATACCCGCGACCTGGCACACCTGGCCGAGATAGAGCTCCACCTTCTCGAGATGCTCGGACAGGTTTATCGGTTCAAGCAGGTCAACGTGCCGAGGAACTGCCATGGAGGCACTCTTTTCGAATCTGGAGGGACGCTTCCGGAGGAAGCTACCACCGTGCCGAAGCTTTGTGAAGGTCAATCCTGCCGAAATCTCCCTGCCGGGATGAGGTGCTATTCGTCCGGGCGGGGCTCGGTCGCGACTGCCGCCTCTTCGGCCTCTTCGGCCTCGGTCTCTCCCTCGTCCTCGACCGGCTCTCCCTCGGCTACGACGGGTATCTCGCCGTCGCCCTCCGGCACATCTGCCTGGTCGACCACCGGCGCCAGGGTCGAGACCTCCTCGCCATCGCGTGTGCGCATGACGATGACGCCCTGCGTCGCACGGCCGAGCCGCTTGACGTCCTCGACCGGGACCTTGATGACCGTGCCGCCGGTGGACATGAGCATGATCTGGTAGCCGTCGCGGACCACGAGGGCGCCCGCGAGCTCGCCACGCGCCTCGGTCAGCTTGACCGTCTGGACGCCGAGGCCTCCGCGTCCCTTCACGGGGTAGTCGCGGATCGGGGTGCGCTTGCCGAAGCCGTTGCGCGTCACAACCAGCACGTCGGCCTCGTCCTCGGCCAGGCTCGCGGCGATGACCTCGTCGCCCTGGCGAAGGCTCATGCCGCGCACGCCCTCGGTCGCCCGGCCCATCGGCCGCGCGCCGCTCTCGTGGAAGCGGATCGCCTGACCCTTGCGCGAGACCATGAGGATGTCGTCGTCGCCCGAGGAGTGCAGCACGGCGACGAGCTCGTCCTTGTCCCGGAGCTTGATCGCGATGATCCCGTCGGCCTTCAGATTCGTGTTGTAGTCGGCGAAGCGCGTCTTCTTGACGACGCCGTTCTTCGTCGCAAGCACGAGGTACTCGGCCTCGCCGAAGTCTCGCGTTGCAATCAGCGTGCGGACGCTCTCGCCCTGCGCGAGCGGCAGCAGGTTGACGAGCGCGCGGCCCTTCGACTGCCGGCTGCCGAGCGGCAGCTCGTGCACCTTGAGCCGATAGACCTTTCCGACCGACGTGAAGAAGAGCAGATAGTCGTGCGTCGAGGCGACCACGAGGTGCTCGATGTAGTCCTCGTCCTTGAGCTCCATGCCCATCACGCCGATGCCGCCGCGCCGCTGCTCACGGTAGGTCGTCACGGGCAGGCGCTTCACGTAGCCGGAGCGCGTGATGGCGATGACCATGTCCTCCTCGGCGATGAGGTCCTCGAGCTCGAGGTCGCCCTCGGCCGCGACGATCTCCGTCCGCCGGTCGTCGCCCTTCGCGTACATGCCCTTGATCTCGATGAGCTCCTCGCGGATCAGGCCGTCGATCTTCGTCTCGTCGGACAGAATCCCGCGCAGCTCGGCGATGCGTTCCTGCAGGTCGGCGTACTCGTCCTCGATGCGCTTGCGCTCGAGCCCGGTCAGGCGCTGGAGCCTGAGGTCGAGGATCGCCTGCGCCTGGATCTCGGTGAACTCGAACTTCGCCATGAGGCCCTCGCGGGCTTCGTCCGGATCCGCCGAGCCACGAATCAGCGCAATGACGGCGTCGAGATTGTCGAGGGCGGTGAGGTAGCCCTCGAGGATGTGTGCGCGCTCCTCGGCCTTCCGCAGCTCGAACTTCGAGCGCCGTGTCACGACGACACGCTGGAAGTCGAGGTAGTGCCGGATGAGCTCGAGCAGCGAAAGCGTCCGCGGCACCCCGTCGACGAGCGCGACGGCGTTGTAGCCGAACGTCGCCTGGAGCGAGGTGTGTTTGTAGAGCTTGTTGAGGACGACCTGCGGGATCGCCTCGCGCTTCAGCTCGATCTGGATCCGCATCCCCGACTTGTCCGAGTGGTCCGCCAGGTCGGAGATCTCGGGGAGGACCTTGTCGTTCGCGAGCTCGGCGATCTTCTTGATGACGCCGGCGTCGCCGCCCTTCTTCACCCCGTACGGAAGCTCGCTGACGATGATCGCCGACTTGCCGCCGCGCAGCTCCTCGATGTGGGCTCGCGCGCGCATCACGATCCGGCCCCGGCCGGAGCGGTAGGCCTCGCGGATCCCCTCCCGGCCGAGGATGATCCCGCCGGTCGGGAAGTCCGGGCCCTTCACGTGCTTGGACAGGCGCTCGACGTTGATGTCCGGGTCGTCGATCATGGCGAGGACGCCGTCGATCACCTCGGTCAGGTTGTGCGGCGGGATGTTCGTCGCCATGCCGACCGCGATCCCGGCGGACCCGTTGACGAGCAGATTCGGGAATCGGGACGGGAGAACCGTGGGCTCGCGCCGGCGCTCGTCGTAGTTCGGTGCGAAGTCGACCGTGTCCGCGTCGATGTCGCGCAAAAGCTCCGTCGCGATGCGCGCGAGGCGGGCCTCGGTGTAGCGCATTGCGGCCGCCGGGTAGTCGTCGATGTTCCCGAAGTTGCCCTGTGGGTCGACGAGCGGATAGCGCATCGAGAACGTCTGCGCCATGCGGACGAGCGTGTCGTAGATCGCCGAGTCACCGTGCGGGTGGTAGTTCTTCATCACGTCGCCGACGACGCTCGCCGACTTCACCCGCGGGCGGTTCGGCTGCAGGCCGCCCTCCTGCATCGCATAGAGGATGCGGCGGTGCACGGGCTTCAGGCCGTCGCGCACGTCCGGAAGGGCGCGCGAGACGATGACGCTCATCGCATAGTCGAGGAAGCTCGAGCGCATCTCCTGCTCGAGCTCGCGGCCTTCGATGCGGCCGGCGCCGAGACGTTCGAGGTCAGACATCGAGGAAACGCACGTCCTGGGCGTTCTGCTCGATGAAGGCGCGCCGTGGCTCCACTTGGTCACCCATCAGCATCGAGAAGATGCGGTCGGCCTCGGCCGCGTCCTCGACCTCGACGCGCATGAGCATCCGGCGCGCAGGATCCATGGTCGTGTCCCAGAGCTCGGAGGGATCCATCTCGCCGAGGCCCTTGAAGCGGGCGACCTGAATGCCTTCCTTTGCCAGCTCGAGTGTGAGCGACTTGAGCTCGTCAAAGGTCTCGGCGCGGCGCGACTTCTTGCCGAGCGTGATGGTGAACGGGGGCAGCCCGACGACGTCGGCCGCCTTCTCGTAGGCCTTGCGCAGGCTTCCGTAGCTCGGCGAGCCGAAGAGCTCCCCCGGCACGTCGACATGGTTGGCCGCGCTCGTCGAGCGCTCGGTCACCTTGAGCCGGAAGGAATTTTCGATGAGCGCGTCGACCTCCTCGAGCTCGTAGCCGTTCGAGTTCAGGTCCGGCAGCGCGCTGCGAGCGGTGTCGACGTCCTCGATCGGGTGTTCGACGAAGCGATGGGCAACCGCGAAGGTCGCGGGTGCGGCATAGTCGCGAAACTCGGAGTTGACCTTGGCGAGCCAGCCGTCGAACTCGTTCAGGGCCTTCGAGAACTTGCTCCACTTCGCCTCGGTGAACTTGAGCGCCTGACCGGTGCGGTCCGCGACCTCGATGTCCTTCACGCGCTCGCGCACGAGCAGCTCCTCGAACTGCGACTCCTTCTCGATGTAGACCTCGCGGCTTCCGACCTTGACCCGATAGAGCGGCGGCACGGCGATGTAGACGTGGCCGCCTTCGACGAGCTCGGGCATCTGCCGGTAGAGGAACGTGAGGATGAGCGTGCGGATGTGCGATCCGTCGACGTCGGCGTCCGTCATGACGATGACGCGGTGGTAGCGAAGCTTCGAGAGGTCGAACTCGTCGCCGATGCCCGTGCCGATCCCGGTGATGATCGACTGGATCTCGGCATTGGAGAGCACCTTGTTGATGCGGTTCTTCTCCGAGTTGATGACCTTTCCGCGGAGGGGCAGGATCGCCTGGAAATGCCGGTCGCGGGCGTCGACTGCGGAGCCGCCGGCCGAGTTTCCCTCGACGAGGTAGAGCTCGGCCTCGGCCGGGTCGCGCGTCTGGCAGTCGGCCAGCTTGCCGGGAAGCGAAGCGCTGTCGAGCGCGCCCTTGCGCCGCGTCAGCTCACGGGCCTTGCGGGCCGCCTGGCGCGCGTTTCGCGCCGCGACGGCCTTCGTGATCACCTGGCGGGCGTCGGTCGGATTCTCCTCGAGAAACTCGGCGAGCTTCGCGTTCACCGCCTGCTCGACGAGGCCGCGCACCCACGGATTGCCCAGCTTCGTCTTCGTCTGCCCCTCGAACTGGGGGTCCCGCAGCTTGATGGAGATGACGGCGGCGAGCCCCTCGCGAACGTCCTCGCCCTCGAGATTTTCCTCCTTCTCCTTCAGGAGGCCCTTGTCACGTGCGTACTTGTTGAGGGTTCCGGTGAGCGCCGCCTTGAAGCCGGAGAGGTGAGAGCCGCCCTCGTGCGTGTTGATGTTGTTCGCGAACGAGAAGACCGACTCGACGTAGGACGAGTTCCACTGCATGGCGATTTCGACCGTGCCTTCCTCGCTCTCGGACTCGAAGTACACGATCCGCTTGTGGATCGGGTCCTTGCTGTCGTTGATGTAGCCGACGAAGTCGCGGATGCCGCCGTCGTACTTGAACTCGTGTCGGTCTTCGCCCTCGCGGAGGTCCACGAGGACGATCGCCAGGCCCTTGGTCAGGAAGGCGGTCTCGCGCAGGCGCTGGACGAGCGTCTCGACGGAGAAATCGATCTCTTCGAAGATGTCGGCGTCTGGAAGGAACGTGATGGTCGTGCCGGTCTCGTCCGTCTTCCCGGTGATCTCCATGTCGGCCTTCGGGACGCCGCGCTCGTACTCCTGGCGGTAGACCTTTCCGTCGCGGTACACCTCAGCGACGAGCCACTCGGAGAGCGCGTTGACGACGGAGACGCCGACGCCGTGCAAGCCGCCGGACACCTTGTAGCCGTCGCCGCCGAACTTGCCGCCGGCGTGGAGCTTCGTGAGGACGACCTCCAGAGCCGGGCGCCCCTGCTCCGCCATGATGTCCACAGGGATGCCCGACCCGAAGTCCCGGACGGTGACCGAGTTGTCGGGATGGAGCGTGACCTCGATGCGGTCATTCCGGCCCGCGAGGGCCTCGTCGACGGAGTTGTCGACAACCTCGTAGACGAGGTGATGGAGTCCCCGGGCTCCGGTCGAGCCGATGTACATGCCAGGCCGAAGCCGGACCGGCTCGAGGCCCTCCAAGACCGTGATGTCTTTCGCTGTGTACGTGTTCTTTGCCATCAAAAAAGCCCTGCTAATGGGCTATTTCCGCGCCCAATCAAGTCTATCAGATCCGGCGGTTGGAACCGGCCGCCAGACTGGCTTCCGCGGCCCGCGCAACCGCCTCCCGGAGATCCGGATTCTCAATCGTCGCGGCGATCCGCGCGCCCTCAGCCCGGTCGGCTTCGCTGACCTTCGGCGCGGTCCGTTCCGAAGCTTCCACAGGTTCCGGTCCGGCCTCCGGAAGGGCTCCCGGCGCAAACTTGAGCGAGGCCGGCGCCGACTCGCCGAGGCGCTCCTGCAACCGCTCCACAATCGAGGCCGCGAGGTGCGTCAGCTCGAATGCCCAGGTGCTCGAGCTCGTCGAGACGTGAAGGCTTCCATCGCGGGCAAGCCGTGCCGGCCACGCGTTTGCTGCGATTCCAGCCCCGACGCACTCGGGCCACGCAGCGACGATGTCCCCGAGCCCCGCGGCCGGCCCGAAGCGGGAGAGCTCCCGGCGCACCTCGTCCTCGATCGGGCGCAGCGGGTCGAATCTCACGCGGCCGCTCTCGCGTCGCCCGACGTGACCTCGACGATCAGGTCCGGGTCCGCGACACCCGGCTTGTGCGTCGCGGTGATCACCGTCTGGCCGCCCGCAGGAAGCTGTGCGAGGAGGGCGGCCCGGCGTTCCGTGTCGAGCTCGCTGAAGACGTCGTCGAGGAGGAGGAGCGGCGACTCGCCTCTCCGCTCCGCGAGAAGCTCCGCCTCGGCCAGGACGAGTGCGAGGACCGCCGTGCGCTGCTCTCCCTGCGAGCCGTACCCCCGCAGCTCGCGCCCGCCGGCGGTGATGGAGGCGTCGCGAAGGTGCGGGCCCGCCCCCGTGACCGCTCGCTCGAGGTCGCGGGAAAGCCGTTCCTCGAGCTCTTCGACGGTCAGGCCCGTTCCGTCGTACGCGAGCAGGGCGTCCATGAGGCCGAGCGATTCCGCAATCCGCGTGAACCCCGGGCCCAGAAGCGCCGCGAGCTCGGAGCGGGCCGCGTCGAGCTCGGTCCCGAGCGCTGCGACCTGGGCCGTCCAGGGCTCCACGGAGTCGAGCCCGGACTCACCTGCTCGCACCCGCCGAAGCGCTGCGTTTCGCTGTGCGACCGCGCGGCCGTAGTTCGGCGAGATCTCCGCGCGGCTCGGGAAGACTCTGCCGAGCATGCGGTCGAGGTAGGCGCGGCGGACGATCGGGCCACCCTTCACGACCGCGAGCCGCTCCGGCGTGAAGACGAGCGCCGCCAGCTTCGAGCGCAGCTCCTCCGTGCTCCCGAGGGCGGCGCCGTTCAGCCGCACCTCCTTCGGCGAGCCCGGCGCGAGGTCGACCTGCGTCTCGAAGGAGCTCTGTCCCGACTCGCCGACCAGCCGCACCCGGGCGGCCTCCTCGCCGAAGCGGACGAGGCGAGGCTCGGAACGGGTACGCGGGGAGAACCCCTGCGCGCCGACGTGGAGCCCCTCCAGCAGGTTCGTCTTGCCGACGCCGTTCGGGCCCGTCACGAGGACGAGCCCGGGTGCCAGATCGAGCTCGAGCCCGGCGTAGGAGCGGAAGTTCCGGAGCGAGACGTGCCCGACGATCAGCCGGCGAGCCGGATCGGCATGATCAGGTACAGGAAGTCGTCCGACTCCCCGAGGATGAGCCCGGGCCGGAGCGGGCTGATGAGCTTGAAGCGCACGGCATCGTCGCCGACCGACTCCAGGCCGTCCCGCAGGAACTCGGCGTTGAATCCGATCTCGATCGTGTCGCCCGTGTACGAGATCGGCAGCGACTCGCGGGCCTCGCCGACGTCCTGGGTCTGCGCGGAGACAGTCAGCTCACCGCTCTCGAACCGAAGGCGAAGGGGCGACTTCCGCTGCGCCATGAGCGACGCGCGGCGGACGATCTCCAGAAACTCGTCGCGCGGCAGCTGGATCTCCGCCTCGAAGGTCTCGGGGAGAAGCTGCTTGTAGTTCGGGAACTGGCCGTCGATCCGCCGCGCGGTGAGCCAGATGTCGTCGACACCGAAGACGATCTGGTTCTCCTGCACGCCGATCGAGATCGACCCCGCCTCGCCGCCCTGGCCGATCCGCAAGAGCTCGGAGAGGGCGCGCGCCGGCACGATCGCCTCGAGCTCCTGCCCCGGCCCCTTGTCGAGCGCCGTCTCCTTGACGCTCAGCCGGTAGGAGTCCGTCGCGGCCATGACGAGCTTCTCGCCCTCGAAGCGGACGAGGATCCCCGTGAGCACCGGTCGCGACTCGTCGCGCGACGACGAGCGGCTCACGCGGGCGATGGTCTCGACGAAGGCCTCCTTGTCGACGGTGAAAGCCGTCTCGGGATCGATCTCGGGCAGGCGCGGAAAGTCCTCGGCCGCGTACGTGTGCAGTTTGTAGGACGCCGAGCCGCAGGTGAGCTCCGCGACTCCCTCCTCGGCGCGGTGCCCGATCGTGACCTCGCCTGTGGGCAGAAGACGGACGATGTCGACGAGCAAGCGGCCGGGAACGACAACCGCCCCTTCATCCTCGACCTGCGCGTCGAGCGAGACACGAAGCGAGATCTCCATGTCCGTCGCGGAGAGGTGAAGCTGGCCGCCCGCGGCACGCAGCATGATGCCGCCGAGAATCTGGACGCTCTGGGTTCGGGTCGACACCCCGCGGCCGGCGAGCTGAAGCTTTTCTGCGAGCTCGTCCCTGCCGCACGTCACCTTCATCGTCGTCCTCACAACGGTATCGATGCTTGCCATTTAAAAAAACCTCTTCGTAGTCATAGGGAGTGTGAACGACGGGGAAGACGGGGTGTTTCCGCATGGTTGCTGAGAATCAGCGGTGGATGGTTTTTGTGGACAAGGGCGGGTTGTCGACAGGCCCGCGTCTCCACGGAGCGATGTCCCCAGGTTCGAGCGGCTTTGCACAGGACGTTGTTCACCGGGGCTGCTTGATCCTCGCTGTGAGCTCCTGGACGAGGTTGTAGACGCTTCGGTCTTCCTGGATCAGCTTGGCGATCTTCGACGTCGCGTGGATGACCGTGGTGTGGTCGCGCCCCCCGAACTTCTTCCCGATCTTCGGCAGAGAGCTGTCTGTGAGCTCGCGGCAGAGGTACATCGCGACCTGGCGGGGGTAGACGATCTGCTGGGAGCGGCGGTCGCCGGTGAGCTCCTGCATCGAGATGCCGAAGCGCTCGACGACGGTCTCCTGGATGCGCTCGACGGAGACCTCGGGCAGCTCACCCTGTGGAAAGACGTCCTTGAGCACCTCCTGGGCCAGCTCGACGGTCATCGGCCGGCCCGTGAGGGATGAAAACGCGACGACGCGGGTGAGGGCGCCCTCGAGCTCGCGGATGTTCGTCGAGATACGACTGGCGATGAAGGTGAGGACCTGTGTGTCGGGCACGTGGATCGCGTCCGTCTTCACCTTCTTTCGCAGGATGGCGATTCGGGTCTCGAGATCGGGTGCCTGGATGTCCGTGATCAGGCCCCACTCGAACCGGGAGCGCAGACGCGCCTCGAGGGTCGCGATCGCGCGGGGAGGGCGATCCGAGGAGATGACGATCTGCCGGCCCGCCTCGTAGAGCGAGTTGAACGTGTGAAAGAACTCCTCCTGGATCCGCTCCTTGTGCTCGAAGAACTGGATGTCGTCGATCAAGAGCACGTCGTAGTGGCGGTAGCGCTGCTTGAACCCTTCGATGCGCTTGTCGCGGAGCGAGTTGATGAAGTCGTTCATGAAGATCTCGCTCGTCACGTAGCGCGCGGAGAGGTTCCGCGAGTGCTCGCCGACGTAGCTTGCGATCGCCTGGAGGAGATGCGTCTTCCCGAGGCCGGTGCCGCCGTAGATGAAGAGCGGGTTGTAGGCCTGCGCCGGCGCCTCGGCCACGGCGAGTGCCGCCGCGTGCGCGAAACGGTTCGACGAACCGATGACGAAGAGGTCGAAGGTGTACTTCGGGTTCAGGCCCTCACCGAATCGCGCGGGCGGCGGAGACTCCGGCTGCTGCGACTCGTCGAGCTCGCGCACCGCGAGCCGCACCACCCGGTCGGTGCCGACTGTCTCTCTGATCGCGGCGTGCATGAGATCGAGGAAGTGATCCTCGATCCACGTCCGTGTGAAGTCGTTCGGAACGGCGAGGACGAAGTGCTCCCCGCTGAGCTCGATCGGCTCGGTGTCGGCGAACCATGTCGTGAAGGTGGATTCGCTCAGTGCGTCCCTGAGTCGGTTCGAGACCTCGGTCCACAGTGATTCCGCGCTCAGTTCAGCAGGGCGTTGCACGCCGGCTTGTTGCTCCCTCCGCCAGACTCCGGGAAGCGGCGATCATAGCAACGCCGTTGAGGCCCCTCAATGCTTGAAAACATGCGGCTCCGAGGTGAAAAAACCCGGGCTGAGCAGGTATTTTCGTCCTTTCCACAGCAGTCTCCACAGCTGTGGAAAGGTGGGTCAACCCCTTACCCTATGCGGTTTTTGGCCTGTGGATTTCGTCGCGCCCGAATTTTTTGCACACTGCGCCCGCGACGATCACCTCGAGGGCGGCTCGCGCTCCTCTCTTCTCTATACTGGCCCGTGGCCGGCGAAGACCGGCCGTCCACATCTCTTCTCTTCTCGCCTCGTGAAACGCACCTTCCAGCCGAACGTTCGACGCCGGAAGCGCCGGCACGGATTCCGCGCGCGGATGTCGACCCGCGCCGGCCGCGCGATCCTCAAGCGCCGCCGCGCCAAGGGGCGCAAGCGTCTCTCGGCCTGAGCCGGGTTGAAACGCCGCCACCGCCTCTCCCGCTCACGCGACTTCGACGCCGTCTACCGGCACGGGCGCTCCACGGCTACGCGCTACCTGGTCCTCTACGCATTCCCGCGGGAGGAGGGTGACGGCGTCGGCCCCAGGCTCGGCCTGGCCGTCTCGCGCCAGCTCGGAGGGGCTGTGGAGCGGAACCGGATCAAGCGGCGCCTCCGGGCTGCCTTCGAGCAGATCGAGGGCGATCTTCCTCCCGGGAACGACTACGTCCTGATCGCGCGGCCCGGCCTGGGCGAGGCGATCGAGAGCCGCGGGTTCGAATGGCTCGGCGAGCGTGTCGCGGAGGTCTTCCAGAAGGAGCGCGCGACGGCGTGAGCTCGATCGCAATCCTCCTCGTCCGCGGGTATCGCAAGGTCTTCTCGCCGTTCGCGGGTGCGACGGCTCTCGGTAACCCGCGCTGCAAGTACCACCCGTCGTGCTCCGCGTACGCGCTCGAGGCCTACCGTGAGTTCGGCTTCCTGCGGGGGACGGTGCTCGCCGTGTGGAGGCTTCTGCGCTGCAACCCGTGGAGCCACGGCGGCGTGGACTACGCGCGCGACCAGCGCATCTTCCCGGCCAGGGGCCGCTCGTGATCTTCGCCGTCGCGAACCCGCTGCGCCCGATCGAGAACCTCATGACGACAGTCCTGGAGTGGATCCACTCCACGATGGGGCTCCCGTGGGCCTGGGCGATCATCGTCCTCACGCTGATGGTGCGGATCGTGATCGTTCCGCTGACGGTCAAGCAGATCCGGTCGATGCAGCACCTCCAGGCGCACGCCCCCGAGCTCAAGGCGCTGCAGCAGAAGTACAAGCACGACAAACAGCGGATGAACGAGGAAGTCATGAAGTTCTACCGGGAGAACAAGATCAACCCGGCGGCCTCATGTCTCCCGATCCTCATCCAGATTCCGGTCTTCATCTCGCTGTACTACGTGCTGCGGGACTTCGAGAAAGAGGTCTTCCCGCAGTACCCGGGCTCCGACCTCGGCTGGCTCGGGATCGTCCCGAACATCACCACGAACATCACCGACCACTGGTCGGGCTGGCTTCTGCTGACGATCTACGTGGTCAGCCAGGTGGCCTCGACGTACTTCATGTCGACCACGATGGATCCCCGCCAGCGCTGGATCTTCATGGCGCTGCCTCTCGTCTTCGTTCTCTTCATCGTCAACGCCAACTTCCCGGTCGGCCTCCTGCTCTACTGGGTGACGACGAACCTGTGGACGGTCGGCCAGGGGCTCGTTACGAGGCGGCTCATGCCGAAGCCGCAGCCGCCGTCCAAGCGCTCCTCGCGCACTCCGCCCAAGGCCGAACCGGCCGGAGACGGCGGCACCGAAGTCGGCAAGGCGGCGCAGCCGTCGCGTGCAGCCGCTTCCGGTCAGCAGCGGGTGAGGCGTCGCAAGAAGAAGGGCCCTCGGTCGCGGCGATGAGCGAGACCGAGAGCGAGCGGCAGCTCGACGAGACCGAAGTCGAGGCGACCGGCGAGACGGTCGGCGAGGCGAAGTGGTCGGCTCTTCGCGAGCTCGAGCGCCGCTTTCCGGGGATCGACAAGTCGGACGTCAGCTTCGCGGTGCTCTCCGAAGGCGAGCGCGGTCTCCTCGGCGTCGGCTATGCGCCGGCGCGCGTGATTGCGAAGGCCGGTGCCGTGCCGCCCCCCTCCGAGGCGATCGATGAAGACCCCGACTCCCCGGCCGCGCGGCTGCGGGAGCTGCTCGACCGGGTCTGTGCTGCGCTGGGTGCCCCCGTGCGGATCGACATCCACGAGGACGAGGAACAGCTAACCGCCACGCTCACGGGCCCCGATCTCGGGCTCGTGATCGGCAAGCGCGGGCAGACAATCGACGCCATCCAGTACCTCGCCACCGCCATCGTCTTCCGCGGCATGGAGGAGCGAAAGACCATCCTCGTCGACGCCGCGGGTTACCGCGACCGGCGGCGTGCGACCCTCGAGCAACAGGCCGACCGGGCCGCCTCGGAGGCGGTTGCCGCCGGCGAGTCGATCGCACTCGACCCGATGTCGGCCGTCGAGCGGAAGATCGTGCATCTGCACCTGCAGGAGCGCGAGGACATCGAGACGGCCAGCGAGGGGAACGAGCCCAACCGCTTCGTCGTCGTCCGTCCTGTCTGACGAACGGCTCGACCGCTGGCTCGCGGCGCTGCGCGGGACGCCGGGCCTCACCGCGATCCGAGACGAGGCCGAGGCTCGCAAGACCCTCCTCGAGGGCGCCCTGGCGGCGGCCGGCCTCCTCGGAGAGGGGCCGGTCGTTGACGTCGGCTCGGGGGGTGGCTCGCCGGGGATCCCGCTCGCCTCGGCCCGGCCGGAGCTCGACTTCGTCCTGCTCGAGGCGAACCGGCGCAAATGCGACTTCCTCAGGGAGACCGCGGCCGCCTTCGAGAACGTGTCCGTGATTTGCGAGCGGGCGGAGGAACACGCCGGCGGCGCCGGCCGTGACGCGTACGGAACCGCGGTCGCGCGTGCTCTTGCGGTCCCGCCTGTAGCCGCCGAATGGTGTCTCCCGCTGGTGCGGCCCGGCGGTCTGGCTGTCCTCTTCGTCGGTCCGAGTGCCGAGCTCGATTCGGTCTCGAAGGCGGCTGCGGAACTCGCCGCGGAAGTCGAAGAGAGCCCCGCCGGCTTCGCCCTGCTCCGGAAGACCGGGCCCACTCCGGAGCGCTTTCCCCGGCGGCCCGGCGTGGCGAAGAAACGTCCTCTCGCCTGACTAGGGTGCAGGCGTGGGGACGATTCTCGCGCTCGCCAACCAGAAGGGCGGAGTCGGCAAGACGACGACCGCCGTGAACGTCGCTGCCTGCCTCGCCGAGGCGGGCGCGAAGACGCTGGTCGTCGACCTCGATCCGCAGGCCAACGCGACCTCGGGTCTCGGCGAGCGCGCGAACGGGACGTCGTCCTACGACCTGCTGGACGGCGCGCCGCTCGAGGAGATCGTCCACACGACCCGCTTCGAGAACCTCGACGTCGTCCCGTCGAAGCCCGAGCTGGCAGGCGCCGCGGTCGAGCTCTCCGCGCACGGCGACGGCGAGTCCTTCCTGGCCGGAGCCCTCGAGCCCGCACGCGAGACGTACTCCTATGTCTTCGTCGATTGCCCGCCTTCTTTGGGACCGCTGACGGTGAATGGACTCGCGGCGGCAGACCGCGTGCTCGTGCCGGTGCAGTGCGAGTACTACGCCCTCGAGGGGCTCGCTCAGCTTCTCCACTCGGTGGAGCTGGTGCGCGCCCGCCTGAATCCGAAGCTGGCGCTGGCCGGGATGCTCCTGACGATGGTGGACGGCCGCACTCGCCTTGCGGCCGACGTCGCGGCAGAGGTTCGCCGCCATTTCGGCGAGCTCGTATTCGACGCCGTCGTGCCGCGCAGCGTGCGCCTCGCCGAGGCGCCGAGCCACGGCCTGCCCATCACCGCGTACGACCCGGCCTCCGCCGGTGCCGACGCCTACTACCGCGTAGCGAGCGAGCTTGTCGACCGCACCTAACCGACGCGGCCTCGGTCGTGGCCTCGAAGTCCTCATCGGCGGGGGCGCCTCCTCGACCGAGCTTCTGCAGATACCCCTCGGCTCGATCCGCGCGAACACGCGCCAGCCCCGCAAGAACATCGACGCCGACGGGATCAACGGTCTCGCAGATTCCGTCCGCGCCCAGGGCGTCGTGCAGCCGGTCGTCGTCCGCGCGGCCGAGGGCGGCGGCTACGAGCTCATCGCCGGTGAGCGCCGCTGGCGGGCGGCCCGTGCGGCCGGGCTCGCGACAATTCCTGCTCTCGTCCGGGAGAGCGACGACCGGGAGTCGCTCGTTTTGGCGCTCGTCGAGAACGTCGCCCGCGAAGACCTCTCTCCGATCGAGGAGGCGCGCGCCTACGCCGTGCTCATGGACGAGTTCGCGCTGTCGCTCGGCGAGGTGGCCGAGCGCGTCGGACGGTCGAAGCCCACGGTCTCGAACCGAGTGCGGCTCCTCGAGCTTCCGGAGGACGTTCTCGGGCTCGTGGAGCGCGGCCTTCTCACCGAAGGTCATGCGCGCGCGATCCTCTCGGTCCCCGGTCACGACGAGCGGCGCGCGCTGGCGCGGAAGGTCGTGGCGCAGGGGCTCTCGGTCCGCGCGACAGAACGCGCGGCCCGCTGGGCCGGCGCTCAGACGAGGCCCCGCAAGTCCCGGCGGATCGACCCGGCGCTAGCCGAGCGAGCCCGGAAGCTGCTCGAGGCCTCCACGGGCGCAACGGTGAAGGTGACCGAGACGCGAATCGAGATCTCGTTCGCCGACGAGGTCGCGCTCGCCGAGATCGTCGAATCGCTCGAGGCCCGTAACTGAACTCCAGGACGGCTCGTTGTGCGTAAGTGCGGCCCTGGCAGGATCTCGAGGCTCTCGAAGCCATCAACCAGGATGAGCTGGTGCGCCAAGTCGTCCTCCGCATGGCCGGCCTTGCCCGGGGCGGCCGCCTTCCAGGCTTCGTCGCAGCCGTCGGCGCGGACGCGGAGCTCGATGCCGAGACGAAGGCGACGGTGCTCGAGCTGGCGCGCGACGAGACGTTCCTCCTAGCCTGCGAGGACTACATGCGGGCGACGTCGTTCCTGCACTAAGGCGCTCGCTACAATGCGCCCCGGCTCGGGCGATTAGCTCAGTTGGTTAGAGCGCCGCTCTGATAAGGCGGAGGTCCCTGGTTCGAATCCAGGATCGCCCACTTCCGTGCACCGAATCGGCCCGATCTGCTGGGCTCGCCTGGTGTTTGCAGGGCTCGGCAAGTCGAGAACCGAGCCAGTATGGTGTCTCGGAGGGGACTGCGGTGAAGGTCAGATTGGCAATAGGGGTTGCGGCGTTTTGGCTTCTGTGTGGTCCCGCTCTTGCCCAGACACCTACCCCCGATCCGGCTCCGGTCCCACCGCCGCTGCCCCCGACGAGTGAGCCGTCCACTCCTTCCGCGCCTGCGGCAGCTCCTTCTCCGTCGAGTGCTGAGACCCGGATCCATCCTCGGAAGCACCGTGAACACGCGAAGAAGCGCCCGCCTGCCCCGGCGCTAGGTCCGTTTCACCCGTCGGTTGCTGAGCTTGGGCCGAGCGTGCTCACGCCTGCGGTGAAGGCCCTGGACGCCGAACGCGTATTCAACGAGATGTCCGCTGTAAGCGGATCCGGTGATCGGGGGCCGCGGCCTCTGATCATCGCCCTGGCTCTTGTCCTCGTGCTCATGGCCGGTGTCGTGCTGGTCGTGTTCTTCCAGTACTAATGCCCAGGCCCAAGATCAAGCTCGCATTCTTGGCCCCGCCTGTGCTTCATCCTTGGTGGTCCGGTCGCCGGAGCGGCCGCGCCTACGCTTGCCAAACCCGAGATAGTCTCGGCTCCTGCGTCCTGGACGAAGGAGACGGCGGCAACCGCCGTCTTCACAAGCTCGGATGAAGGTGTCGGCTTCGAGTGCAGGCTCGACGGATCACCGTGCGAGTCGTGCGCGAGTCCGACGACGTACTCTTCGCTAGCCGAAGGTTCTCATCCGTTTTCGGTGCACGCCATTGACGGAGAAGCGACGAGCACGCCCGAAAACTGGTCCTGGAAGGTCGATGTGACGGCTCCCGGCCTACCGGGTGACAAGACCGAGGAGGCAACATCGCCGCTTGGAACCCCCGTGAGCTTCTCGGCCACGGACAACCTCGATCCATCACCGATGCTGACGTGCTCCCCTACCTTCGGCTCGGTCTTCGACCTCGGGCCGCCCACGAACGTGACCTGCACGGCGGTGGATGCAGCTGGCAACGAGACGACCGGGGGCTTCACTGTAACGGTCGTCGACACGAACCCGCCTATTCTCGCCCCGCACGCGGACGTCGTCGCGTCTCAGGAATCGCTTGTCGGTGCCGAGGTTCATTACGACCTCCCTCTCGTCACCGACAACGGGGATCCAGCGCTCCTCGTGAGTTGCGCTCCGACCTCTGGTTCGACATTCCCGCTCGGGACGTCGCAGGTGGCGTGCTCCGCGCGGGATGCCTCGAACAACGAGGGCGATTCGAGTGAATTCAACGTTGTCGTGCAGGATGGCGCGACGCCCGATCTTCCTCGCCTGGAATCGAATGTCGGCACGCTGATCAACGACACGACGGTCACCTTCTCGTTCGACAGTGGCGATGGGGCTCGTCTCTCCTGCAAGCTCGATGAACCGGGCGGAGCGGGAGAGTACGACTCGTGTACAGGCCCCCTCACCTTCACGGGGCTCGAGGAGGGGAACTACCTCTTCACCGTTCGTGCGACGAACTCGATTGGCAACATCACTGAAGCGAGCTGGGGTTGGGTGGTCGACACGACCCCACCGGGTGAAGTTCGACGCCTCACGTCGAGCTTTGGAAATGCATGGGTGCGCCTCTCACGGCGGAATCCCACAGACGTGGACTTTCGGCATGTCTCGATCTGGCGCCGAAAGGTAGGCGGCACTTCGTCGAAGCTCATCGCAAGCCGGAAGGCGAGAACATCCTTCCGCGACGAAACCGTGCAGAACGACACACGGTACATCTACGCGCTCCGCACGGTGGATCGGGCTCGCAATGTGTCACGGGGGGAGGTAGTCGAGAGCCGCGCGAGCAAGATTCTCAAGCCGGCCTTCGACTCGGTTCACGACTTTCCACCGCTGATCGATTGGACGTCGGTTCGAAGCGCCACGTACTTCAACCTGCAGTTGTGGCGCGACGGACGGAAGATCCTGAGCGTATGGCCCTCAAGGTCTGCCTTTCGCCTACCTGCGAAGTGGAGATACAGCGGAACGGCCTACTCGCTCCGAAGCGATCGTTACCGCGTGTATGTCTGGCCGGGCTTCGGCCTCAGGTCGGCCGTGGACTACGGGAGACTGCTCGGCTGGACGGCATTCCGGATGAAGTGACGGTCGCACGCCGTTTTGGCGGCGGCTGGGAAGCTCGTGAAGACAGTTGCGGTACACCGCTGAAGCTCCCCGGTGATTCCAAGCATCTCGCTCGACGAGCCAAATCGCAGACGTCGGCGGCATCGCACCCGCCGTGGAGGTTGCCTGCTCGAGGACGTGAGAACCGATCCCCTTTGCTGCAGGAGACAAGCCTGACGGTAGAGGAGGGCGCATGGCCGCAGATCGGACCTGGCTGCTCCAGGAAAAGTCACGCGATCTTCTTACTGGACCGCCCTTTCCCCCCGCGCAAAATGGATGGGCAGGTGGGTCACGCGTCTCACAAGGATGGAGGAGGCTTCGCGCCCGGCTCGGGCGATTAGCTCAGTTGGTTAGAGCCGCTCTGATAAGGCGGAGGTCCCTGGTTCGAATCCAGGATCGCCCATCTCTCCATGCCGCCAGGCGTTTCCCTGCAGCCAGGCGGGGCATCGAAAGGACCGGGCTAGAATCAGACCGAGGCCCAGACGCGATGCAGGAAATGGTCATCTACGGGGTGAGCTTCGACATGGTCGGCAAGCAGCCGATCGTTCTTCTGAAGACGGCCGACGGGAACAAGTTTCTGCCGATCTGGATCGGCCACCCGGAGGCGGCAGCGATCCTGATGAAGCTCCAGGGCGCCTCGACTCCCCGGCCGATGACGCACGACCTCCTCTCCGAGGTGCTCTCGAAGCTCGACGCTCGTGTCGTCAAGATCGCGGTCACCGAGCTCCGTGAGAACACGTTCTATGCCCTCATCACGGTCGCCGTGAACGGCAGCGAGATCGAGATCGACTCGCGTCCGAGCGACGCGATCGCGCTCGCCGTCCGCTCCGATGCACCGATCTATGCCGACGACTCGGTGATCGAGGAGAGCGCGATCGAGTTCGAGAACGAAGAGGACGTGAACGAGGAGCAGGTGGTCGAGGAGTTCAAGAAGTTCCTCGACGACGTCAAGCCTGAAGATTTCAGCTCTGAGGCTTAGGAGAGCTCGCGCTTCGTGAGGTCGAGGAGCTCCGCGTGGAGCTCCCGTAGGCCGCCGGCTGACAGCGGCCCGTCGTTTTCCCGCTCGAGCTCGGCGAGAAGCGCCTCCTCGCGGCCCTTGTCCAGGAAGTCGTAGCCCATCGCGGCTTTGTGCTCCTTGAGCCGTCGCACGAGCTCGAGCCGGCGGTTGACCGCGCTCACGATCCCGTGATCGGTGGACGTGATCTCCGCCCGCAGCTCCTGCACGCGGGGGTCGGAACCGGGGTCGCCCTGCATCAGGCGAAGATATAGACCGCGGTGCCCACTGCCCAGCGGTCATAGAAGCCGGGCGCGAACCACATCGGCGTTCTCACGCAGCCATGGCTGGCCGGGTAGGCCGGTACGGAGTGATAGCCGTGGATGGCGAAGGCGCCCGTGAAGAAGAGCGAGTAGTACATCCCGCTGCCGTTTAGTCCCGGGACCTTGCCGTAGACGTGAAACTTGCCCACGGGTGTGTTCCCGGTCGCCCCGGTCGAGACGTGGGTGATGCGGACGACCTTCCCTCTGCGCACCTCGTAGAGGACCTGCAGCGTCTTCGAGACCTCGACGTGGTCGCCCTTCGCAACGCGCGCCTTCGGAACCTTCGCGCGGGCGAGCACCTTCCACACGTCGCGGGAGACGCGGCCGGTGCGAGACATCCCGTGCACCTTCTGGAAGGCGAGCACGGCCTCGTAGGTATCGAACGCGTAGTAACGGTTCGGGCCTCCCTGCACCATGTGGCGAAGCGAAGCAAGCCTGCGCTCGAGTGCGAGCACTGCGGTTCCGCGGGCGCCGGTGGCGAGCGCCGGCGCGGCGATGCGGTAGTACTTCCGGGCGGTGAAGCCCTTGTAGCCGGCGTCCGGCGAGAGGACGAGCCGCGCCCGGTGCCGTCCGAGCCGGTCGGTGGGAAGAACAGCGGTGTACTGCCCCCCCTGTTGCACGTGTACGTGCCAACTTCGTGTGCCGACCCGGAGTGTGAGCGACCCTGCCGATGCAGGCTGCAGCCGCCCTTTCATGACGAGGCGGTTGCCGGGATACCGCAGGCCCGCGATGCGCCGCGTGAGGATCGGCTTGAGCTTCAGGTCGATCGGGTCCGAGACGTCGGTCGCGGTCTGGACGTTGTAGGCACCTGGCTGCGTGGCCGGGAAGCTGAAGCCGAACGCACCGGTCGTCCCGTTGGCGGTGGTCGTCAGGCCCGTCGAGGCGCCGTTGTAGAAGAGCTCGACGAGCTCGCCGGGAGCGGCCGTCCCGCTGAGCGTCACCTGCGTTCCGTAGCGGGGCGCCGACGGTTGCGCGCCGAAGGGAATCGTCGCGCCGGCGGCCGCGGGTGCGGCGAGAGCGAGGAAGACGACGACGAGAGCCCGGCGCACGGGCTGCAATCTGACAGACGACCCGGTTAGTACGCCAGCTGCAGATAGAGGATCAGGATGCCCACGCCGTTGTAGAAGCCGTGCGCGAGGACCCCGGGCCACACGCTGTCCGAGCGGAGACGCACCCATCCGAGGACGATGCCGAAGAGGATGAGCGGAGGGAGCGCACCGAGGATCCCGTGGCTGAGGCCGAAGACGACGCCGGTGATGACGGCTGCCGTGATGCCGCCGAGGAAGTTGAGCGCACGCACACCGAGGCCCCGGAAGAAGAGCTCTTCGGTGAACGGCACGACGGTGGCGACGACGATGCCGTTCACGAGGAAGGCCCCAGCCCGGTCCGGGTCCCAGTCGTCGGGAGCGAGGCCCTGCTCTTTGCCGCCGTGCAGGACCGGCTCGAGCGCAGCCGCGACGATCAGCACGCCGATGATGAGCCCGATCGCGATTGCGACCCACTTCCAGCGGAATGGGTTGAGCCCGATTGCCTTGGTCGTCCTCGTGTACGGGAGCGCGAGCAGCAGCGTGAGTCCGGCGAGGAACGCGTAGATGGCGATCGTGCCGACCGCGAACCCGTACTCGTAGAAGACGTCCGAGTTGTCCCCCGAGCTTGCCTGGCTGGCGAACCCGCCGGCGATGAAGAGGATGGCCAGGACCGACCATCCGATGAAGGGAAGCGCCTTATAGTCGCTCGAGGGCGTTGCCGAAGTCGGCGACGATGTCGTCTGCATCCTCACACCCTACGGACACGCGCAGAAGCCCCGGCGTGATCCCCGCGGCGGCGAGTTGCTCCTCGGAGAACTGCCGGTGGCTCGTGGAGGCCGGGTGGGAGACGACGGTGTCGACCCCGCCCAGGCTAGTCGCCCGCTTGCAGAGCTCGAGGCCGTTCATGAACGCCTCGCCGGCGGCGCGGCCGCCTGTGAGCTCGACGGCGATCATCCCGCCCGTGCCACTCAGCTGGCGACGGGCCAGCTCGTGCTGCGGATAGCTTTCGAGCCCGGCGTAGTAGACCCGCCCGGCTTTGGGGTGGCCTTCGAGGAAGCGTGCGACCGTGAGCGCGTTCGCGCAGTGGCGCTCCATCCTGAGCGCAAGCGTCTTCAACCCACGGCGCAGGAGATAGGCGGGGAACGCGTCGAGGACCGCCCCGGTGTCGATCTGCCAGGCGCGCGCCTGGGCGACTGCCTCGGCGCTCCCGGCGAAGACTCCGGCGGTCACGTCGTGGTGTCCGTTCAGGTACTTCGTCGCCGATTCGCAGACGATGTCGGCGCCAAGCTCCAGCGGGCGGCAGAGGGCCGGAGAGGCGAACGTGTTGTCCACGATCATGAGGCCGCCGCCCTTCGTCGCCGCGATCGCCTCGAGGTCCGCCACTGGGAGGCCGGGGTTGGACATCGTCTCGATGTAGCGCACGCGGGCAGGTCGCTCCCAAGCCGCGTGGTCGGTCACGTCGAGGTGGACGACCTCCACGCCGAGTGGCTTGAGGCGCTGCTCGGCGAAGGCGTACGTCGCGCCGTAGAGCTGCTTGGCGCAGAGGAGGGTGTCGCCGGGCTGCAGCGTCGTCATGAGCGCTGCGGAGATCGCCGCCATTCCGGAGGAGAACGCCTGCGCGGCCTCGGCGCCTTCCAGGTCTGCCAACACGCCGTTCAGCTCTTCGACCGTCGGGTTCCGGAGGCGCGAGTAGAGGAACCCGTACTCCTCCTCGCTCATCACGCGCCCGAAGGTGGCGGCGTCGTCGAAGGAGAACGTCGTCGCCGTGACGACAGGTTGGACGACGGGCTCGCCGGGAGCGTCGGGAAGCGGGCGGCCGTGAATCGCGCGCGTGGAGAAGCCCCGGTTCTTCATAGACCCAGACGTGCCGGGAGCGTAGCGAGCGGAGGAGGCTCGAAGCCGAGGCCGGCTGCGAGGGCGCCCGCCTGGTCGGCCTCGTCGTCTCCGATGTGCGTAGCGCGCCCGGGTTCGACGCCGAGGCGCCTCAGGGCCACTTCGAAGACGCGGGGATCGGGCTTTTCGGCGTTCGTCTCCGCCGAGCTCACGATCGCGGAGAGATAGCGTGCGAGCCCGGCCCGCTCGAGCTGCTCGCCGATGCCGACGTCCCAGTTCGTCACGCAGGCGAGCTCGAGGCCGGCCCGCCGGAGTCGCCGGAGAGCCTCCACGACTCCGTCGAGGGGACGGAAGACGAGCGAGCCGACGAACGCGGGCGCGAACTCCTCGGCGTCGAGCTCCGGTGCGACTCCTGCAAGGAAGACGCCTGAGCAGCGGTTCCTGAGGTCGATGAGGCTGGCGTCGTCCTTCCCCTCGCACTTGTGGACGAGGTAGTACTCCACCTCTGCGGCGAAGGCCTTGCCCACGGACTTCTCGTCACGTTCCATCCCGCGCTCGGCGAGGGCGGTCTGCAGGCGGCTCACCGGGTTCTCGAGCTCGACGAGCGTTCCGAACGCGTCGATGGTGACCGCGTCGATCCCGGCGCTACTGGAAGGCATCCGGGTGGAGCGCCCGGGCGATTGCCTCGAGACCCTGGGCGACTCGCGGCCCGGCGCGGTCGACGAGTTCGGCCGGAACGATGACCACGCGGTTCTTCTTGACCGCGGCGAGGTCGGCGGTGATCGGGTTCGCGCGGAGAGACTCGAGCGTCGTGTCGCTGTCGGAGGTCGCCAGGAAGAAGCGCGGATTCGCCTTGCGAAGATCCGCAAGCGGGTACGGGCCGGGGCCGGGGCTCGGGCCGGCGACGCTCGTCCCCTTGGCGCGCTTCACGAGATCCCCCAGGAGCGATCTGTCCGGCACCGTGATGAAGAAGCCGTTGTCCACGAAGACCGAGACCGGCTTCTCGCCGGCGAGCTTCTGCTGGATCGTGGCGACGTCCTGCTGGATGCGGCCGACCAGCTGCCGGGCCTCGGGCGCCTTCCCCAGGAGGAAGCCGAGGTCGATCGCGCCCTGTTCGACGTTCAGGAGCGACGCCGCCGGCTGGATGTAGAGGGCCGCGTTCGTCGCCCTCTGGATCCGGGCGACGTCGAGCTGGTCCGCCGTCTGCGTGCCGACGATGAGATCGGGCTTCAGGTCGATCGCCCCGTCGACGTCGATGGTGCCCGTTTGGCGCACGACCCTCTCGGGACTGGCGCCAGGGACGCTGACGCCGGCCGGGACGCCGACGAGCCGGTCTCCCGCTCCGAGGGCCACGATGAGCTCGGCCGAGCCCGGCTCGAGCGCCACGATCCGCTCCGCTCGTCCCAGGAGAACGGTCGGCTGATCGCCCGCGCCCTGGACAGTGACCGGGTACGGCTGCTCCAGCGGGCCGAGAGGCTCTCCGCGCTCGCCACAGCCTGCCCCGCCGAGGGCCGCGAGGAGGAGAGCACAGAGCAGGAGCGGGGAGACACGCACGACCGGCACTATTCAACATGTATGCGGCTCTTCAGCGAGCAGGAGGCGAACGAGGCGCTCGATGTGGTCGCACCGCTCGTCGAGCGGCTCGTCGCGGCGCGCGGACGGTTCGTGGCCGACGGCGAGCGTCTCGGACGGGTGAAGGGAAAGGTGGCCGGCAACGGCGGCGGGCTCGACCCGGCCCGCGTGCAGGAAGCGCAGGGGGCGCTCGAGGAGGTTGCGACTGAGATCGGGCTCCTCGTTGCGGAGCTCGAGGCGGCCGGCGTGCAGGTGAAGGACCTCGATCGCGGGCTCGTCGACTTCCCCGCCCGCCACCCCGAAAGCGGCGATCTCGTCCTACTTTGCTGGCATCTCGGAGAGGACCGCGTGGCTTTCTGGCACGGCCTCGAGGAGGGCTTTGCGGGCAGGAAGCCGCTTCCCTTCTGAGAACTCACGTCCGTGAGCGATTTCTGGCAGCACGTACTGACGGCCGGGATCGTCGTCCTGGGCACGCTCGTCCTGGCGAAGCTCGTCGACCGCTGGCTGGTGCGCCGGATGAAGCTGAGCCCGAGGGTGATGACGCGCTACAGCGTCATCCGGCGGACCGTCGTCGTGGGGGTCGTGATCGTCGGCGTGCTGTCGGCGCTGCTCGTGATCCCCGAGGTGCAGGCGGTCGCGGGGTCGATCCTCGCCTCGTCCGCGGTGATCGCGCTCATTCTCGGGTTCGCGGCGCAGTCGACGCTCTCCAACGCGATCGCCGGAATCCTGATCGCGTTCACTCAGCCACTCCGGCTCGGTGATCAGGTCGAGGTCGGGACGGCGACGGGCACCGTCGAGGAGATCGGGCTGATCTACACGCTCCTGCGCACCGCGGACGGTTCGCGCTTCTATGTGCCGAACACGCGCATGGCCTCCGATACGATTCGCAATGCGACGCTGCAGAGCTTCGAGCACCGAGCCCAGATCACCATCGGCGTCCCGGTTGGAAGCGACTTCGAGCGGGTATGCGACATCCTCGTCGAGGAGGCGCGGCGCGCACCGGAAGCCATGCCTGACAAGAACCCCACTGCGACATTGAGCCAGGTCGACGCGACCGCAGCCATATTCACAGTCGAGGCCTGGGCGCGCAGCGTCGGGCAGGCCGCGAAGCTTGCTACCGGCGTGCGCGCGGGCATCTACAAGCGGCTGCAGTCCGAGGGGATCTACGCCTGATGGCGACGAACGGGAACGGCAAGCGGAACGGCGGCGCATCGCTGTACCCGGCGCACCGGCGCCGGCGGCGCCGGCAGAGGCGAAAGCGCGAGAAGATCACGTCGCGGCGCTTCGCCGTCCTGCTTACTCTGGTCGTCGTCCTCGGCACGATCGCGACCTTCGTCGCCGCAACCGTGACGGGGGCAGCCGGGATTCTTTCGAACTGCGATCTCAACTCGCTGAAGCCGGTCGCGATCGGCGCGAACTCCTTCGTTTACGCGGCCGACGGCACCGTCCTGGGCGCGATCCCCGCCGAGCGAAACCGGCAGCCCGTGGGTCTCGACAACATGTCCAGCTGGGTCACGAACGCGACCGTGGACGTCGAGGACCGCCGCTTCTACGAGCACGGCGGAATCGACTGGGAGGGCGTAGTCCGCGCCGCCGTCGAGAACGTCAAGAGCGGCCACATCGTGCAGGGCGGCTCGACGATCACACAGCAGCTCGTCCGCAACCTCTATATCGGAAAGGAGGTCTCCCTCGACCGCAAGATCAAGGAGGCCTGCCTTGCCCAGAAGCTCGAGGACGTGCACACGAAGGACTGGATCCTCGCCAGCTATCTGAACCAGGTCTACTTCGGGAACCACGCCTACGGCGTTGAGGCCGCCGCGCAGACGTACTTCTCGAGGCACGCCGCCGACCTCAACCTCGTGCAGGCAGCAATGATCGCCGGCCTTCCTCAGGCCCCCTCGATCTATGACCCCTTCCAGCGGCCGGCCGAAGCGGTGGCACGGCGAAACGAGGTGCTCGGCGCCATGTACTCGGCCGGAGACATCACGGCCGAGCAGTACCAGCGCGCCGTCGCGGCTCCGCTGAGGCTGAAGGCGGGCACTATCTACACGCGCATCCGGGAGCCCTACTTCTTCAGCTACGTGCGCGAGCAGCTGATCGCCAAGTACGGCGCCAATACGGTGCGCGGCGGCGGGCTCAAGGTCTACACGACCATCGTCCCGAGGTTCCAGAAGCTCGCGACGGAGGCGATGCAGAGCACGCTGAACCTCAAGACCGACCCGGCCTCGGCTCTCGTCTCGATCAATCCGAAGAACGGCGCGATCCGGGCGATGACCGCTGAGATTCCCGGCAAGAAGAACAACCAGTTCAACCTCGCTGCGCAGGGCCGCCGCCAGGCCGGCTCCTCGTTCAAGACCTTCGTCCTCACCGAAGCGATCAGGGAAGGCATCAACCCGGACACGACGATGTACATGTCCGCGCCGTTCCACTGGCAGCCGGATCCGTCCAGCGAGGCGTGGGACGTGAGCACGTTCGACGGAAGCTTCTACGGCCCGTCATCGATCACCCAGTCCACGCTGCGCTCGGACAACAGCGTGTACGCGCGGCTGACGCTCGACCTCGGGCCCGAGAAGATCGTCACCCTGGCGCATCAGATGGGGATCAGGACGAAGCTCGAGCCTGTCGCATCCATCGGGCTCGGCTCCAACTCGGTCGGCGTCCTCGAGATGGCCTCCGCCTACGCGACGATCGCGGCCGGCGGCATTTACTCGGAGCCGATGGCGATCCGCAAGGTCGTCCTCCCGAGCGGCGAGGTCGACCGCGGCGCCGGTTGGGGCAAGGTCAAGCAGAAGCGAGTCTTCTCGGACGGTGTCGCCTACCAGGTGTCCCGCATCCTCAAGATGAACGTGCAGGCCGGCACCGGTGTCGGAGCCAATCCGGGCTTCCCCGCGGGCGGCAAGACCGGCACGACGGACGACTTCGGCGACGCCTGGTTTGCCGGCATCACGACGACCGCTTCCACAGTCGTTTGGGTCGGCTACCCGAACGCGAAGATCCCGATGACCGCGGTGCACGGAATCCGCGTCGCGGGCGGCACCTTCCCCGCCACGATCTGGCGTCTCTTCATGGTCGGTGCGTTCGGGAACAATCCGCCGCCGGACTGGCCGCTCCCGAAGGACCCGGTCGTCTGGCAGCCGTTCCACGGCCAGTACGAATTCTTCGGCGCACCGCCGTCGTCGTCGGGGTCGACCGACACGAAGAAGAACGACCACGGCCCGCCGCCCTCGCCCACCGAGCCGACGACGACCGAAGTACCGCCGACGACGACTGACACGGGCACGGACACCGGCTAGCGGCGCCCTCGTCTGGGCCGCCGGCGGCGCCTGTCTCGTCCTTCTCGCCGCGGCTCTGGCCTGCGCCTGGCCTGGTGACTCCCTTCTCACTCCGGATCACGCCGATGGGATCAGGCGCTGGTCCTGGCTCTTCCTCGGCTTCCTCTCGGCGGCCTTCCTCGCCTATCTCGCCGCGCTCCTCTTGATCCGGAGCGGAACTCCTGCTCTCGTCCCCGTGCTCGCGGTCGCCGTCGCGATACAGCTCACTCCGCTTGCTGCCCCTCTGATGCTTTCGACGGACGCGTACACGTACTGGGACTACGGCCGCGTCGGCGCTGTGCACGGGGGGAACCCGTACTCGGACGAGCCGTCGGCCTTTCCGGACGATCCCGCCTACGCGCGCATGGGCGCGAACTGGCGGGACACGACCACGGTGTACGGGCCCGTCTTCACCCTTGCGTCCGAGGGTCATGCGGCAGTCGTGGGCGAATCGCCAGACGCCGCCGCGTGGACCTACAAGGCGCTCGGCGCGCTTGCCATGCTCGTCATCACGGGGCTCGCTGCGTTTCTCGGTCGGGAGCGCGCGTTCGCCGCCGCGTTCGTCGGCTGGAACCCGCTTCTGGCCGTTCACTTCGCGGGTGGCGGCCACAACGATGCGTGGATGATGGCCCTCGTCCTCGGCGCTCTCGCGCTCGGGGCCGTAGGCAAGAGGCAGTGGGCGGGTGCGGCGTGGGTCGGCGCCATCGCGATCAAGTGGGTTGCACTCGTCTTCCTCCCGCTCCGCGTGCTCGAGGCGCGCGCCCAGCGGAGGCGCGTGGGCCACCTCGGCTTCGCCGCTGCGGCTGTCGTCATCGCAGCGCTCGCGAGCTGGCGGTACGGAACCGGCTGGCTCGAGGCCTTCGGCCCGCTCGCGAAGAACCTGCGCGAAGGAGCGCACTACAGCATGCCGTCGAGGGTCTCCTCGCTCGGCGTCCCGCATGACGTCTCCGTCGGGATCTTCATCGCGATCTTCGTGCTCGGCTACCTTGGGCTTCTGCGCCAGGCGTGGCGCGGTCGCGCGCGGCTCGCGCTCTGCGCCGACCTCGTGCTGCTGACGACGCCGTGGCTCATCGCGTGGTATGCGGTGTGGGCCGTGCCCCTCGCCGCCGTGGAGGAGGACCGAACCGCGCGCCTGCTCGCGCTCGCGCTCTGCGCGTACCTGCTTCCGAACACGGTGCCCCTATAGCCTTTCGGCCGTGAGCACTGCGACACAGCTGATCTCGGTCGCGGAGGCCCAGCGCCTCGTTCTCGAGCGCGCCAAGCGGCTGGATGCCGAGCGTGTCCCGGTCGAGCGCGCGGCCGGGCGAGTCCTCGCGCAGGAGGCCTCCTCCCTCGTTGACCTGCCGCCCTTCCCGAGCTCGGCGATGGACGGCTTCGCGGTACGGGCGGAAGACGCCGGCGCAGGTGCTCGCCTGCCCGTCGTCGCCCGGATCGCGGCGGGCTCTCCCGCCGACCGGGAGCTCGCGGCCGGAGAGGCAATGGCCATCTCGACCGGGGGCGCGGTTCCCGAAGGCGCTGACTCCGTCATCCCGCTCGAGCTGGTCGAGGACGCGGGGGGCTCGATCGAGATTCGTGATCCGGTTTCGGCCGGGGCCAATGTCCGAGAACGTGGCAGCGACGTGCGCACCGGTGACGTCGTGCTCGAGCCGGGGATGCGCCTGGGCCCCGCGCAGGTCGGTGCGCTCGCAGCGGCCGGCGTCCACGAGGTCCAGTGCGCGAAGCGTCCGCGGGTCGGGATCCTCGTCACCGGCTCGGAGCTGAAGCAGCCGGGCGAGGAGCTCGGGCCTGGAGAGATTTACGAGTCGAACGGGCTCTTGCTCGCGACCGCCCTGCAGCTGGCCGGCGCCGTGCCGGCACAGCTCGGGGTTGTCGGTGACGACTCGGACGAGCTCGAGCGCGCCATGGAGCGCGCCCTGCTCGGATTCGACATGCTCGTCACCTCTGGCGGTGCGTCGGTCGGCCCCCACGACCTGGTTCGCGAGACGCAGACCGGTCTCCGGGTCGAGGAGGTCTTCTGGGGCGTCGCGGTGAAGCCCGGGAAGCCCGTCGCCTTCGGAACCCGTCGCGACCACCTCGTCTTCAACCT
>DATEOR010000008.1:0-20399 GCA_035273885.1 Gaiellaceae bacterium
TTCCCGAAGTTCTGGAGCCAGACCGCGACGAACATCGTCGCGCAGAAGTACTTCCGCGGCCGCATGTCCTCGCCCGAGCGCGAGTCGAGCGTGCGCCAGATGATCGGCCGCGTCGTCGACACGATCGTCAAGTGGGGGCGAGACGGCGGCTACTTCGCCGACGAGGAGGAGTCCGACACGTTCGAGGCCGAGCTCAAGGCGATCCTCGTCAACCAGCTCGCCGCCTTCAACTCGCCGGTCTGGTTCAACGTCGGCTTCGAGGAGAAGCCGCAGTGCTCGGCCTGCTTCATCCTCTCGATCGACGACTCGATGGACTCGATCCTCGACTGGATCCGGCGCGAGGGCATCATCTTCCGCGGCGGCTCCGGGTCGGGCATCAACCTCTCGCGGCTGCGCTCCTCGCACGAGCAGCTCTCCAAGGGCGGCCACGCGTCCGGGCCCGTGAGCTTCATGCGCGGCGCCGACGCCTCCGCCGGCACGATCAAGTCGGGCGGCAAGACGCGGCGCGCGGCCAAGATGGTCATCCTCGACATCGACCACCCTGACGTCGAGGAGTTCATCTGGTGCAAGGCGCACGAGGAGGAGAAGGTGCGCGTCCTCGAGGCCGCCGGCTACGACATGTCGCTGAACTCGCCCGACTGGGCGTCGATTCAGTACCAGAACGCGAACAATTCGATCCGCGTGACCGACGCGTTCATGGAGGCTGCCGAGCGCGGCGACGACTGGAACCTGACCGCGCGCACCGACGGCGCCGTCGTCGCGACGCTGCCCGCGCGCGACCTCTTGAAGCAGGCCGCCGAGGCAGCCTGGCGCTGCGCCGATCCCGGCGTCCAGTACGACACGACGATCAACAAGTGGCACACGCTCCCGAACACGGGCCGCATCAACGCCTCGAACCCGTGCAGCGAGTACATGTCCATCGACGACAGCGCGTGCAACCTCGCCTCGCTCAACCTGATGAAGTTCCGCCGCGAGGACGGCGAGCTCGACGTCGAGGCGTTCGAGCACGCGGTCGACACGGTCTTCCTCGCGCAGGAGATCCTCGTCGGCTACTCGAGCTACCCGACGCCCGAGATCGACCGAAACGCGAAGGCCTACCGCCAGCTCGGGCTCGGCTACGCGAACCTCGGCGCGCTCCTCATGGCGCGCGGGCTTCCGTACGACTCCGACGAGGGGCGTGCGTATGCCGCAGCCGTGACCGCGCTCATGACGGGCCGCGCCTACCGGAAGTCGTCCGAGATCGCAGCGCGCATGGGCCCCTTCGCCGGCTACCAGCCGAACGCCGGCGCGATGATCGGCGTCATCGCCCAGCACCGCGCGGCGGTCGGGAACATCGAGAACTCCGACGTCGTCCCGACCGACCTGCTTACTGCGGCGCGGCAGTCGTGGGACGATGCGCTCAACTTCGGCGAGATCGCCGGCTATCGCAACGCGCAGGCCACTGTGCTCGCGCCCACCGGGACGATCAGCTTCATGATGGATTGCGACACGACCGGCGTCGAGCCCGACTTCTCGCTCGTCAAGTCGAAGAAGCTCGTCGGCGGCGGCGAGATCACGATCGTGAACAAGACCGTCGCGATGTCGCTCGACAAGCTCGGCTACGCGCCCGAAGAGATCGACCAGATGGTCGCCTTCATCGACGAGCGCAACACCGTCGTCGGCGCGCCGTTCATGAAGGCCGAGCACTATCCGGTCTTCGACTGCGCGATCGGTGACCGCGCGATCCACTACATGGGCCACGTGAAGATGATGGGCGCCGTCCAGCCCTTCATCTCGGGTGCGATCTCGAAGACGGTCAACCTGCCCGAGACCGCGACCGTCGAGGAGGTCTCCGGCCTCTTCGCCGACGCCTGGAAGCTCGGCGTCAAGGCGATCGCCATCTACCGCGACAACTGCAAGGTCGCCCAGCCGCTCTCGAAGAAGGGCGAGGCCGCCGCGCCTCCGCCCGCTCCCAAGGAAGAGCGCCGGCGCCTGCCCGACGACCGCACCGAGATCGGGCGCAAGTTCAAGGTCGGCGAGTACGAGGGCTACATCCACGTCGGCCTCTACGACGACGGGACGCCCGGCGACATCTTCGTCGACATCGCCAAGGAGGGCACGACCCTGGCCGGCCTCATGAACTCGTTCATGATCTCGGTCTCGCTCGGGCTCCAGTACGGCGTGCCGCTCGAGGTCTACGTCTCCAAGTTCGCGCACATGCGCTTCGAGCCGTCGGGCATGACGAACGACGCTGACATCCGCGTCGCCAAGTCGATCGTGGACTACGTCTTCCGCTGGATGGGGAAGCGTTTCCTCGACACCGACAAGCAGGCCGAGCTTGGGATCATGAGCCCGGAGGTCAAGGCTCGCCTCGCGCAGGCCCATTCGGTGCTCGAGGGCAACGGCGACCTCGCCGAGGCCGACGACGCGCCCGCCTCACCGCCCGGCCAGACGGCTCTCTTCAACGCGTTCGAGGACGCGGTCGAGTGCGCCAAGTGCGGAGGACGCATGGTGCGGACGGGCAGCTGCTACACCTGCCGCGACTGCGGGCAGAACACCGGGTGTAGCTAGCCGTCAAGGTCCGGGTCTCGCTTGGGCGTCCGCTTGGGCGTCGGCGTGTCTCCCCGGGTTCGTGCCGCCTGGGTTGAGCGGCGGCGCTCGCTGATGGATAATCCCGCGCCCATGAAACGGCGCCCCGTCCTCGCGGCACTGGTCGCGCTAATCGCGCTCGCGGCGCCAGCTGGCGCCGTCGCGTCCTCCGACCATGCGAAGAAGGCCGGCCTGGAGAGCGAGGCCTCCGGCGCCCCGGTCGTCGTGTTCCCGGCGTACTTCTTCACGACCCTCCGCGTCACCGTGCACAACCAGACCGTGGCCCCTGAGTGCCCCAGCTCCGGCTCGTTCCGCGTCTTTTTCCTGAACGACGAGCCGAGCGCGTTTTCGAAGGTCTGCCTGCAGAAGCTCCTCACGCTTCGCTACGAGGACAACCCGGCCAAGCCGATGCACCTGCGCTTCAGGGATCAGCGCGGCGTCGACGTCCAGATCGAGAACTACGGGACGACCGAGAGCGCGCCCTTCTACGAGCCCATGTACGAGGCGCTCGAGAGCGCCGGCTACGTCCGCGACCGCGACATCCGGGTGGCGGGCTACGACTCGCGCCTCACTCCCGACATGCGCAACTTCCTCAACCGGACGAAGGCGCTCATCGAGGACACGTACCGCGACAACGGGTCGACGCCCGTGCACCTCGTCGGGCACTCGAACGGCCCGCTCTACATCCAGTACCTGCTCACCCACACGTCACAGCGCTGGAAGGACAAGTACGTCCACGGGTTCACTCCCTTCGCGGGCAACTTCCCCGGGCAGGGACTCCTCTACGCACTGTTCTTCACCGGCCTCGACGTGACCGACTTCACGCTCCCGACGACGCCCGAGTCGGCGCTCGCCGGCGCCGAGATGATGCTCCGGAACCCGTCCAGCTACATGAGCGCGTCCGATCCGAGCGTCTTCGGCGACCAGGAGACCGTCGTCGAGGACCTCTCGACGGGCAAGACGTACACGCCGGAGGACTACGGCGAGCTCTTCGACGACGCCGGCCTGTCCTGGGTGAAACCGATCGCAGACCACTACATCGGCTTCGTCGAGTTCGCCGACCCGGCGTCGTTCCCGAACGTGGACGTCTACGCCGAGAAGGGCTCGGGGCTCGAGACCCTCGTCGGGCTGGGGCTCGACGACCTCTCGGTCGGCCAGGTGGTCGACGAGTCGAACACGTTCTTCACGCGGGACGGGGACATCAACCAGGAGGACATCACCAACGACGCGGTCGGTGCCTGGGCCGCCATGCCGTGCTTCCACTTCAGCCTCACGGACAGCCCAGGGGTCAATCACTTCGAGCTCCCGAGCGACCCCGGCGTGCTCTCCCGCCTGCTCGTTGACGTAGCGGCTGCGCGGACGCACTGCTAGCGGCAAGGTAAGGGCGCCCGCCTCGGACGCCCCTACCCCACGAAACTGCGACAGGCTATGCGCTCGCGATCGCGGGCTCCGGCAGCCCGAGGGCCTGCTCTGCGTCGACCTCGAAGTAGAGGTTGTCGCTCGAGTCGCCGAGCGTCTCGTCGACGTAGTCGCGAACCTCCTCGAGCGAGCTCCCCTCCCAGAGGCAGATGACTGCCGACTGATCCGTGCTCGGATAGAACTTTCGAACCTGCACGCCCGCGGGCGCGCCCCGGCCTTCGAGCAGGTTCTGTCCGCGCGCGAACGCGACGGCCGCGTCTCGAACGGTGTGCTCCACGACGATGAACATCACGTACCTCCTTACGGTCGTTGCATGTCCGTTCGAAGGTACGGCGCTGGAGGCGAAGCGACATCAGGCGTCTTGACCAACTTGCGCGCCCGCCGCGCATGGTCAATTCACGCCAGGATCCACCTCAGAGCAGTCCGTGCTCGGACGCGAAGACGCTCGCCGCCGCGCGCGAGGAGAGGCGGAGCTTGGCGAAGATGTTCTGCACGTGCCTCGCGACGGTTCGCTCGCTGATGACGAGCTCGCCGGCGATCTCACGGTTGCTCTTGCCGCTCGCAACAAGTCGCAGCACCTCGATCTCGCGCTTGGTCAGCCCGTGACCATCCGCCTGTGCCTGGCCTGTTAGCCCCTCGACCTTGACGACGTCCTGAACGGCACCGAGGCTCCCGAACGCGTCTCGAGCGGCCTCGAGCTCCATCGCCGCCGCGTCGTCGTCACCGAGCGCCGAGTAGGCGAGACCGATGAGCACGCGCGCCCGCGCTGCCTCGTACGGAGCCTCGAGCTCCTGCCAGGTCGTCCACGCTTCACGAAGCGGGGCGATGGCACGACCGGCATCGCCCTCCGCGAGCGCAACCGCTCCTCTCGCGTGAGCCGCGGTCGCGCCGAGCAGGTCGCTCTGCTGTCGTTCTGCAATGCCGTCGAGCTCGAGGCTCGCCGCACGCGCCCCTTCGATGTCGCCGAGGGCGAGGGCGATTTCTACCCTGGCGGGGAGGAGCGCCGCCCGCCTTAGCGGCAGCTTCGTCTCGTCGAGCCCGCGGCGAATCGCCGCGGCCGCGGCCGCTCCTTTCCCCTGCGCCAGTCTGAGCAGCGCGAGGCCCGGCTGCGGTTCGCGGCCGAAGCGGGCCGCCTCCTTGTACGCAGTCTCGGCGTCGTGGAGCTGGCCCTGGAGACGATGGACTTCGCCTTCCCGGTATGCCGCGTGGCCGAGGGCGCGTTGGTTCAGTACGCCCCGCCTGAAGCGCTCGCCGACCAGGCGCAGCTCCTCGAGCGCGGCCGCCCATGCTCCCCCGATGGTCATGAGCTCGGCTCTGTGCACGAGGCAGAGCCCGTTGTGCGCGACCATCTCGGGCTGCTCCTCGCACCAGCGGGTCAGAGCCGTTGTCCATTCCTGGGCGCGCCTGAGCTCGTAGACGTCCCTGCAGAAGGCGATCGTGTTGCAGTAGACGATGCCCGCGACGATCGGCGAAAGCTGTCCCGCGCTCACCGCCGCCATGGTCTCGTCGACCAAGCGCAGGCCTTCCTCGGTCTTCCCCTGCCGTACCAGGGCGTGGCCCTGCTCCATCACGCCCATCGCGGCGAGGTCGGCGTCTTCGAAGCGCTTGCCGATCTCGGCTGTCTCGGTCGCGGTTGCGTAGGCGGCCTCGAGGTCGCCGCTGGAGGAGTGCCTCAAGAGCACGGGTATGAGGAGATAGCCGCGCTCTGCGCAATCGTCGTCCTCACGCTCGAGCAACCGATTGCCGCGGGCGAACCAGCCTGCCGCCGGGCCCACGTGTCCCCGGAACATCATGCTGTGGCCGATCCAGAACGCACAACGCACAGCGGGCAGCACGTCTCCCGAGGCCAGATGGACACTGTGCGCTCGCTCGAGCCCGGCGACGTACTCCTCGTCGAGCCCGAGCATGTACGCGGATTTCGCCAGAAGCTCGAGGTCGTCGGCCGAGAGCGCTATGTCGCGGTCGGCGGCGGCCAGCGCCTCGAAGGCGTCGCCCCACGCCCGACCTGCGTAGGCGTCTCGTCCACGCTCGAGCTCACGCTCGGCATCCATGTCAGCGCATTCTCGACCCCAGCGCCATTTCGATCCAGGTCAGAGGGTGACTAGGCGGCTATCTGGCGTTGGCTAAGCGCTCGCTGCCGCGGCGGATGCGGCAGCCGCCTCCGTCACTCTGAGCTGGGGCTCGAGCGCTTCGGTGGGAGCGTCGGCTCCCTGTCCTGACGGGAAGAGCGCTTGGGCGACCTGGATCGTGCTCTCGCACGTTCGGCGCAATGACTCGGCCACGCCCTCGGGAAGGATGGTCGCCACCACCTCCGATGTCTTGGCGTCCGGGGCTGCGTACGTCGTTGACGGCGCCGCGAAGGGATACATCCGTATCAGCGAATCCACGAACGAATGGACGAGGTAGGCGTCGTCGAGCAGCCCGAGCGTGCCGAATGATGCCTCCGGCAGTAGGTCTTCCTCGTCGAAGATGTACGTGAGGATGGTGCCGGCCCCGAAAGCGACGGCGCGGCCGCAATGGGGGTCCCTCGACATGCTGAGTGCGGTGCCGATCGCCTCGGGCACACTGCGTAGATACTCCGCGAGAACGCGCGCCAGTTCGTCCAGGTCCTCGCTGACGGTCTCGTCGGCGTGACGGTGCAACGCCTCCGCAATCCCCTCAGTGGTGATTCCCTCGTCGAATCCGGCTTGCAGCAGGGCGATCATCCCTGCGCTCCGAAGATCGCCTGGGCGGCGCCCTTGCCGATCTCGCTGCCGACGCTCCCGAAGAACTTGCCGAATGCCTCGCTCAGTGTGTGATCCGAGGCGCCCGCAGGCGCCTGGACGACGGCCGCGTATGTGTACCCCTGCTGCGGCATCCCACTTACACCCTGGATGTAGAGGTACTGGGTGTGGAAGAAGGGGCAGGTGAAGACCGGCGGAAGCGGGCCGCACATAGGGCAGGTGGGGCCCATGGCAGTCGCCTCGACCAGCATGGTCGGGTGCGGCATGAACTGCCCCGAGCAATTCAGTGGCGCGGTGTAGCCGCAGTACGCGCACCTTGCATAGAGCACGGCGGCTCCTTCTGACGACGCCCCAATGCTACTACCGGCGCGGCCGAAGTCATAGAGGGCTGGCCGCCGCCTGGATAGACTCGGAGTCATGGCGATACCGGTTCGGGACGCGCCTGAGATCACCGTCCCGCCGTCGAGCCCGCTCGACGACGTGCTCCGCCGCGTGAACCGGCTCCGCACCGACCGCGGCGCCGATCCCCTCTATTCGCTCCCCTCCGCGTGCACCGCCTGGGACGGCGGCGGCTGTGTGCTCGAGCGCGCGTTCGAGGATCTCGGCGTGCTCGTGGTCGACTACCGCCAGGCGCACGGCCGAGGCTTCTCGTTCGACCACGCGCTCGGCGACTTCGTCCGCGAGTTCGACGCCGGCCGCTACCCCGGCCTCGTCGCCGGCAGCTGACGCCTATCTAGGAGCCGTATTCGTCGCGCCTGCGCATCCAGAAGCTTGTCTCGTTACGGCCTTTCGGCGCCCGGTCGAGCCACTGATACATCCCCCAGACCGCGTCGACGCCGCGCTGGAAAGCGGAGTACGTGTGGTAGACGACCCCGTCCTCCAGCGCAAACGCGCTCATCCCCGGCCCCTCGCGTGTGTACGCCGCCGGGTCGGTTCCGGTCATCGCGGCGATCTCTCTGAGCCCTTCGCTCGGCGATTCCAGGACCGCCTTCGTGTCGAGCGGGCGATAGTTGTACTCGCCGTCGTTCGTGCGCTGCTGCTCCTCCGTGAACGAGACGTGGAAGTCGAAGTTGAAATCGCTTCCCAGTGACGAGGCCCACGGAAACGTCCAGCCCATGCGGCGCTTGTACGCTTGGAGGGTCTCGAGCGGCGCCTGCGACACGGCCATCATCGTCACGTCGTGGTTCTCGAGGTGGACGACGGAGCCGTTGAAGCCGTCCGCGATCGTCGAGCACACAGGACACCCGGCCGTGTACGTCGGCCCGAACATGAAGTGGTATATGAGGAGCTGCGAGCGGCCGCGGAAGAGATCCGCGAGCGAGGCGTCTCCCTCGTCGGTCTCGAAGCGGTACTCCTTGTCGATCCGAACCCAGGGAAGCTCCTGCCGCTGCTTGGCGACCTCGTCGCTTCGCCGGGTCAGCTCCTTCTCCGCCTGAAGCAGTTCGAGCCTGGCGGCGAGCCACTCTTCACGTGTTCCGGTCCGATGCCCGGTCATGGGGACTCCCTTCGGCGCGGGATTACGCCTCAGTTCTACCTGGCCTCTCCGGCTTCCGACGGCGGTCCTAGATTGAGGCGATCAGGCGCCCGGCCCTCTTCTGGATCGACGTTGCGGTCAAGGCCGCCCTCATCGGCCTGCTGCTCTTCGGTGTCCTCGCCCCGGACCTGCCGCAGTTCGAGGGCAAGGCGTGGCTCGGCCGTGCGCTCACGTATCCGATCTCGGCGCTGATCGTCCCGATCGGGTGGTGGCTGGTGTGCCGCCGACGCGGGCGGCGGGTTCCGTACCCCTATGCAATGGACATCCTCGTCGTGCTGCCGTTCCTCATCGACACGGCGGGGAATGCGGTCAACCTCTACGACACGATCGACTGGTGGGACGACGCCAACCACTTCGTCAACTGGGCGATCCTCACGGCCGCTTTCGGCCAGCTGCTCCTTCGTCTTCCGGTCGGCCCGCTCTCCGCGGCCGCGATCGCGATCGGGTTCGGAGCGGTCACCGCGATCCTGTGGGAGATCGGGGAGTACTTCGCCTTCATCCGCAACTCCCCGGAGCTCGACACCGCGTACACGGACACCCTCGGCGACCTCTCTCTCGGGCTCTCGGGCTCGGTGGTCGCCGCTCTGGCGACCTACGCCATCGTCACGCGCCGCGCTACGTAGTTTCGGGAAGCCCGAGTCAGTCTCTAGGAGGCTCCTGCTCCATCGCCTCGAGCAAGGCCTCGCCGGTCGCGAGCGCGCGCCCCTCGATCCGCCCCGCTTCGAACTCCTCACCTGCCACCGGGCTCAAGTGGCGATCGAGCCACCCACGATCGAAGTCGCTGCGGTCGATGCCCATCGCTTCGCGCACCGCGTCCGCGGCTCCCGCGAGGCGACCCGCCCGAGCCGCGTCGCCCGCCGCCGCGGCCAGAACCGCCGCCTTCTCGAGCCCGAAGGCGATCAGCTCCTGATCCCCCACGCGCTCGGCTAGTGAGAGCATCTCGCGGTTGAGCTCCGGCGCGCGCTCGTACTGCTCTCGTTCGATCGCGACCGCGGACAGATTGTCCAGCGCCGCGCCGGCTCCCCATTCGTTCCCGTGCGCGCGGTCGAGTTCGAGCGCCTCGACGAAGCGAGCTTCCGCGTCGTCCAGATCTCCCTGTTCGAACGCGACGATGCCGAGGTTGGAAAGGGAGGAGGCCATGCGCGTCTGGTCGCCGAGCTCGCGGCGGATGGCCAGGCTCTCCTCGAGCAGAGAGCGGGCCGCGTCGAAGTCGCCCAACACCCGCCTGATGGAGCCGAGGCTGTTGAGCGCTGTGCCCACGCGCTCGCGGTCCCCCTGCTCACGGAAGATGGCCAGGCTCCGCTCGACGAGCTCGGCCGCCTGCTGCGGCTCGCCGCGCTGGTCGAGGAGGACGCCGAGCGCATACAGCGGGCCCGCGCGCAGCTCCTCGGGCGCACCCTCGGTCGCAGCGAGCAGCTCGGTCAGCCGCGTGCAGCCCTCCAGAGCGTGGCCGTGCGCGTACCAGAACCACCCGAGCGCGCCGCCGAGGCGAAGCGCCGTCTCGTTGTCTCCAGCCGCGAGCGACGAGTCGATCGCCGCGCGCAGGTTGTCGTGCTCGGTCTCCAGGCGCTCGAACCAAATGAGCTGGTCGTCTCCCCGTAGACCGGCATTGGCCTTCTCGGCAAACTGAGCGAACTCGAGCGCGTGGCGGCGGAGAAGCTCCGCCTCGTCGCCACTCTTGGCGAGCTGCTCGCGCGCGAACTCGCGGATGGTCTCGAGCATCGAGAACCGCGCCTCCCCGCCGACGCCCTCGGCCTCGCGCAGGAGGCTGCGGTCGACGAGCGAGGCGATCTCCTCCAGCAGGTCATGCTCGCCGTCCGTGCCGGCAACCCGTTCGGCCGCCTCGAAGCCGAAGCCGCCCATGAACACCGACAGGCGGGAATGGAGGCGCCGCTCCTCCTTCCCGAGTAGGTCGTAGCTCCACGCTATCGCCTCTCGGAGCGTGCTCTGCCGGGCGGGCACGTCGCGGCCCCTGGCAGCCGGGAGCTCGAGCCGGTTCTCGAGCCGCTGGAGGAGCGCGGCCGGCGGGAGCACCTTCGTCCACGCTGCCGCCAGCTCGATCGCGAGCGGCAGTCCGTCGAGCCGGTCGCAGATCTCGGCGACGACCGGGGCCGTCTCCTCCGTCAGCATGAAGCCGGGCCGAAGCGCGCGGGCGCGCTCGACGAACAGCATCACCGCCTCGGACTCTGCCAGCGGCGGGACCGGATACTGCCGCTCGGCCGCGATGCGGAGGGGCTCGCGGCTCGTGACGAGCATCTTCAGCCGACCGCACGCGGCGAGGAGATCGGCCAGGAGGTCCGCCGCCGGCCCCACGTGCTCGAAGTTGTCAAAGAGAATGAGCACGCGGCGCCCCCCGAGATGGGCCTTCAGCGCCTCGATGACCGACAGCGACGAGCTCTCCTCGACGCCGAGCACACGGGCGAGCTCGAGCGGGACCAGGTCGGGGTCGCTGACCGGCGCGAGCAGGACGCCGTAGACGCCGTCGGGAAACTCGTCCACTGAATCCGCGGCGGCCTGCAGGGCCAGGCGCGTCTTGCCCGTCCCGCCGGGGCCGGTGAGCGTCAGCATGCGGGTGCCCTCTTCCAGCAGGAGCTTCCGCACCGCTGCGAGCTCGCGGTCTCGGCCGACAAGCGGCGTCGGCTGGGCGGGCAAGTTCATCGCGCGGCCCTCGATCGTCCGCAGAGGCGGAAAGTCGGCCGCGAGCCCCTCGATGCAGAGCTGGTGGAGGCGCTGCGGCCCGCTCAGGTCCTTGAGCCGGTGGTCGCCGAGATCGCGGAAGCTGAGCCCACCGAGCTCGCCGGAGAGGAGATCGCGCGTTGCCTGCGACAAAAGAACCTGCTCACCGTGGGCCGCGGCTGCGACGCGGGCGGCGCGGTGCATGTCGAGGCCGACGAACCCGTCGGGCGTGGGAGTCGGCTCACCTGTGTGGAGCCCGATGCGCACCCGCACCGCCTCGCCTTCCGGCCAGGCGTGCGTGGCGAGCCCACGCTGCGCGGCCGCCGCGGCCGCCGCCGCCTCGCCAGCCGAGGTGAACGCGACGAAGAACGCATCCCCCTCCGTCCCGAGCTCGATGCCGTCGTGGGCCGCGAAGGCCTCACGCAGGATCCGGTTGTGCTCCGCCAGAAGGCCCGGCCAGCGCTCTCCCGCCCGCTCGGCGAGTGCCGTCGATCCCTCGATGTCCGTGAAGAGAAGCGTGACGGTGCCCGACGGCAGCTTCAAAGCAGCGAGAGGCTACCGCCTCGCCGAACCGCGAGCGTGTCCCCGCCGTGAGGGACAGGCGCCGCATCCTGTATCTTCGTGCCGTCTCACACGTACTTGGAGGCACATGTGCCTGCCAGCCGCTGGAGCGGAGGAAAGACGGTTGGGGTCGTCGCCGTCGTGGCGGCCATCGGCACGGCGGCGGTAGCGTCATCGATTCGCCACGCGCTGGACGGCCAAGCCCCGCGCACGGCGCCAACCCAACCCGAGCCGTTTGCCGCCTGGACGTCCGCGGAGCCGGTGCGCCTCTCACGCACCGACGAGCTCCCGAGCACCAGTCCGCCGACGGTCGACTACATCATCGACCTGGACACCGGAGCGATGACGCCGCTGCCGCGTGCCATCCTCGAGACGGTCGCCAAGACGAAGAAAGGACTTCCCCGCTACGCGGCTTCCCGCGACGGCGCCTCGGTCGCCTTCGTCGGGAACGCCGAGAACGGAACCCACCAGATCTTCGTTGCGGGAATCGACGGCAGTGGAATCCGCCAGGTGACGCGGGGCAATTCCGACGTCATGTCGCCGGCCTGGTCCCCGGACGCCGCGAAAATCGCCTACGTGGGACTCCGGAGCGACGGCGGTTACGCTCTTTTCGTGGTCGATGTCGGCACGGGCGAGTCGAGTCAGATCGCAGGTGTCGGCCGCCTCACGCAGTGGACCCAGCCGCAGTTCACGCCTAACGGCTCGGCACTCCTCTACAGCGGCGGTCAATTGGCCGTGCGCACCGTCCCGCTCGACGGAGGCCAGAGCACAGTCTTGATCGGCCCTCGTCAGGGCTTGGAGGTGGGGGACGGCGCGCTCTCGTCGGATGGGTCGCTCGTGACCATGATGGGCAACGAGGTCGGCGGCCCGGGGGCGATTCGGTTTGTCACGAAGGTAGACGGGACGGGCAAGCGGTCCATGTCGCTCGGCGGCTCGAACCCTGCGGGCACCTGGTCGCCCGCCGGGCACAGGATCGTCTGCACGAGCTTCTCGGGCACGCACGTTTTCGTCTTCGACGTCGACACGGGAGAGGCCTCGCGCGTCGCCAGGGGCAGCGCGGCGATCTGGCTCGACGGCCACACGCTGCTCGTCGAGGTCTAGGAGCGCAAAAGCGCTCAGTAGTTTCGGGAAGCCGGCTCAGCGGGCTCCCCGATGGCGCGCGAACTCTCCTCCGCGAGCCTCCGGGGTAGACCCAAGGAGGTGGAGGCATGCTCACCATCAAGGAAGCGGCTGAGGACTTCCTCGCCCACAAGCGCGTGGCGGTAACCGGAGTGTCGCGCGATCCCAGTACCCACGGGGCCAACGTCGTTTACCGGCGGCTGCGGGAGCGCGGCTACGAGGTGTTCGCGGTTAACCCCAACGCCGACGAGGTCGAGGGCGACAAGGCGTACGACAGCCTGACCGCGATTCCCGGCGGCGTCGAGGCCGTCGTTATCGGGACGAGGCCCGACCGCGCCGAGGCGACCATGCGCGAGTGCGACGCGCTCGGCATCAAGAACGTGTGGATGCACCGCTCGTTCGGCGGCGGGAGCGTCTCGGACACCGCGACGCGGTACGGGCGCGAGCACGGCATCACCGTCATCGACGGCGGTTGCCCCTGCATGTTCGGACTGACCGCCGACACCGGCCACAAGGTGATGAAGGTGTTCGCCAACATCGCCGGCAACATCCCGAAGAAGGTCTAGCCAGGCGCTCCCGCCCGGTCCCGAACCGCGAAGAGCGACCAGAGCCCCGGGACGCCCTTGAGCTCTGCCTCGCCGCGCCCGCGGAACTCGAAGCCGGGATCGCCGGCGAGCCGCTCCTTCACCGCCCGCGAGACGAGAACCTCGTTCGGCTCAGCGGCTGCGACGATCCGTGCCCCGACGTTGACCGTCATCCCGCTGCACTTCTCGCCGGCGACCCAGCAGGTGCCCGTGTGGATGCCGACGCGGACGCGCAGCCCGAGCGGCTCGACCGCCCGAACGATCGAGCGGCCGAAGGAGACGGAGGCCTCGGGATCCGAGAAGACGGCGAAGAAGCCGTCTCCTGCGTTGTCCATCTCGTCTCCTCCGGCGCTTCGCAATTCGCGGCGGACGAGCTCCTGGAACCGCTCGAGGAGAGCAGCCCACGGCCCGTCTCCGATCGTCGCTGCGACGCTGGTCGAGTCGACGATGTCGACGAACACGACCGTGTTGAGCGTCCGTGTTGAGACCACGCGCATCTCGGTCAGTGCGTCAGCGGTCGCAGCGGCGTCGCGACGTGTCGCATGGTCGTCCCCGCCCAGAGCGCGAGGAGCACGATCAGGAGCGCGAGCAGCGCCCACTGCGCCGCGGTGACGATCGCGACGATGCCGAGGACGAGCGCGGTGACTCCGAGTGCTCCGAGGAAGACGACCGGAGTCTTCGCGCCGCCCTCCATGGCGTCGGCTCTCGCCCCGAGCGGGCAGCCGATCGCGCCGATCGCGAGCATCGTGACCGCGGCCCAGCGGTTGCTCCCGAGGTACCACCAGCCCTGAACGTTCGCGATGTAGACGAGCACGGCCAGCGCCGCCACGACCGTCGCGCCGAAATCCTTGCGCGTCAACGTCATGGTGGCCTCCTTTCGAGCTAAGTCTCCCCCGTGAGGCCCGGAGGGGCATCAGTACATGCACGGATCGCCGATGCGCGATCCCCCGGATGCCGGAGCGCGGCGCGCGCGAAACGCTTTCCTCGTGACGTTCGCGGGCCTGATCGTGAAGAACCTCGCGCGGCAGCGCGTGCGCACGCTGCTCACGATGCTGGGGATCGCCGTCGGGATCACGACCGTGGTCGCTCTCGGCGCGGTCACAGCGGGGCTGCGTGCCTCCTCGAGCTCGTTCGTGCACGCCGGCCAGGCGGACTTTCTCGTCGCGCAGAAGGGAGCATCGGACCTCACCTTCAGCACCCTCGACGAGAGCGTCGCGGCCCAGATCGCGGCACGGCCCGACGTCGGCCGTGCGACAGCCGTCTTCCTGCACGTGGCCGACACTCCCGACAACCCGTACTTCTTCCTGCTCGGCTACGAGCCTTCGGCCCTTGCGGCCGAGCCCCTGCACATCCTGGCCGGCTCACGCCTTTCGCCCGGGGGCTCCGACGAGATCATGCTTGGGAAGGGAGGTGCCGACGCGCTCGGCAAGCGTGTCGGAGACACGGTCGAGCTCGAAGGACGGACGTTCCGGGTAGTCGGCATCTACGCCGCCGGCGACGACTGGCGCGACGCAGGGGCGATCGTTCCGCTCTCGACCGTGCAGGACATCGCCCGCAAGCCCGGGGTCGTCACCGGGGTCCACGTCACGGCCGCTCCGGGCCGCGACCCGGCAGAGGTGGCCGCTGCGATCGAGCAGGCCCTTCCCGAGGCCGCGACGATCGCGAGCACCGACGACTACGGGAAAGTGGACCAGGGCTTCAAGGTCCTCGACGCGGCCAATCTCGCGATCTCGCTCCTCGCCGTCGGGATCGGCGCGATCGGCGTCATGAACACGATGATCATGTCCGTCTTCGAACGCACCCGGGAGATCGGGATCCTGCGAGCAGTGGGGTGGCGCGGTTCGCGGGTGGTGGGCATGATCGTGATCGAGTCGGCTTTCCTCTGCCTGATCGCGGCCGTCTTCGGCGTCGCGTTCGGCGTGCTCGCGAGCCGGGCGGTCCTGCTCGTCCCGGCCGTGTCGTCCTTCCTCAACCCTGCCTACGAGCCCGCCGTGTTCATCCGGGCACTCCTCGTCGGGATCGTCGTCGCGTTCATCGGGGCCCTCTATCCGGCGATTCGCGCCGCCCGCCTCTCTCCCATGGAGGCGCTGCGCCATGAGTGAGCCGCTGATCGAGGTCTGTCGGGTCGAAAAGAGCTTCGAGGAGGGCCGCATCAACGCCCTGCGCGGCATGGACCTGTCCGTGGAACGAGGGGAGTTCGTGGCCATCGTCGGCCCTTCGGGCTGTGGGAAGTCGACGCTCCTCCACCTGATCGCGGCGCTCGACGCGCCCGATGCGGGGACCATCCGGGTGGGCGACCACGACCTGGATTCGGGCCGCGACCTGAGCCACTACCGCGCCCGGCACATCGGCATGGTCTTCCAGCTGCACAACCTGCTTCCCTCGCTGACGGCCCTCGAGAACGTCGAGGTGCCGATGTTCGAGCTCGATGCCGGCCGGCGGGAGCGCCAGAGCCGTGCGCGGCGGCTGCTCGAGCTCGTCGGCCTTTCGGAGCGGGAGGGCAACCGCCCGCCCGAGCTTTCGGGCGGCGAGCGACAGAGAGTCGCGATCGCACGCGCCCTGGCCAACGACCCGCCCATCCTGCTCGCAGACGAGCCGACGGGCAGCCTCGACTCGGAGGCCGGCGAGAGCGTGCTCGACCTCCTCGAGGCGCTGCGCCGCGACCGCGGCCTCACGATCGTCCTCGTCACGCACGACTCGGAGGTTGCCTCCCGTGCCGACCGGATCGTCCGGATGCGTGACGGGCGGGCCGTCGTGACGGAGCGTTCGCTCAGCCTCGTGCCGATCCAGGCGCCCTAGAACGCGCCTACCAGTCGATCTCGTGAAGAACGGCCTCGTCGATCTCGACGCGGAGAACGTCCTCGTCTGCTTCCGGGTGCACCTCCGCGACTCCGAGGTCTGCGAGGAACGGGCTGAGGTACCGGCCCACGATCTTGCCCGCGGGCCACCAGAGCGCCTCGTCGGAGACCACGGATGTATCGCCGGCCCCACCGGCGAGCTCGACGTACATCGACGTCGGCTGCTTGCCGCCCAGGAGCAGGGCGCGAAGGACAGGCCGGAACGGTTGGGGCTCGAGCCCGGCGCCGGCCATACGCGCGATCGAGGTTGCGGCGGCGTCGGCCTGAGCTGCCGCGATTCCGCCTTGCTTGATGGGAAAGGTCGTGCCGTCACCCGCGGCGAAGACGGCCTCCCGCTCGCGCACGCGCCCGTACTCGTCCACGGGGATGAAGCCGTTCTGGTCGGCAGGAAGACCGTCGATCGCAGGGCCCGCGAGCCGTGGGCCCGCGACCACGACATCGGCCGGAACGGTCCCTTCCGGCACGCAGGTCAGGCTTCCCTGCGCAAACGCAGCCGGGTATCTGCTGCACCGGACCTCGATCCCCCTCTCGTCGAGGAGCGATTGCACGGCCGCGCTGGCGCGCGTACCGAAAAGAGCCAGAGGCGAGGGCTCCGAGGTCACGACGCAGACGCTGACGTCGACGCCGCGCTCCTCGATTTCCTGCGCGCTGAGGAGGGCGAGCTCGTAGAGCGGCAGCGGCCACACGGGCCCGGACGGAATCGCGAAGACGAGCCGTGCCGTCCGGCGGCCTTCGAGCTCGTCGAGGAGTGCACGAAACGGCTCGGTGTCCGCCGGCCCGCGGAACGTCAAAGCTCCTGACACCGCTTGCCGGGGTCGCGCGCCGGAGGCGATCAGCAGCGCGTCGTATTCGATGCTGAGGCCCGACGTGAAATGTGCTTCCCGACGGCTCGAGTCGACAGCACTGAGGAAGCCGACGGAGAAATCGGCTCCGGCGATCCGCGCGAGGTCGTCGAGCTCCCAGCGGCGCACCTTGCCGAGCCCGAAGGGCTCCGCGACGGCCAGCGGCCGGTAGTAGAAGTGACGCTCCGCGCTGACGAGCTCGGTGTCGAGAACGTCCCCCGCGATCGCACGCAGCGCGAGCATGGCCTCGAGACCCGCGACACCGCCACCGACGATCAGTGCCTTGAAGCTGTGGTGCGCGGGGGCTGCTGTCCGTGTCATCGAGGCGACCCTTTCGCCCTTGTCGCGGTGCGGGGTCGATGCGCGTGCCTCTACCTTCGCAGGGCCGGGGACGACGAGCATCCGCAATCCACCGCCGACCGGATGCGGGATAAACCACCTTCGGGCCCGAGGGCGGGTCGAGCGGGTAGCGTGTCTCCGCCGTGACCGACAAGGCCGAGCACCTCACCCACGCGCAGAAGACTCAGCTGGAGGCCGAGCTCGCCGAGCTCGAGGGCCCGAAGCGCGCCGAGATCGTCGACGCGATCAAGACCGCCCGTGGCTTCGGCGACCTCTCGGAGAACTTCGAGTACCACGCCGCGAAGAACGAGCAGGGCCTGCTCGAGCGCCGGATCACCATCCTCCGCGACCGCTTGCAGCGAGCCGTGTTGGTCGACGAGAAGGCGGCCGCGGCGAGCTCCGAGGTAGCGGTCGGCTCACGCGTCTCGATCGAGCTCGATGACGGGGAGACGATGGAGGTCGAGATTTCCAGCGTGGGCGGCGTTTCGCCCGACTCGCCGCTCGGCAAGGCCCTCCTCGGCGCGAAGGTCGGCGACGAGGTCGTCGTCGCAGCGCCTCAGGGTGAGTGGCGAGCGAAGGTCCTGTCGGTCGGCCGCTGACTCAGCCGCTGGGCGGCTCAGCGCCACTCGACGGCGGCGACCTCGACCGGCTCGCTGAAGCCCTTCAGCGTCTCCGGCCGCGCTTCCGACAGCCGGAAGCGGTTGGCCCCGTCGAGGCTGGCCTTGCTCACGAGGATCTCGCCGCCTCCGGCGAGCGCTCCTATGCGGGCGGCGACGTGCACGCCCTGGCCGCTGTAGTCGTCCTCCGTGTGGAAGGCCTTGCCGCTGTGGACGCCGATCCGCACGTCGGGCGCGATCGGCTCCTCGTCGAGCGCGCGCTGGATCGCGATCGCGGCATCCACCGCGCTCGTGGGTGATCCGAACGCGGCGAAGTAGCCGTCCCCCGTCTGCTTGATGACCTCGCCGCCGGCCTCTTCGATCCGCTCGCGCAGCAGCTTGTCGTGCCACTTGAGGAGCTTCTGCCACTTGTCCTCGCCGAGGGCTTCGAGGAGCTTTGTCGAGTCGACGATGTCCGTGAAGACGAACGTCTTGGCGGCAACCGCTTCGCCGAGGAGCTCGGCCGCACGCTGGGCGTCCAGGACCGCTCCCAGCTTCTCGAACGCCGATTTCGCGGCAGCGAACTCGTCGCGCGCGCCGTCCTCGTCGCCCTCGCCGCGGTACACGAGCCCGAGGAGGAGCCGCGCCTGTGCCGTCTCGTAGGGAGCGCCGACCCGTTCCCATGTGGTCCGCGCCGCCTGCAGCGCCGAGGCCGCTCCTTCCCAGTCGCGCTCCGCAAGCCGGACCTGGCCGAGCGCGAGCTGTAGCGTGCCTTCCAGGTGCGGCGTGCGCCGGCCGTCCACCTTGTAGGTGTCCGCGATCTCCTCGAGCTGCGCGGCGGCGGTGCGGGCGCGAGCGAGCTCGCCGGCGGCCAGGGCGATCTCGACCTGGGCGGGCAGTCTGCGCGCCCGACTCAGTGGATCGAGCTGGTCGCTCGAGAGCGCGCGGTTGATGGCTGCGGTGGCAGCATCGACCTTCCCCTGCGCGAGGCGGAGAAGCGCGACGCCGGGCTGGGCGCTGTGCCCGAGCTCGTTCGCCTTGCGATAGGCCTCCTCTGCGGCGGTGAAGTCGCCGCGTCGGCGGCGGATCTCCCCGATCTCGTAGAAGCCCCCGGCTGTCACGAACTTCTGGTAGCTCTCGAGCTCGTCGCACGCCTGGACAGCCTGTTCCTCCGCTCGCTCCCAGTCGCCCTGCAGGCGCATGATCTCCGCGCGGTGGATGCGGCAGGCGCCGGGGAAGCCGCTGACATCGAGCCTGTCGCACCAGCGGTTTGCCGCGGCGGTCCACTCTGCTGCGCGGCCGCAGTCGCCAAGGGTCTGGCAGGAGTGGATCGTGACGCAGTAGACCATCCCGGTCGCCATCGGCTCGAGCTCGCCGCTGACGGCCGACGCGGTCGCCTCGTCGAGCAACGCAAGTCCCTCGTCCACCTGACCGGACATGACGAGGATCGTGCCCCTGAAGACGGTGGCCATCGCTTCGAGGCTCCGGTCGCCGAACTGCTTGCCGAGCTCCTGGGCGCGCGCCATGTGTGCCTCGGCGGCCTCGATCTGACCCATATCCATCGCGGCCGTCCCACGTGCCAGCTCGAGATGGCCGTGCTCGACGCCTTCGGGCTCGTCCGCCAGCAAGCTCTGTGCGCGTGATAGCCACCCACTCGCGACCGAGACCGCTCCCTTGGCCCCGTGGTCGAGCGAGAGCGAAATGGCGACGAGCGCGGCACGGCGCGGCTCACCAGAGGCGGCGTAGGCCACGTAGGCGCGCTCCCGAAAACCGAGCGCCTCCTCGAGCCGTCCCGTCCACCACGCCGCCTGAGCGAGGTGCTCGAGATCCTCCGCGCCGAGCGTCCCGTCCGCGTTCGCCTCGTGAAGAAGGTCGTACGCCTCGCGCCACGCGTGCTTGCGCGCGGCTTCTCGGCCAGCTTCGAGGGCGTCGTCCAGAACTTGGTTCACGGGGTGCGCCAATTGTACGCCCCTGGATCCCGCGCCTAAGCGGAGGCGGGCGCCTTCGTGGCGAGCTCGCAGAGCAAATCTGCGAGGAGTTCCGGCGCTTCCAGCTGCGGCGTGTGGCCGGTCGGGATCGCGATCGGCTCGACGCCGAAGATCCTGCGCGCCGACCACTCCATGCTCTCGCTCGTGAAGATCTCGTCTTCGGTGCCGTAGATGTAGGCGCTCGGGACGTCGGGCACGGACTCGAGCGGGAAGTCGCTGCCGCGGTCGGTGTCGGGCTTGAGGCGGGCCGCGGCCCAGCGGGCGGTCTGCTCGTCAAGTCGTCCGTAGAACCACCCGACCGCCGCTTCCTCCAGGAGGTAGTCGCGGTCCTGGTCGTCATATGCGACAGCCTCGTCGACCCCGGCCCTCACCCGGTCGGGCATTCCCTCCGGAATCTTCGCGAGCGGGGTTGCCGGAGCGATGTAGACGACGAGCTTCGGCGTGTGCTTCGCGGCGACCAGGGCCGCCCAGCGCCCGCCGCTCGAGTGACCGACGAGCACGGTCTCCGCGATCCGATCTCGCAGCTCGGCCTCGAGCTTCTCGCCGTCCTCAACCCAGGTTCCGGGCTCGTCCACGCGGATCTCGGGCGTGA
>DATEOR010000009.1:0-3299 GCA_035273885.1 Gaiellaceae bacterium
AGCCGGGCCGCGGAGGCGTCGGGATCCTCGGGGAGCAGGACGATCGAGCCCTCACCGGGCGCGTTCGACCTGTCGACGCCGGCGCTGGCGCACACGAAGCCGTGCTGCGTCTCGGCGATGACCACGTCGCCGCGCCGCCTCCGCACGGCCCGCGCCTCGCGCAGGATCGTCCCGATCACGTCATCCGTCTGCTCGACCCGTCCTTCCGCCTTGGAAACGACCTTCTGTGCGACGACGAGCACATCCCCCGCCTCGAGGCCGCCCGCCCGCTCGACGGCGTCGCCGATCAGTGCGGCGAGGTCGTCTCCGGGCCGCACCTCCGGTAGGCCCGCGAGCGGGATGACGCTCACCACTAGAGAAAGCGCGCGCGACGCAGGTAGTAGACGAGGAGCCCGGCCGCGACCGTGGGCAGGGCAGCACCGAGAAGAAGGAACGCCGTGAGGCTGCCGATGTGGCGGACGAGCCAACCGAAGTTCTGCCCGAAGAACCCGGTGATCACGATGAGCGGAAGCAGGAGCGTCGAGATCATGGTCAGCCGCTCGACGACGAGGTTCAGGCGGTTCGAGACGGTGGAGAGGTAGACGTCCATCGCGCCCGTGAGGAGATCCTTGTAGCTGTCGATCAGGTCGGCGACGCGGATCAGGTGGTCGAAGATGTCGCGGAAGTAGCGCTCGGCCTCGGCATCGCTCCCCGGCAGCACGGCGACTCCGCCGAAGAGCTGGCTCGCGACGTCGCGCTGCGGGCCGACGACGCGCCGCAGTCGGTTCAACTGCCGCTTCATGTGCACGATCTCCTGCAGGTGCTCGTCCTTGGGCTCGCGGAAGATCTCGTCCTCGACGCCGTCGATCCGCTCGTCGTAGTCCTCGAGCGCCGGGAAGAAGCTGTCCGAGAGGTTGTCGATCAGGCGGTAGAGGACGACGATCGGCCGCTCGAGCTCGCCCGGCTTGCGGGTATAGCGCTCGCGGAGGTCGTGGCAGGCGGGCGAGTGCTCCCGCCGCACGGTCACGAGGTAGCGCTCCGAGTAGAAGATGTGCACCTCGACCAGGCGATCGGCGTCGGGCGGCGGCGCGGCTCCGTAGACGACAAAGAAGACGAAGTCGTCGTACTCCTCGAGCTTGGGGCGCTGGCCGAACTGCTCGGAGTCCTCGAGCGCGAGCGGGTGGAAGCGGAAGACGTCGCGGAGGAGCGCGAAGTCGTCCGGCCCAGCGTCTTCGAGATCGAGCCAGAAGAACTCTCCGCTCTCGAGGCGAGATTCGATCGCCGCCCGGTCGGCCTGCGCGTGCTTCTCGGCGTTGCTGTCAAGGAGGATCGCCGTCACGGCAGTCCCGTGACCCTGACCCCGGCCGAGACCTTGTAGCGGCGGTTCACGTTCAGGAGGACAGCGGTGAGTGGCTCCAGCCAGCGCGCGACCTCGAGCCGGCCGGCATCGACCGCACGGCCCTCTACCAGGCGCTCCGCGAGCGCGGCGACAGCCGCCTTGGCCTCCTCGTCGTCGCCGCAGAGGATGACGTCCTCGTCGAGCGGCTCGTCCACCCTCGCGAGAGCCTTGGCGCTGACCGTGTGGAAGCCGGCGACCATGCGCGCGCCGGGAGCCGCCTGTGCTCCCAGCTCGGCGAGGGAGAGCTCGCCCGGGTCGGCGCCCGCCTTGCCGTCCGTGAAGACGATCGGGCTGGCGACGCTGACGACGATCTTCCCCTCGAGGTTCGCGGCCAGGTTGGCGCACATCTCGGCAAGGCCTTCGGGCGGGACCGAGAGGAAGACGATGTCGGAGTCCTCGGCGCACTCGCGGTTCGAGACGAACTCGTCGTGCGGGGTGCGCGAGCCGAGCTCTACCTCCTCGCCGAGGCGCCGGAGGCGCTCGGCCAGCCCCTGGCCGAAGTCGCCCGTGCCGCCCACGATTCCGATCATCCGATCGCCTCCAGAAGCCCGCGGCCGACCTCTGCCCGCCGCTCGGGCGAAACCATAACCGTGTCGCAGACGACGCCCCCCGGGATCTCGTCCGCGACCGCCTCGTCCGCCCGGTCGAGGACGAACACGGAGACGAGGTCGCCGTAGAGCGCGCGGACCCCGGCGGCGCCGGGCTCGTGCCCGAGGCTCGCCATCATCTCGGCGAGCGGGCCGCGCAGCGCCTTCCCGCCGACGAGCGGCGAGATCGCGGCGACGCGCTTCTCCCCGAGCGCCGCCCCGATCCCCGGCACCGCCAGGATCGGCTGGATCGAGACGAACGGGTTCGAGGGCGCGATGATGACGACGTCGGCGTCCGCGATCGCCTCGAGGACTCCCGGAGCCGGCCGCGCCTCCTCCGCGCCCTCGAAGCGCACGCCGTCGACCCGGTCGGCGTGACGGCGGCGCACGAACCAGTCCTGGAAGTCGAGCTCCCCGATGGGCGTCCGGATCTTTGTGCGCAGGCGGTCGTCAGTGGCCGGAAGAAGATGGACGCGCACCCCGAGACCCTCGGCGAGCTTCTGCGTGACCGTGGAGAGCGGCTCGCCCTTCTTCAGCATCCTCGTGCGCAGCATGTGCAGTCCCGCGTCCTGGTCGCCGAGCGTGAACCAGGTCTCCCTCCCCGCCTGCTCGGCGACGGCCATGGCCTGGTGGGTGTCGCCGCGAACGCCCCACCCGCGCTCCTCGTCCAGAAGCCCGGCGAGCGTGTACATGATCGTGTCGAGGTCCGGCGAGACGTGCAGGTCCCACATCTCGAGGTCGTCGCCGACGTTTCCGATCGCGGTCACGTTCTCGGGGCCGGCGGCGAGCGAGAGCGCATGAACGCAGCGCGAGCCTCCAAGGCCGCCTGCCAACACGGTTATCCTCACGGCATGCTGGCGGTCGTCCCGGTGAAGGGCCGCGACGGCGCGAAGACGCGCCTGGCGCCCCTGCTCCAGCCCCAAGAGCGAGCGCGGCTCGTGCTCGGCATGCTCGAGCGGGTTCTCGAGGCGTGCGCCGGGGCGGAGAGCATCACCGGAACGCTACTCGTGACGCCGGACCCGGGCTTCGCGCCGCGCGGAGTCGAGCTCCTGCGTGACGCGGGCACGGGCCACGCAGACGCGATCGCGCTGGCGCTGCGGGACGCGCGCGCCCGCGATGGGGCGCTGGTCGTGATGGCGGACTGCCCCCTCGTCCGGCCCGAGTCGCTCGACGCGCTCGCGGCAGCGGCCGCACCGATCGCCCTCGCCCCTTCGCGCGACGGAGGCGTGAACGCGCTCGCCTTGCGCGCGGTCAACGGCTTCGTACCTCGGTTCGGCGTGCCGCTGGAGGATACGCTCGGCGCCGCGCGCGCGGCCGGGCTCGAGGCCGCGGTC
>DATEOR010000010.1:0-7009 GCA_035273885.1 Gaiellaceae bacterium
GACCTCGCGGCACGCGCCGGCGAGATCGTCGAGAACGACCTGAACGCGATCCGGCTGCGGCGCTAAGTCGTTGTCGCGGATACCGTGGGCGGCGTGGAGTTGACCATGGCCCAGCTGCTCATTGCGTGGGCCTTGGCCTCCGCGGCCGCGATCGCCGTCTTCCTCCACGCGAACCGTCACGGCGTTCGGCACGCGACGGCGTGGGGCGCGGGCGTCTTTCTCGCCCTCGCGATCGCCCTACCGCTCTACGTCATTCACTATCGGCGGCAGAAGAGCTCTCGTCGGTATTGAGCGGCTCCGCGAGGGGGTCGATCCCCTCGGACCTCAGGCGCTTCCGTTCTTCCCGCTTCGCCGCCTTCGCCTCTCGCTTCTCCTTGAGATCGCGGTCGCGGCTCATCTTCGAAAACGTTTGTCGTTTCTTGGCTATGACCGTCCCCTTCCGCAGATGCCTACCACTTTGACCGCCTGCCGCGGCGGCTCGAATACACAAGCTTCGCGGGCGCGGAGCTCATGCCTGCCTGGTCGAACTGCTCATGGTGGCCCAGGCGGCGCGCGGCGCGGCTCGTCTCGGCCTGCTGCTCCGGGAGGACGAAGGTGATCGCCGTCCCGCTTCGCCCCGCACGGCCGGTGCGCCCGGTGCGGTGGACGTAGCCCTTGTCCTCCTCGGGAGGATCGAAGTTGATCACGTGCGTGACGCCTTCCAGGTCGAGGCCGCGCGCGGCGACATCGGTGGCGACGAGGGCCTTCACCCTGCCCGCCTCGAACTGGGCGAGTGCCCGCTCGCGGGCGCTCTGCGTCTTGTCCCCGTGCATGGCCACGGACTGGACGTTGTGCGCGCGGAGCTTCTGCACGAGCCGGTCGGCGCCGCGCTTCGTCCGCACGAAGACGAGAGTGAGCCCGTCCGAGGCGCGGATGTGGTCGGCGAGCGTGCTCACCTTGGTGTCCGTCGTAACGGACACGAAGCGGTGCTCGATCTCGGCCGGCTGCTGCCCGGTCGCGAGCTCGGCCTCGAAGTAGGAAGGGCTGCGCGTGTAGGCGCGGGCGAGCCTGCCGACCTCGCCGTCGAGCGTGGCGGAGAAGAACATGGTCTGGCGGTTCTCGGGGAGGCGCCGAACGATGCGGTCGACCTGCGGCTTGAAGCCGAAGTCGAGCATCCGGTCGGCCTCGTCGAGAACGAGGATCTTCAGGCCCCGGAGATCGACGAGCCGCCGCTCTGCGAGATCCTCCAGGCGGCCCGGGGTGGCGACGAGGATGTGCGCTCCCTTGATGCGCTTTGCCTGGCCGCGGAGCGGGACGCCGCCGTAGGCGGCTTCGACGCGGAGGCCCTTCGACTTCGCGAGCGAGCGGAGCTCATCGGTCACCTGGCCGGCGAGCTCGCGCGTCGGCACGAGGATGAGGGTGGAAGGGCGGCCGTCGGCGGGGGTCGTCCGCTCGACGATCGGCAGTGCGAAAGCGAGTGTCTTCCCCGACCCCGTCGGCGCCTTCGCGAGGATGTCGAGGCCGCCGAGGGCATCGGGGAGGACGAGCGCCTGGATCTTGAACGGCGCTTCTATGGAGCGAGCGGAGAGCGCGTCGACGACGGACGAGGACACGCCGAGCTCGCGGAACGAGTGCTGCATATTGGTGTTCGACTTCCTTTCGGGATCGAGACTTGCCTGACTCGAAACACCCGAAGGAGGAACGAGAAGCTCATCTCACCGGCCGGCGTGATTGCCGACAGTGCCCTCACGGTAGCAGGAACGCCGGGCTAGCTCGCCGTTGGGCGGCCGTGGACGCGCTCGTAGAGCGCCGTCGCGATCTCCACGGCCTTGTCCTCGGAGGGCTCGCCGGGAGGTCCGCCCAGGTCGATGCGGTAGGCGAAGTCGCCGTCCGCGAATTGGATGGCGTATGAGTCGTACGGACGGTTCTCGCCGGTCCCCGCCGCCTTGATGTCCTCTTCCGTGGCGACGCGCCGCACGCCGGTGGCGCCCGGAATCCCGTCGACGTCGAACTCGCTCACCGAGAACGCGCACGATTCCGGGCACGGCCGGACGCCGTCGGTGTGGAAGAAGTCGGCCATCTCCTTCGCGCCGTCGGGCGAGTCGAGCTGGACGACGAGGCTGAAGGTGTGGAGAGCGTCCCTCGAGTGCGTGTCGCCGAAGAACCGGGTGTCGCGAATAGCCGACACGAAGCCGATCGTGCCGAGCCTGGCCTTCTCTTCATCGGTCGGGTTGACGAAAGCATCGCCCATCGTGTCGGAGAAGGTCTGCCCGTCCGGCGCGACCTGCCGCTTCTCGACCGGGTCGGGCTTGGAGCCTGGCGCGTCTTCCTCGGTCACCACCCGCTGCTCGAGCGTGAGCGGGCCCGTCGCCGTGGCTTCGCCATCCCCGCCGCTGCAGGCGGCGAGACCGAGGGCCGCAGTCGCGGCGAGCGCCAGGAGGAGGGCTTTCAAGACGCCCGATCCTATGACGCGATCGGGCGCGAATCCAGAGCTAGCCGCCGACGGCGGCTCTGATCTTCTCGAGCGTCCCCGCCTCGGCCGTCTCGCCGCCCTCCGCCGCCGCGCCCACCGACTCGGCCACGTCGAGCACGAATGTGCGGTAGGCGTCGAGCTCGTCCGGCGCCTTCGCCTCCAGGATCTGCACCGCGGAGCCCAGCGCCGCCACGGTCTGCGTCTCGATCTCGTCCGGCGAGGACTTCCAGCCGAAGCCCGTGCCCTTCGTCGCGCCGAGGTCGCGGACGAGCGTGCTCTCGCTCGACTTTCTCGCTTCGGCCAGGTGCTTCGCCAGCGCGGACGACTCCTTGAACGTGTCGAAGAAGCCGCGGTCGGCGATCGTCATCCAGAAGCCGGCGCCGGTGACGCCCTTCTGCAGCGTGTCCCATTCCTCTTCTGTGAAATCCGCTTGGGTAGCCATGGGCTACAGCGTACGCTTTAGCGCATGGTTCGCTGCTGGACATGCGGGCACGAAAACCCCGACGACGCGCGCTTCTGCATGAAGTGCGGCTCTCCGCTCGAGGCCGAGCAGCCTGCCGGCAGGGAGGAGCGCAAGGTCGTCACGGTCTTCTTCGCCGACCTCGTCGGCTTCACCGGCCGGGCCGAGCAGCTCGACCCGGAGGACGTCCGCGCGATGCTCTCGCCGTACTACGCGCGCCTGCGCTCCGAGATCGAGCGCTTCGGGGGCACGGTGGAGAAGTTCATCGGCGACGCGGTGATGGCGGTCTTCGGCGCGCCGGTCACGCACGAGGACGACCCAGAGCGGGCCGTCCGCGCCGCGCTCGCCGCCCGCGACGCTGTCCAGGAGCTGAACGAGGCCGATCCGGCGCTCGACCTGCACGTCCGCATCGCGGTCAACACGGGCGAGGCCGTCGTCGCGCTCGACCTGAATCCGTCGGGCGGGGAGGGCATGGTCGCCGGCGACGTCGTCAACACGGCCTCGCGCCTGCAGACGGCGGCCCCGGTGGACGGCATCCTCGTCGGCGAGACGACCTACCGCGCGACCGAACGCGTCGTCGAGTACCGCGAATGCGAGCCGGTGCAGGCGAAGGGGAAGACCGATCCGATTCCGGTCTGGGAGGCGCTCGGCGCGCGCGCCCGCTACGGCGTCGACGTCTTCCAGCGCGGTGGCGCGGACCTCGTCGGCCGCGCAGAGGAGCTCGACTGGCTGACGGACGGCCTCGCCCGCACCCTGCGTGAGCGGAGGACGCAGCTCGTCACGCTCGTCGGCGTGCCGGGAATCGGCAAGAGCCGGCTCGTGTGGGAGCTCGCGCAGGCGGTGGACACCGATCCGGAACTGATCGTCTACTGGCGGCAGGGCCGCTCGCTTCCGTACGGGGAAGGCGTCGCCTTCTGGGCCGTGGGCGAGATGGTCAAGGCGCAGGCCGGCATCCTTGAAACCGACTCTGCCGAGGCTGCCGAGGCGAAGCTGCACGAGACCGTCGCGGATCTCATCCCCGACGAGGAGAGCGCCCAGTGGATCGAGGGCCACCTGCGCCCGCTGGTCGGCATCACGGGCGAGGCCGACTCGAGCGGCGACCGGCGTGACGAAGCCTTCGCTGCTTGGCGCCGCTTCTTCGAGGCGCTCGCCGAGCAACGGCCCCTCGTGCTCGTCTTCGAGGACCTGCACTGGGCGGACGACGTCCTGCTCGACTTCGTCGACCACCTCGTGGACTGGGTGAGCGAAGCGCCGCTCCTCGTCATCGGAACCGCGCGGCCCGAGCTCCTCGAGCGGCGGCCGGGATGGGGTGGGGGAAAGTCGAACGCCGCAACCGTCTCGCTCGCGCCGCTCTCCGAAGAAGAGACGGCGCGCCTCTTCGCGGCGCTGCTCGGCCAGACCGTGATGCCGGCCGAGTTGCAGGCGCCCCTCCTCGCCCGCGCGGGCGGAAATCCGCTCTACGCCGAGGAGTACGCGCGGATGGTCTCCGAGCGGGGCATGACTCCGGCGGACGGCGCCCTCCCGGAGACGGTGCAGGGCATCGTCGCCGCGCGCCTCGACGCGCTCTCGCCCGAGGACAAGGCGCTCATCCAGGACGCGGCCGTCCTCGGCAAGGTCTTCTGGAGCGGCGCCCTCGCCGCGATGACCGGACTGCAGCGCTGGACGGTGGAGGAACACCTGCACCGGCTCGAGCGCAAGGAATTCGTCCGGCGCGAGCGGCGCACCTCCGTCGCGACCGAGACGGAGTACGCGTTCCGGCACGTGCTCGTGCGCGACGTCGCCTACGGCCAGGTGCCCCGCGCCGACCGCGCCGAGAAGCACAGCAGCGCGGCCGAATGGATCGAGGCACTGAGCTCCGACCGCGAGGACCGGGCCGAGATGTTGGCGCACCACTATCTGAGCGCGCTCGAGTTCGCGCGGGCGGCGGGCCAGGACGTGGGGTCGCTCGCCGACAGAGCCAGGCTCGCGTTGCGGGAGGCCGGCGACCGCGCCTACGGCCTCTCCGCTTGGGGTGCCGCCGTTCGCTTCTACCGCGAAGCGCTGGAGCTCTGGCCCGAGAATGACGCCGATCGCGGGATGCTCCTCTTCCGCTACGGCCAGGCCGTCTCGCTCCACGACGCGGGCGGCGCGGGCGGCGTGATTCTCGAGGAGGCGCGAGACGTCCTCCTCGTCTCGGGCGCGCCGGAACAGGCCGCCATGGCGGAGGTCGCCCTCGTCGACACGCATTGGTTCAGCGGCGCGCCTGAACGAGCGCGGCGGCATCTACAGCGTGCGGTCGAGCTGATCGACGGCGCACCTGCCTCGCGCCCGAAGGCCTTCGTGCTGAGTCAGATCGCGCGCTTCGCGATGCTCAGCGACGAGGACGCACGGGCGATCGACGTGGCGCAGGAAACGCTCGCGATGATCGAGGAGGTCGGCGGCTCGAATGAGCTTCGCGCGCAGGCCCTGAACGTCCTCGGGACTTCGAAGGCGAAGCTCGGTGACCGCGACGGCCTGAAGGACCTCGAACAGTCCATCGAAATCACCCAGCCCGGCTCCTACGAGCGCTTGCGGGGCTACATCAACCTGGGCTCGACGCTGAGCGAGCTCGGCGAGCTCCCCGGCAGCTTCGAGGCGCAGGAGCAAGGTTTCCGCGAGGCCGAGCGCTTCGGCAGCATCCGCTCGCTTCGCTGGCTGCAGGCCGAGTTCGTCGTCAACGCCTTCTACACGGGCCGCTGGGACGAAGCGATGGCTGGCGCGGACGACTTCATCGACCTGGTCGGGTCTGGACAACCGCACTACATGGAAGCCGCGGTGCGAAACACGCGCGGGCTCATCCGCTTCGCGCGCGGAGATCAGGCCGGCGCGCTGACGGACTCCGAGTACGTGATTGCCCTCACAGGTGAGGCCAGGGACCCACAGATCGTTCATCCGGCCCTCGCCGCTCACAGCCGTACGCTGCTCGCAGCAGGCCGCCGAGCGGAGGCGGCCCGTTTCGCCGACGAGCTGCTCGAGCTCCTTGCCCTCGGGAAGACCGGCTTCATCTCCTACTGGGGAATTCCGCTTGCGGTCGTGCTCTCGGCGCTCGGCCGGGCGGATGAGCTCGAACCTGCGGTCGCGGGGAGGACGGAGACGCGCTGGCAAACAGCCGCTCTTGTCTATGCCGCCGGGGACTTCGAGGCCTCGGCCGACCTCCTCGACGAGATCGGCGCTGTGGTCGACGCCGCCTACGCGCGCATGCGGGCGGCCGAGGCGCTCGCGGAGGGCGGCCGCCAGGCGGAGGCAGATGCGCAGGTGCGGCAGGCGCTCTCCGTCTTCCGCTCGGTGGGCGCGACGGCCTGGGTCAATGAGGCCCAGGCGCTCTTCGCAGCCTCGGCCTAGCCCTTTCGGTCTTTGAGTCTCGTCCTGCGCGGCGTACGCTGTGGCGCATGAATTGCCCCGCCTGCGGCCAGGTGAATCCGGAGGGTGCGCGTTTTTGCAACGCGTGCGCGGCGCCGCTCGCAGAGGAGCCGCCTGCGGGGCGCGAGGAGCGCAAGGTCGTCACGGTCTTCTTCGCCGACCTCGTCGGCTTCACAGGCCGCGCCGAGCAGCTCGATCCGGAGGATGTGCGGGCGATGCTCTCCCCCTACTACGGGCGCCTGCGCTCCGAGATCGAGCGCTTCGGCGGCACGGTGGAGAAGTTCATCGGGGATGCAGTGATGGCGGTATTCGGCGCGCCCGTCGCCCATGAGGACGACCCCGAGCGCGCGGTCCGCGCCGGTCTCGCCGTCCGGGACGCCATCCAGGAGCTGAACGAGGAGAACCCCGACCTCGACCTGCACGTCCGCATCGCGGTCAACACGGGCGAGGCGGTCGTCGCGCTGGGCGCACGAGTCGCCGAAGGAGAGGGGATGGTGGCCGGCGATGTCGTCAACACGGCCGCCCGGCTGCAGACCGCGGCGCCGGTCGACGGCATCCTCGTCGGCCAGACGACCTACAGGGCCACCGAGCGTGTCGTCGAGTTCCGGGACTGCGAGCCGATCGAGGCGAAGGGAAAGGCCGAGGCAATTCCCGTGTGGGAGGCGCTCGGGGCTCGCGCCCGCTACGGCGTCGACGTCGCGCAACGCGGAGGCGCCGAG
>DATEOR010000011.1:0-28906 GCA_035273885.1 Gaiellaceae bacterium
TTCGCGGGTTCCCGCGGGACAGGTGACGATCGAGCTCGCCAACTTCGGCGAGGATCCCCATAACTTCAAGCTGAGGCGCGTCGGGGGAACGCACGTCTACACGATCGGCGAGACCCTGCCCGGAGCGCGGACCACGAAGACGTTCAAGCTCCGGCACGGCCGCTTCAGGTACTGGTGCAGCGTCGCCGACCACAAGGCGCGCGGCATGAAGGGCACGCTGCGGGTCACGCGGCCCTAGCACGAACGAGGGGCGCCCGTGAAGGCGCCCTCGTCGGGGCGACGAGCGGAGACGCCCAGGCCGGCTCCTGTGAGGAATCCGGCGCGGGCGGAGGCGACTCCGGAGGTGGGCCAGCTTCGACCGGGGACGATTCTGGCGGAGGTGGCGGCTCTGGAGGCGGAGCCAACGGCGGCTCGGGCGCCACAAGCCACTCTGCTGGATCCGCAGCCCCGAATGGCTCCGGCGGCGCAGGGCCTGGCAGCGGCCAGGACTCCGGCCTCTGTGGGGGCATCACCGAGCTCGCCAGCTTGACGGGGCCCGGCGCGGTGCCTATCCGGGTGCTCGCGCTCGGAGCGTTGGGAGCATTTGCGAGCGGTGTGCTCTTCGCGAGGCGGCGCTCGGACTCCGCGCCCGTCTAGCGGATCAAGAGCTGCGGCACAGAACGGCGGGCTCGCCTCGCGAGCCCGCCGTTGGCTCCCTAATGGACGGCGAAACCGTGCCGGTGCCGCCTTTGCCGCCCCTCTCCCGCTCGATGTCTCGAATCGACAGAGGCAACTGTGTGGTTCAGGATACGGGTCGTCCAATGGCGGGCAGCGCGGCTCAACGCCTCCTTCGAGAGACGCTTCAGCGGGTCAACGTCCCGAGCTTCATCGGGGACGCGAACGGGCGGATCCTTTGGTTGAACGACGCTGGAAGAGACGCGTTCGGAGACCGCGCTGGGGCCCCCTATACGGCCTTTGTCGTCCCGGAAGACGTGGAGCGGGTGCGCGGCGAGATTGGGCGGATGCGCAGTGGCGGGCGAAGCCACGATTACGAGATCGCCGTCCTGCTGCGCAACGGACAACGTCGAAAGGTCGAGATCAGCTCCGTGGCAATCGAGGGCGACGCGGTCGTGCATGGAGTGTTCGGCGTCGTTCAGCGTCGCGGCTCGCGCTTCACTCCGGCAGGCGAATCACCTCTCACGCAACGGCAACAGGAGGTGCTTGAGCTGCTCGCGAGCGGCCAGTCGACGAAGCAAATCGCGGCGAACTTGCATTTGAGCCGGGAAACCGTGCGGAACCACATACGCGGCGTCTTGCGCGCTCTCAGGACACATTCACGGATCGAAGCAGTCGCGGAGGCGCGGCACCGCGGCCTCGTCTGAGCGAGCGGACTCCGGACTCCCCGGAAGGGCGACAACGGGCATCGCGGGCGCTCCGGGGGTTGTGGAGCGCCCGCGTGCGGGAGAGGTCGCCGACGACCTGGGCGGCCGAACCCGGGGAGAACCGGTCGGTCGAGCCGCCGGCGATCAGTGCCCGAACCTACACACGAGGCTCAGGAGGAGATAGACCCAAATGCGTCGTTCTACGAACGCGTCAAGTGGAAAGCGACGACGCGAAAGCTGGCTGTTTCCTGCGTGATCACGTGGCGGGCTCGTGTCTCGGCCTCCCGGATTCCTCGCGCCACCGGCTCGCTTCGCTCCATGGCGGCTGTGCTTTCCCAGAGCGTCAAGCCGTGGAAGACACCTGTCTCATCCGCGAGGACGAGGATGCCCTTGAATCCGTCGAGCCTCTGCAGCGTGGGAAGGATGCGCTCGACGATCTCCGCTGCGGCATCGGGCTCATCGGAGCCGAGGACCGTGGTCGTCAGGCGAGCAAACATGAGAGCCTCAAGACCCGGCTAGTCATCAACGACGAGCGAGTGCGGCCGCAACGGCCTCCTGGAACTCGTCGAGCGAGAACGGGGTTTGCAGCGCCGCGGCATCGCCCGCGTCGCCTCCGTTGGACCTGCCGCCGTCTTCGAGGTAGAGGACCGACAGTGCCGGCTGCATCGTGCGCAACTGTCGGACGAGCCCTGGTCCCTCCCGGTCGAGCGTCGCCACGTCGGCGACAAGGGCATAGCCTCGCGGAGCACGTGCTCCATCAACTCCTGGGCGGCGGCGCTCTGTTCGACGACGACGATCGTTCCACGGCTCGTGGCTGGCATCGAACGTCCATCGTGCCCGCGCCGCACCGCCGGAGCTAGACGCAGGTGAGTCATCTTCAGCGGGCGACTCTCGCCTCGTGACCGTCGCCTGTGCGCAGATGACGTTCGGTCTTGACGCCTTCGCAGTGGCACGAAAATGGCACTACGAACTCGCCCGTTCTCGAAGCGGACGACGGGGTTCGAACCCGCGACCCTCAGCTTGGGAAGCTGATGCTCTACCAACTGAGCTACGTCCGCGTCTCGAAAAGGGTACCGCACCCTCGCTCCAACAGGGGATAGCGGAAAAACGGCTTCAGGCCGACGATTTGACCGTGAGAACTCTTCTCGACTGGCATCGCGCAGACGGTCAGACAATGGCCGAATACTCGATCATCCTCGCGGTGATCACCCCGGCTATCGTCCTCACCATCTCGCTTCTTTCCGACCGCGTCGCGAGCTTGTTCAGCTCGCTCCCCGGGCTCATTCCCTAACGCGGCGGAAAGACCGAGGGACGGCCGCCGCAGCGCCGCCCCTCAAGCGCGGCATGCTACTAGTTTCGTGCTCGCGAGGGAAGATATCCTCGAGGTGATTTCGAGGAAGGGAGCGCAACATGGCCGAGCACGAGCTCGAGACGATCGCCCGGGCGCTGGTCGCTCCGGGCAAGGGAATTCTCGCCGCCGACGAGAGCGACGGCACGATCAAGAAACGCTTCGACTCGATCGATGTCGAGTCGACCGAGGAGAGCCGGCGCGCGTACCGCGACTTGCTCTTCACCACGCCCGGCGCGGAAGACCACATCAGCGGCGTGATCCTCTTCGACGAGACGATCCGCCAGGCATCCGCTGACGGCACGCCGTTCCCCGCGCTGCTCGAGAGCAAGGGCGTCATCCCGGGGATCAAGGTCGACAAGGGCGCGAAGCCGCTCGCGCTCGCCGAGGGCGAGACCATCACCGAGGGCCTCGACGGGCTCCGCGACCGCCTGAACGAGTACCGCGATCTGGGCGCGAAGTTCGCCAAGTGGCGCGCCACCTATTCGATCTCCGAAGACCTCCCCAGCGAGTACTGCGTCTGGACGAATGCACACGCGCTCGCGCGCTATGCGGCGCTCTGCCAGGAGGCCGGCATCGTGCCGATCGTCGAGCCCGAGGTGCTCCAGGACGGCACGCACACGATCGAGGAGAGCGCGAAGGCGACCGGCCGCGTGCTCCAGGCGGTCTACCAGGAGCTGCACGACCAGCGCGTCGAGCTGACCGGAACGCTGCTCAAGCCGAACATGGTGCTCTCCGGCTACGACGCCTCGAACCGGGCCGGCGTCGACGAGGTCGCCGAGAAGACGCTCGAGGTCCTGTACAAGCACGTGCCGGCCTCGGTGCCGGGCATCGTCTTCCTCTCAGGCGGCCAGACCGACGAGGACTCGACGGCGCACCTGAACGCGATGAACGAGCGTGGCCCGCATCCGTGGGAGCTCTCGTTCTCGTACGGACGGGCGCTGCAGGCGCCGGCGCTCAAGGCATGGCGCGGCGACGAGGCGAACGTGGCCGCCGGCCAGGAGGCCTACGCCCACCGCGCGAAGATGAACGGCCTGGCGCGCTCCGGCGAATACTCCGCCGAACGCGAGAAGGAGCTCGCGACCGCCTAGCGGTATTCCCGGCCGCTGAAATGGGTCAGCTTTTCCAGGTGGTGGTAGGCCTCGATGCGCCGCACGGTCCCGGACCGTGAGCGCATGACGATCGAGTCCGTGGTGGCGCCGTCGCGCGAGAGGCGCACGCCGTTCAGCAGGGCCCCGTCGGTGACGCCGGTCGCGGCCACGAAGACGTCGTCGCCGGCGACGAGGTCGTCGGTCTTGAGCACCCTGTCCAGGTCGTAGCCGTCGTCGAGAAGCGACTGCCGCTCCTCGTCTGTGCGCGGCCACAGCCTCCCCTGCACGGCGCCCCCGAGGCACTTGACGGCCGCGGCCGCGATGACACCCTCCGGAGTGCCGCCGATGCCCATCATCAGGTCGACCACCGACCCCTGGCGCGCCGCGGCGATCGCGGGAGCCACATCGCCGTCCGTGATCAGGTTGACCTTGGCGCCCGCCTCCCGGAGCCCTGAGATCAGGTCGGCGTTCCGCTCGCGGTCGAGGACGACGACGGTGATGTCGGTCGGCTTCACGCCCTTCGCCTCGGCCGCGCGCGCCACGTTCTCCTGCGGCGTCGAGGCGATGTCGATCACGTCCGCCACCTCGGGGCCGCCCGCGATCTTGTCCATGTAGACGGCCGCGCCGGGGAAGAACATCGTCCCGCGCTCGGCGACCGCAATGACCGCGATCGCGTTCGGCTGCCCAACCGACGTGAGGCGCGTGCCTTCGAGCGGGTCGACGGCCACGTCGACGTCCGGCGGGTTGCCGTTCCCGACCTCCTCGCCGTTGAAGAGCATCGGGGCCTCGTCCTTCTCCCCCTCGCCGATCACCACGACGCCGCTCATGGCGACGGTGTCGAGCATCGCGCGCATCGCGTCGACCGCCGCCTGGTCGGCGGCCTCCTTATCGCCGCGCCCGACCCAGCGGGCGCAGCTGAGGGCAGCCGACTCCGTCACGCGCACGAGCTCGAGCGCGAGGTTCCGATCCGGTGCCTTCCCGCCTGCCATGGCGGGGAATCTACATCCGCTCGGGAGCTTCGACGCCCATGAGGTCGAGCGACCGGGCGATCACCGACGCCGTCGCCCCGCAAAGAGCGAGCCGGAAGGGCTCCTCCTCGCTCTCGAGCACGCGGTGGTCGTGGTAGAAGCGGTGAAAGTCGTCGGCGACGCGAATCGCGTATGTCGGCAGCGCATGCGGGCCGCGGCGCTCGGTGGCCTCGGCCACGACTGCGGGGAACTCGGCGAGGCGCTTCACGAGCTCGCGCTCGGCGGGGGCAAGGGCGCCGGGCGGCTCCGGGGACGACGGCCTCCCCTCGGCGTTCCTGACGATGCCCGCAATGCGCGCGTGTGCGTACTGCACGTAGTAGACGGGGTTCTTCTCGGTGCGCTCGCGCGCGAGGTCGACGTCGATGTCCATCGCCTGGTCATGGCTCCGCGAGAGCAGGTGCCAACGGGCCGCATCCACGCCGATCTCGTCGAGGAGCTCGTCCAGGAAGACGACGTCTCCGCGGCGCTTCGACACTTTCCGGGCCTCGCCGGCCTGGGTGAGGTGGACAAGCTGGTAGATCAGGATCTCCACGGCCTCGGGGTCGTGCCCGAGCGCGCCGGCGATGGCCTTCAACCTCGCGATGTAGCCGTGGTGGTCGGCGCCGAGGACGTAGATGAGCCGCTCGTGCCCGCGGCCCCACTTGAGACGCATGTGCGGGACGTCGACCGCGAAGTACGTAGGCCGCCCGTCGGCGCGGACGACGACGCGGTCCTTGTCGTCGCCCCAGCTCGTCGTCTTGAGCCAGCGGGCGCCGTCCTGCTCGTACAGCTCGATCCTGCCAAGCGCGTCGTCCAGCACTTCCTCCATCTCGCTCTGGCGCACCCAGAGGTCCATGTGGACGCGGAAGCGCTCGAGAGTCGCGCGGATACGTGCCTCCATCTCCTTGACGGGGTCGCCGTCGAGTGCGGCGAGCTCGCCGACATAGTCGCCCTGGTAGCCGTCGGGCGGCGGGTCCTCTCCCCTGCGCCGCGCGTCGACCGACTGGCGGAAGAGGTCGATCTGCGCACCCGCGTCGTTGACGTAGAACTCGCGCTCGACGGTGTGGCCGGCAAAGTCGAGCAGGCGGGCGATGGAGTCCCCGTACGCCGCGTTTCGCGCGGAGGCGACCGTGAGGGGGCCCGTGGGGTTCGCCGAGACGAACTCGACCTGCACCTTCTCCCGCTGCGCCGCCGAGCCACCGCCGTAGTCCGCGCCTGCATCCAGGACCTCGGCCAGGGCCTCGCCATACCAGGCGGAGTCGAGCTGGAGGTTGACGAAGCCGGGCGGGGCGACCGCCGCGTCCTTCACACCGGGGAGGCCGCTCGCGACCGCACGGAGCTCCTCGGCGATCTCCATCGGCGGCATGCGCCGGACCGGCGCGGCGCGGAGGGCCGCGTTCGTCGCGTAGTCGCCGTGCTCGGGGTTCGACGGGCGCTCGAGCTCGACGGGCACGCCGAGCCCATCCGCGAGCCCGCGCTCGAGCCTTGCAATCGCCTTGGCCGTCATGCGGCTATATCGTAGAGCCGTGGACGAGGAGCCCCAGGAGCGTCAGCTCAACATCCACCTCGACCCTGAGAACCTGGCGGGCGTGTACGCGAACTTCGCGAACGTCAGCTTCTCCGACTACGAGTTCACGCTCACGTTCGCCCGCATCGACCACGAGGTCGAGGACGGGGACGTGCCCGGCGTCGTCGTCAGCCGCATCAACATGTCGCCGCGCTTCATGCGGGAGCTGATCGACGCGATGAACGACAGCTGGTCGAAGTGGTCGACACGCGAGGGAATCAGGAACCTGCCCGAGCAGGGCTCGCCCGGTTCCTGAACGCGACGGCCATCCCGATGCGCCTCATCGGGGTGGGATGGGTGCCGAAGAGCAGGTTCGACCAGGCCGGAGGGTCGGGGTCGCCGAGCGACGTCACGGTCAGGCGCTTCTCGACGCCGATGAAGCTCTCGGGATTGTTCGTCGCGGTCAACGCCAACCAGTCCGCCTCGGCCTCGTAGCGGCGTGACACGAGGTTCCCGAAGGGCATGACGAGGAGCGAATAGACGAGCGCGACGGCGATCGCGAGCGGCACGAGGCCGGGGTCCGGCAATCCCCCTCTTCGCTCGGTGAACCACCAGACGAGGAGCACGCCGGGAATCGCGATCAAGGCGAACCAGCCGAGGCCCCTCCAGATGTGGCTCCGCGCGACGTGCCCGAGCTCGTGCGCGGCGACGGACTCGAGCTCGGCGGGCGTGAAACGCCCGTCCAGCATCGTGTCGTAGAAGACGACGCGCTTCGTGGGCCCGAGGCCCGAGACGTACGCGTTCGCGGTCGTCGTCCTGCGGCTCGCGTCGGCGACGAGGACCTTGTCCACAGTCACGCCCTCCTTCGCGCCGAGCTCCTTGATCTCTGCGGTCAGGCGCTGGTCTGCGAGCGGGTGGAACGTGTTGAAGAGCGGTTGGATCACGAGCGGCTGCGCGACGAAGTAGACGACTCCCGCGAGGACGAAGAGGGGCGCGGCTGCGACCCACCAGGAACGGCCGAGCCAGGCCGCGAGAACGAGCGTGACCGTCGCGGCGACGGCGACGAGCAGGCACTCGATGCCGACGGCGACCGCCTGGTCGCGGAGCCAGCCGGCGGCGCTCTGATTGGACAGCCCGTACCGCCGGCGCCACCAGAGCGAGACCGCCCCGATGGGCATGGTCGCGAGCCAGAGCGCGATCACGACCGCGATCGAGACGAGGACTCCGGTGCGGATCCGTCCGCGCCCGATTCCGCCGAGTGCGTCCGCGAGCGGCCGCGCCTTCCACACGAGCAGGGCCATGACGACGACCTGGACCGCGAGCGAGCCGAGCAGAAGCGCGCGGCTGACACGGCGGTAGTCGTCCGCGCGAGCGAGCTCCGCGGGGCTGAAGTAGTCGCGGGGATCGAGATGCGGAATGTCGAGGCGCGGCACGCTCGTCCGCCAGAGGAGGAAGCCCGAGACGACCCACACCGCGGCGAGGGCGATCAGGCCCGCGCGCTTCGCTAACGTCCGCCTGTCGTGCGAGTGGCCGTCATCTCCGACATTCACGGGAATCTCCATGCGCTCGAGGCCGTGCTCCGCTCCGTGGACGCCGAAGCGCCCGACGAGGTCTGGTGCCTGGGCGACCTCGTCGGCTACGGGCCGCAGCCGAACCGCTGCTGCGAGCTCGTCGCCGAGCGGGCCGACGTCTGCCTCATAGGAAACCACGACCTCGGCGTCCTCGGTCGCATCGACCTCGAGGACTTCTCGCCGGACGCCGCCGTGAGTGCGCGCTGGACGGCCGATGTCCTCGAGGATGGGCCGCGCCGCTACCTCGAGTCGCTCTCGCCGGAAGCGGCGCTCGAGCGCGCCGAGCTCTTCCACGCAAGTCCCCGCGACCCGGTCTGGGAGTACGTCCTCGTGCCGGAGGTGGCGTTCCTGGCGCTCGAGGCGACCGAGAAGCCGCTCGTGCTCGTCGGGCACAGCCACGTGGCCCTCCGCTTCGGCGCCGAAGACCTGACGCTCGCTCTCGGCGAGGAGGGGTCGGAGGTCGATCTCGCCTCCCAGCGCTGGCTCCTCAACCCCGGCTCGGTCGGGCAGCCGCGCGACGGCAACCCCCGCGCTGCATGGCTCCTCCTCGACCTCGAGGCGCAGAAGGCCCTCTATCGGCGCGTCGAGTACCCGGTCGAGAAGACGCAGGCGGAGATCAGGGAGCACGGCCTGCCGGAGCCGCTCGCCCTGCGGCTGGAATCAGGCGTCTGACGACGCGGCGCGCTCGCCGCTGAACTCCACGCTCACGCCCTCGCGGGCGAGCGCCAGCTGCACCTCTTCGCGCGCCTTGAAGATCCGCCACTTCACTGTCGCGAGTGTGATCTCCAGCGAATCCGCGATCTCCGTGTACGAGAGACCGACGACATCGCGTAGAAGAAGTGCCATCTTGAGATCGGGGTTGAGCGCGGCCACCGCGCGCCAGACCGCGTCGATCGTCTCCACCTGTTCCGGCGGCGCGTCGACGACCTCGAGCGGCGGCATGTCGTCCAGCGTCAGGAAGCTCTGCGGCTTGCGCTCACGGGCGCGGAGCTCGTCGAGCACGCGGTTCTTGGCGACCTGGAAGAGCCAAGTCGTGAAACGGCAGCGAAGCGAGAAGCCGGCGAGACCCTGGTAGATCCGCAGGAAGATCTCCTGGGTGAGGTCCTCCGCGAGCGCGCGGTCGCCCACCATGCGAAGGACGTAGTTGTAGACCGGGGTCTCGTAGGTCTCGACGATGGTCCGGAACGCCCGCTCGTCGCCACGCTGCGCTCTGCGCAGAAGGTCGAAGTCGGGCTGTGACAGAGGCACTGAAAGGTGTCCGGATGGCCGCTGAGTGGGCCGGAGTATACCGACCCCTTTACACGTTAGTAACGAGTCCCCTGCCGGTCATTCCCACGCTTGGGGGAATTCCGAGGAGGTTGAGGCAGGTTGGCACAAGGTCGGAGAGCGCCCCGCCGTCCGCGACCTTCGCACCTTCGATCGTGACCAGGAGCGGCACGGGGTTCGTCGTGTGCGCCGTGTGCGGGCTTACGCCGTCGGGCTCCAGCATCTGCTCGGCGTTTCCGTGATCGGCGGTGACGAGGCAAACACCTCCGAGCCGCTCCACGGCTGCCACGAGGCGTCCTAGGCAGGCGTCCACGGTCTCCACCGCGCGGACGACGGCCGGGATGAGTCCCGTGTGGCCGACCATGTCCGGGTTGGCGAAGTTGACGACCGCGAAGCCGTAGCCGTCTCCGATCGCCTCCTCGAACCTGCGTGTGACCTCGTCAGCGGACATCTCGGGCTTCTGGTCGTAGGTCGCGACGTCCTTGGGGGAGGGCACGAGGATGCGGGTCTCTCCCTCCCACTCGTGTTCGCGGCCACCGTTGAAGAAGTAGGTGACGTGCGCGTACTTCTCGGTCTCGGCCAGGTGGAGCTGGCGGACGTGGTGCTCGGCGAGCACCTCCGCAAGCGTGTCTGCGACCTCGTGCTCCTCGAACGCGACCGGACACACGAAATCGTCGCGGTAGCGGGTCATCGTCGTCAGGTCGAACCGGCGCTCCAGAAGAACCTGGGTGAGCTGCCGCGCTCGATCGGGCCGGAAGTTGAAGAAGATCGCAGCGTCGCCCTGGCCGAGTCTCGGCCCCGGGAGGACGACCGGCTCGATGAACTCGTCCGTGATCCCGGCCTCGTAGCTCGCCTCGACGGCCGCCACCGGGTCCTCCGCCGCGGCTCCGGTGCCGTCGAGGATCGCTTCCACCGCGCGGTGCGTCCGGTCCCAGCGCTGGTCGCGGTCCATCGCGTAGTAGCGGCCGCAGACCGTGACGAGGCGGATGCCCGCGTTCACGAGCTCGCCGAGGTCGCTTTGTGCGGAGTGCGGCGAGACGTCGCGCCCGTCGGTGAAGGCGTGCACGAACGTGCGCTCCGCCATGCCTTCGCGCCGGGCCAGCTCGATCAGCGCGCGCAGGTGGTCGATGTGGCTGTGCACGCCTCCGTAGGAGACGAGGCCGAGCAGGTGGACGTTCGTCCCCCGTTCCTTGGCGCGCTGGAAGGCGCTCCGGAGCGCCTCGTTCTCGAAGAAGTCACCGCGCTCGATCGAACGGTTGACCCGCATGAAGTCCTGGTCGATCACGCGGCCGGAGCCGATCGTGAGGTGGCCGACCTCGGAGTTTCCCATCTGCCCGCGCGGGAGCCCGACCGCCTCGCCCGACGCTTCGAGCGTCGCGTGCGGGTAGCGGCGCCAGAGTGCGTCGAACACCGGGGTGTCCGCGAGCTCGACCGCGTTACCGGGACCCGGCGGCGCGCAGCCCCAGCCGTCGAGGATGACGAGCGCTACGAGTGGATACGGGCTGCCGACTGGCAAATGGCCGTGAAGGACTCGACTTCGAGGGACGCGCCGCCGACGAGTGCTCCGTCGACGTCGACCTGGGACAGGAGCTCGTCCGCGTTCTCCGGCTTGACCGAACCCCCGTAAAGCACCGGCACGTCCAGGAGGCTCTTGATGAAGGCGTGCGCCTCCTGGGCCTGCTCGGGAGTGGCGGTCTTGCCCGTCCCGATCGCCCAGACGGGCTCGTATGCGAGGACGAGCCGCTCGTGCACGCCGAGCGTGTCGCGGATCGATTCGACCTGGAGACGGAGGATCACCTCCGTGTCGCCGGCCTCGCGCTCCTCCTCGGACTCGCCGACGCAGGCGATCAGGCCCAGGCCCGCCTCGAGAGCTGCGATGGAGCGTCGGGCGACCGTCTCGTCGGTCTCGCCGAAGAACTGCCGGCGCTCGGAGTGGCCGACGATCGCGCCCTGGACACCGAGCTCGAGGAGCATCGGAGCCGACACCTCACCGGTGAAGGCGCCCTCGTGCGCCCAGTGGACGTTCTGCGCGTAGGTGGTGAGGCCGCCGTCCACCGCGGCCGCGAGGGACGGGTATGGCGGGCAGAGGACGACGTCGACGCCGTCGGGCGGCTCGAAGGCGGCCGCGAAGGCCCGCGTCTCCGAGGGCCCCTTGAACATCTTCCAGTTCCCCGCAATCAGCATTTTCGCCGGGGCCGCCGCGGACCTCCCTCCACTTCCAGCCTATTCGGAAATGGCGGGCGGGTGGGAAACGAGAGTGTGCGGAAGGTGTGCAAATCAGGCCTCCGGTATCGCGACGACGCCCGGGAGCTCCTTGCCTTCCAGAAACTCCAGCGAGGCGCCGCCGCCCGTCGACACCCACCCGATCCGGTCGGCCAGCCCGAGCTCCTGCACGGCGCGCACTGAGTCTCCCCCGCCGACCACCGTGTGGCCCTCCGACGACGCCACCGCCCGCGCAACCGCCTCCGTGCCCTCGGCGAAGCGCGGCCACTCGAAGACCCCCATCGGCCCGTTCCAGAACACGGTTCCCGCGCCCGCGATCTTCGCCGCGAAGGCCTCCCGCGTCTTCGGCCCGACGTCGAGACCGAGCCAACCCTCGGGGACCTCGTCGGCAGGGACGACCTTCGCGTCCGCATCCGCCTCGAAGGCCGACGCGGCCACGACGTCGACCGGGAGAAACACTTTGTCCCGCGGCTCGACCTCCTCCGCCATCTTCCCGCCGACCAGCACGGCATCCGCCTGGTCGGCGAGCGACTCGAGGACTCCGATCTTGTCCTCGACCTTCGCTCCGCCGAGTACCGCGACGAACGGCCGGGCGGGCTCCTCCAAGAGCGAGCCGAGCTCGTCCAGCTCACGTTCGAGCAGCAGGCCGGCATATGCAGGAAGGAGATGCGCAACCGCTTCCGTCGAGGCATGGGCCCGATGCGCCGAGCCGAACGCATCGTTGACATAGAGGTCGCAGCCGTCGGCGAGCTCACGCGCGAACTGAGGGTCGTTCTTCGTCTCGCCGGGATGAAAGCGGGTGTTTTCGAGGAGGGCGATGCGCGAGTCGTCCACGAGGGTGCGCAGGTGCTCCTCGACAGGCTTGAGGGAGAAGGCCGCGTCTTCGCCCTTCGGCCGGCCGAGATGAGAGCAGAGCCGCAGCTTCGCGGCGCCCCCGTCCAGCACGAGCCTGATGGTCGGCAGCGCCGCGCGGATCCGGGTGTCGTCGGCGACACGCCCGTTCTCGAGCGGGACGTTGAAGTCGACCCGTGCCAGAACGGTCTTGCCGGCGACGTCGGCTTCCCGGACGGAGCGAGGCCGATGCACGGTCAGAGCAGGCGCTGTGCGAGGTCCACGAGCCGGCAGCTATAGCCCCACTCGTTGTCGTACCACGCGAACACCTTGACCTCGTCGCCGTGCGTCATCGTCAGCTCACTGTCGAAGATCGACGAGTACGAGCTGCCGATGATGTCGGTGGAGACGAGCGGCTCGTCCGAGTAGAGCAGCACGCCCTCGAAGGCATCCTTGTCCGCGACCTCCCGGAAGCGCTCGTTGACCTCTTCCACGCTCGCCGCTTTGCCCAGGTGCGCCGTCAAGTCGACCACCGAGCCGTCCGGGACGGGAGCTCGGACCGAGATGCCGTCGACCTTCCCCTGCAGCTCCGGGATGACGACGCCGATGGCGCGCGCCGCGCCCGTCGAGGTCGGGATGAGGTTGATCGCCGCCGATCGCGCCCGCCGGAGATCTTTGTGCGGGAGGTCGAGGATCCGTTGGTCGTTCGTATAGGCGTGGATCGTGGTCATGAAGCCCGTCTCGATCCCGAAGGAGTCGTTCAGCACCTTGGCGAGCGGAGCGACGCAGTTCGTGGTGCACGAAGCATTGGAGACGATCCGGTGCTTCTCCTTGTCGTAGGCCTCGTCGTTCACGCCGAGGACGAGGGTCACGTCCGGATCCGTGGCGGGCGCCGAGATGACCACCTTCTCCGCGCCGGCGTCGAGGTGTTTCTGCGCGTCGTCGCGCTTCGTGAAGAGCCCCGTCGACTCGATCACGACCTGGACCCCGAGATCGCCCCAGGGAAGGGCACCCGGGTCGCGCTCGGTCAGGAGCTTGAACTCCTTCCCGTCCACGCTGATCGATCCGTCCGCGGCTTCCACGTCGGCATCGAGAACGCCGAGCACGGAGTCGTGCTTCAAGAGGTGCGCCATCGTCTTCGCGTCGCCGATGTCGTTCACCGCGACGATCTCGAGGTCGGCGTTGCGCGCCCTCGAGGCACGGAAGAAATTCCGCCCGATTCGTCCGAATCCGTTGATGCCTACGCGCAGGGCCATGGACACACTCCCAGTTCGCTCTCCCCCAGCCCCGCCGATTCTAAGCGAGCGGGCCGGAGGGGAAGCTCCGAGGACGACCTCCCCCTCCGGTTGAACCGCACTCCGGACCGTGATGCCGGACGGGGTCTGAATCCGACACCCGACGAGCACGGACCCGCTCCGGCCCAACATAGCTCCGCGAATGAGCGGAAGGCAACCCGGAACCATCCAGAAATTGCCAGGACAACAGTCATCTCTCCGCCAGCTTCTGCAGCTTCGCGAGCCGGCGGTGTGCGGCGGCCTTCGTCGCCGGAGGCTTGAGCCGCCGCGCGAGCTCCCGGAGCGAAAGGGTCGGATTCCTCGCCCGCAGCTCGGCGATCTCCCTGAGCTCGGGCGAAAGATTCTCGAGCCGGCCGTCCGACGCGAGCCTCCGTATCGCGCGGAGCTGCGTCTCCGCGGCGCGGCTCGAACGGACGATGTTCGCGTGGTCGGCATTGGCGAGCCGGTTCGCCCGCGCGCGAGTGGATGCCACGACGGCGCTCTCTTCCAGGGTCAAGGCGGCCTGGTGGGCGCCCAGGAAGGCGAGGAGCTCGGCAATGGTGTCGGTCGACTTTGCGTACGCGACGGCGTGCCGGCCGCGGTCGTGCACGGCCAGCCGGAAGCCCTCCGCCTCGGCGAGCGACGAGAGAAGCTCGGCGCCCTCCATGTTCGCGCTTCGCAGCTCGAGGTGCGCGTTGCGCGGCCCGCTCACGGACCCGGAGGCCAGCAGCGCACCTCGGAGATAAGCGGCGCGGCAGCACGACCGCCCGACGACGCGCGCGGGAGGGCGTTCGAGCGGGGCGAGGCGCGCGTCCAACACGCCTGCCTCATTCAGCACCTGGAGCGCGCGGGCGTCGTCATCGATGTGGATCTGGAACCGCGTCGCGTGCTCGAACGACTGAGTCTTGAACGTGCGGATCTCGCCGGGAACGTCGTATGAGCGAAGGAGCGCGAACGCGCGCCGCGCGACCGCCGGGCTCGCCACCTCGAGGTGGAGCGAGATGCGGCCGGAGCCCCGGAAGTGGACGCTGCCCGCGGTTCTCACGAGTGCCGAGAGCTCTGCGAGGCGGCAGCAGGCCTTGTGCGGGTCGATCCCCGCGAGCTCGGCTCGGACATCCTCAGAGAGCATGTTCGAGCTCGAGAAGGCGCCGCTTGTAATCGCCGCCGAGCGACCCGTAGCCGCCGAGGCCTCCAGCGGAAACGACCCGATGGCACGGCAGGACGAGCGGGAACCGGTTGCCAGCGCAGAAGGTGCCCGCTGCGCGCTGGGCGTTCGGGCGCCCGGCGAGCGCGGCGAGCTCCCCGTAGGTGACAGTCTCCCCGTAGGGGACCTCGCGCAGTGCCTCCGAGAGCGCGAGTTGGAAGTCTGTTCCCCACGACAGGTCGAGCTCGACGTCGCCGAAGTCGACCCGCTCGCCGTCGAAGTAGCTGCGGATCCGCTCGGCCAGCGGGTGCTCACGCTCCTCGGCGCGGGTCTCCCTGACGGAGGGAAGCTCGTGGTAGAGAAGGCGCTCGCCGTCGAGGTAGAGCTCGCCTACTCCCCAGCCGGGCACTTCGTAGGACAGCACCTGCACCCCCATACAATGCCCGCTCGCGCCGGGTCGGCGAAAGCCGAAACGAGGCGGTCCCCGATACCAGTCGACTGCCGCCCCGCTTCATCCTGCGCTCTCCCCCAGCGCCGAGCGCGGCATAATCCCTGCATGAGCGCACCAGGAATCTTTCAGCCGATACCGCCCGTCAACGAGCCGATCCGAACGTACGCACCCGGCTCGCCGGAGCGCGCGAGCCTGCAGGTCCGCCTCGAGCAGATGAAGCACGAGCAGCCCGAGATCCCGTGCATCATCGGCGGGAAGGAGGTCACGACCGGGAACCTCAAGACGGCCGTGATGCCGCACGACAAGAACCACGTGCTCGCCAACGTCCATCAGGGCGGAGCAAAGGAAGTCGAGCAGGCGATCCAAGCCGCCGACGAGGCCTGGCAGGACTGGCACCGTCTCGCCTGGGAAGAGCGCGCCGCGGTCTTCTACCGGGCGGCCGAGCTTCTCGCCGGCCCGTGGCGCGACACGTTGAACGCCGCCACGATGCTCGGCCAGTCGAAGACGGCGCACCAGGCCGAGATCGACGCGGCCTGCGAGCTGATCGATTTCTGGCGGTTCAATCCCTACTTCATGCAGCGCGTCTACCAGGAGCAGCCGTTCTCCGGACCGGGCGCGTGGAACCGCATGGAGTACCGCCCGCTCGAGGGCTTCGTCTTCGCCGTGACGCCGTTCAACTTCACCGCTATCGCCGGGAACCTGCCGGCCGCCCCCGCGCTCATGGGCAACACGTCGGTCTGGAAGCCGGCCGGGACGGCGATGCTCTCCGCGTACTACATCATGAAGCTGCTGCAGGAAGCCGGACTTCCGGACGGGGTCGTGAACCTCGTCTACGGCTCGGGCAAGGAGATCGGGGACGCGGCGCTCGCAAGCCCCGACCTCGCCGGCGTCCACTTCACCGGCTCCACGCCGGTCTTCCAGTCGATGTGGAAGACCATCGGCGCCAACATCGCCGACTACCGCAACTACCCGCGCATCGTCGGCGAGACGGGCGGCAAGGACTTCATCGTCGCCCACCCGACCGCAGACGTCGAAGAGCTCGCGACGGCGATCGTTCGCGGCTCCTTCGAGTACCAAGGGCAGAAGTGCTCCGCGGCGTCGCGCGTCTATGCCCCTTCGAACCTCTGGCCCGAGCTGAAGGAACGGCTCGTTGCCCAGGTCGGCGAGCTGCGAGTCGGCGACGTCTCGGACTTCTCCAACTTCATGGGCGCGGTCATCGACGCGAGCTCCTTCAAGACGCAGAAGGAGGCGATCGAGGAGGCGAAGGCGCACGCGAAGTCGAGCGTGGTCGTGGGCGGCGGCGTCGACGACAGCGAGGGCTACTTCGTCGAGCCGACCGTGATCGAGACGGAGGATCCGAACTTCCGCCTCCTGCGTGACGAGCTGTTCGGCCCCGTCGTGACCGCGTACGTCTATCCCGAGAAGAAATGGGACGAGACGCTCGACCTCGTCGACAAGACAGCGCCGTACGGCCTAACCGGCGCGATCTTCTCGGACGACCGGCTCGCCCTCGTCGACGCGGAGGAAAAGCTCCGTTACACCGCGGGAAACCTCTACCTGAACGACAAGCCCACGGGCGCCGTGGTCGCCCAGCAGCCGTTCGGCGGTTCCAGGGCCTCCGGCACGAACGACAAGGCGGGCTCGATGTGGAACCTCATCCGCTGGGTCAGCCCGCGGACGATCAAGGAGACGTTCGTCCCGCCGACGGACTACCGCTATCCGTTCATGGGCTCCGACGGCTCCGACGGCGCGCTCTAACCCCTCCGGGGGATGTGCATAGCTGGATCCCCGCCGAAAGTCGCGGTAGGGGATCACGATGTCCACGCCGCTTTCCGACGCCGACCACGACGCCTACTGGCGCCCCCTCGGTCAGCTCCTGGTCCAGCGTGGCCTGCTGAGGGCCGAGGAGCTCGAGGCGGCCCTCGACGAGCAGGAACGGACGGGCGGCCTTCTGGGCGAGATCCTGATGCGGCACGGTCTCCTCTCCAGGCTCGCGCTCGCCAGCAGCCTCCACGAGCAGTCGCTCGCACCGGAGCCGGAGAGCGGGTTCGGCTCCGGCCTTCGCAGCGCCCTCGGGGCCTCGGACGCGGATACGCAGCTGCGCGAGGTCTCCGGCGACGAGCCGGAGATGGAAGGCGGCTTCGGCTCGGGGCTGCGCCGCGCCCTCGAGCGCCACGACGAGGCCTAGGCTCCGCCCGCCTTGTGCAAAGCCGCGTAGATCTGGCGCCCTGTCTTCGCCGGCACTCCAGGCACGCCCTCGAACTCCTCAGGCCCCGCGGCCAGGATCCGCTCGGGCGAGCCGAAGTGCCTGATGAGCGCGCGCCGGCGCGCCGGCCCGACACCGGGTAGCGCGTCGAGAATCGACTCGTGGGCGCGCGAGTCCCGGCGCTGGCGATGGAAGCCGAGCGCGAACCGGTGCGCCTCGTCGCGGATCCGCTGTAGGAGCTGCAGGCCGGGCGAGGCAGGGTCGAGCACGATCGGACCGGGCCTCCCCGGGACGAAGACCTCCTCCTCCCTCTTCGCGAGCGCGATCACGGCTACTCGGGGGAGGTCGTAGGCCTGCATGGCGGCCAGCGCGGCAGAGAGCTGGCCCTTGCCGCCGTCGATGACCACGAGGTTCGGGATCGAGGCAAACCCCTCGTCGTAGGTCTCGTTGGTCGTCGCGGGCTTGGCGCGGGCGAACCGGCGCGAGACGACCTCGGCCATCATCGCGAAGTCGTCCTGGCCGCCCTCTTTGCGGATCCCGAACTTGCGGTAGTGGGCCTTTTTCGGCAGCGCGTCCTGGAAGACGACCATCGAGCCCACGGGCGCCTGGTCCTGGATGTTGGAGATGTCGAAGCACTCGATCCGCAGCGGCAGGCTCTCGAGGTTCAGCGACTCGCGCAGCTCCTCGAGCGCCTCGATGCGGCGCAGGCGCTTGCGCTCGGTCTGCGCGGTGTCGTGCTCGAGGGCGAGCTCCGCGTTCTGCTGCGCGAGTTCCTGCAGCCGCCTCTTCTCGCCGCGCTGGGCGGGCCGGACCTCGACACGCGAGCCGCGCTCCTCCGAGAGGAACTCCGAGAGCGCGCCGCTCGGCCGCGCCTCGGGCGGGACGATGATCTGCGGCGGGATGCTCGGCGCGCTGCCGTAGTACTCGAGCGCGAAGGCCTCGAGCAGCGAGTCGAGATCCTGGCCGGCCACGTTCTCGAGGAAGAAGCTGTGCCGATCGGTGAGGCGGCCCCCGCGGAGCGGGAAGACCTGCACGGCAGCGCCGTCGCCGGCCACTGCGATCCCGATCACGTCGACTGTGCCGATCGCACGCTTGTCCGCGGCCTGGCGCTCCGCGAGGTGGCGCACCGAGTAGAGCCGGTTGCGGTAGCGGGCTGCCGCCTCGAAGTCCTGCTGCTCGGCCGCCGCGCGCATCTTCTCCTCGAGCTCGCGCTGGATCGGCCGGGTCTCCCCCGACAGGAACTCGATCACGCGCTCGACGATCTCGCGGTAGTCCTCCTGCGAGACGTAGCCCACGCACGGGGCCAGGCAGCGGTCGATGTGGTAGTCGAGGCACGGGATCCCCGAGTGGCGGCCGGGCTGCGGGCCTTCGCAGGGGCGGTAGGGGAAGACGCGGTTGAGGACGTCGAGGGTCTCCCGCACCTTCTTGGCGTTCGCGTACGGCCCGAAGTAGACGACCCCGCGCCGATGGCGCTCCCGGGTGAACATGACGCGCGGATAGTCGTCCTCGACGGTCACGGCGATGTACGGATAGGACTTGTCGTCGCGGAGACGGACGTTGAACGGCGGCCGGTGCCGGCGGATGAGGTTCTGCTCGAGATGGAACGCCTCGGTCTCGTTCGAGGTGACGATCACCTCGATCCGGTCGACCCGCTCCGTGAGGTTCTCGAGGCCCGGCCGCGAGTCCCCACCCCGAAAGTACGAGCGCACGCGCGAGCGCAAGGTCTTGGCCTTGCCGACGTAGAGAACGGCGTCCTTGGGGCCGCGGAAGAGGTACACACCCGGCTTCGCCGGGATGCCCTTCAGCTGCGCTTCGATGCGCTCCGTGCGGCTTTCTGCGGTCGTGGCCATGCCTCTTCAAGCCTAGCCGGGGGAATACGGGCGCCCGGTCGGCGGTTGTACCCGGAGCATGGCCACGCAAGCCCAGCCCGAGTTCCTCGAGGCCACGTACGGCTCCGTCTGCCGCAGCACGCGCTGCGACGAGAAGCGGCGCCGCACGCTCGAAAGCGTCGTCCATCTCGCGGTCGAGCTCGCGCGCGAGGGCCGCGAGGGCCGCAAGGTCGGCACCCTCTTCGTCATCGGCGACGTCGACAACGTCCTCGCCCAGTCGCGCTCGCTGCTCCTCGATCCGCTCTACGGCCATTCGGCGGAACTGCTGCACGTCGAGCGGCCGGAGTTCCGCGAGACCGTCAAGGAGCTCGCGCAGCTCGACGGCGCGTTCGTCGTCAAGGACGACGGTACGTTCGTGTCCGCCGGCCGCTACGTGGACGTCGAGGTCGGCGCGGCCGAGAACTTCCTCCCGGGCCTCGGCACACGGCACGCGGCCGCGGCCTCCGTGAGCCGGCAGACGGGCGCGATCGCCGTCGTCGTCTCCCAGAGCTCGGTCGTCCGCGTCTTCGCCAACGGCCAGGTGCGCGCCGAGATCATCCCGGAGCTCTTCCTCATGTCGAAGGAAGGACTCTTCGCCTCACGCGCCGACGTGCGCCAGGTGCCCGAGGCGGGCGTCACGCTCGCCGTCGCGGACTAGGGGTCGAGCCCACCCGGTTGCCCGCTTGTCGAGTGGGCTCCCTTCGAAGGTAGGCCGGAAATCGTGACCCGAGCGGCTACGATTGTGCCGTGGCCGGGGAGACCTCGACCCAATACGTCGCGTACACGCTGTACCAGGCGGATCCCGCCTGGCTGCGGCTTCCCATCGAGGAGCGCAACGCTGGCAAGGAGGCCTTCGCCGAGGTCGTTGCGGCGTGGCAGGAGCGGATGGAGCTGCGGCCCTACAGCCTCGTCGGCGTCCGCCCGGAGGTCGACTTCATGCTCTGGAAGCTGACCGAGCGCTACGACGACCTCCGCGAGCTCACGACCGACCTGAACGGCACGCCGCTCGCGCCCTACCTTTCGACGCCGTACTCCTACCTCGCCGCGGCCGAGCCGTCCCAGTACTTCGAGCAGAAGAGCAAGCGGCCCCGCAAGGTCGTGCCGCGCGGCGCGCCCTACCTCGTCGTCTATCCCTTCGTGAAGAAGCGCGAGTGGTACTCGCTGCCCATGGACGACCGCCGGCGCGCGATGCAGGAGCACGCGGCCGTGGGCAGCCGCTTCGTGACGATCACGAACCACACGACCTACTCGTTCGGAATCGACGACCAGGAGTTCATGACGGCGTTCGAATGCGAGGAGCCGTCCGACTTCCTGCAGCTGATGAAGACGCTGCGCGAGACCGAGGCGTCGCGCTACACCGAGCGCGACACGCCGATCTTCGTCGGCACCGCGCAGGATCTCTCCGAGATCCTCGACTCGCTCGACGGCGCGGCGGCGCGTTTACGAATCTCTACCTCGACCTGAGGTTTAGCAATCGCTCGATGGCTCGACTGCCCACTTGCACTGGCAAGAAACTTCGAGCGGTTGGAGTTATATTCGCGTCGTGGTGGTAGTTCGGCCTCTGTCCCTGGGGCTCGCGGTCTTCGCAGCCTCATTTGCGCTCATGCTTGTGTTCGCCGCGCCGGGTCGCGCCGAAGACGACGCGTTGACGGCCGACGCGGGGACAGTCGCGACGGTCACCGACAACGCTGGAGCCATCACGCCAACACCCGACGAATCATCCGCCACGCCTCCAGCGGAGGGCACGGACGCGACAGCCCCTTCCGACAGCACATCGGGTTCGACGACTGACCCAGTACCGGCTCCACCGACCGAGACGGTGCCTCCACCGACCGAGACGGTGCCTCCACCGACCGATTCAGGTCTCGAGCCGGGCCCGCCAGTCACGCCGCCCGGTTCGCCACACGATCACCTGGGATTCTCGGGACCGTCGCCCGACGGGGTACCGATTGCCTATCCACCCCCCGTGAGCGACGCGCTTGTGACAGTCGTTTTCGGTAGCCCTCGCTCTTCAGCGCCCCCCGTGGACGCCCCCCCGGGCCGGTCGGGCGGGGCCACACATTCCCGAGGGGCTCCGGGGCAGCCTCCGTTCCCCAGCGATTCACCTCCGCCCTCTGCGCCCTCTGCGCCCGCAGGCGCCGGTGGCGCTCCGGGTGGAGGCTTCTTCTTCTCAGGCTTCGCGGCGCTGGTCGCGGCGGTGTGCTTCGGCTTGACTCGCCGAAGCACCAAGCGACTGATCATGTCAGTCGCCGCATGGGAGCCGGTCGCTTTCGTTTCTCTCCCCGAGCGACCGGGATAACCCACCGCCGCGCTGCCCTGATCCCGGGGTAGGCGTGCCGCGAACGACCTCCGGGGTTTCCCGCTCCGGAGGTATGCCAGCCATTCGGAAGGAGGTTTCCAGTTGGTCAGGGGAGGTCCTCGGTTCGTCGCTTCACACGGGTCTCGGAACAACCGATCTCTTTTTCGAGGACCTCACCCCGGGAACCCTCTGAGGGTTGGGGCTCGCGTCGTTTCCTGGTTGCGCCTCCAGGGTTCGATGCGACGCGGATGGCCCGGAGCTTGTACGAGTCGGGTTGGGGTTAAGGCGAGCGCATGGAGGTCGCCGTCGCGGCAAGGTGCGGCCCGATGCGTCCAGCCTCCCAACTCGGCCCACGGCAAGCGGATTTCGGGGCCAACGTCCGAGCGGGTGGGCGGGGAGAGCGGCGTCGACGACGCCGGCCCGCCCGCTTCGGACGTCACCGTCGACGGCACGCGAGCGGACGAGGTTGCGCGACAGAACGCTGCCGCCCGACCGCCTAAAAGCCGTACGTGTGCTCGCGGCGCCAGATGCGCCAGAGCGAGTATCCGCACGCAACGAGCACGAAAATGAAGACGAGCATCTCGAGGCTCCCGCGCGGATACGGCGCGAGAATCGCGGCGCCGATGTTCACGACCGCGAGCCCGACCGCGCCGTAGAACACCGCCCGCGAGCTCCCGGGCCACATGGCGATCTCGCCGCGTCGCTCGCGCCAGAGCAGGAACAGGAAGAAGGCGATCGCGAGGAAGAACGCGATCCGCGCGAGCAGAAGGAGGCTGAAGAGCGCGGTCTGGAGCTGCAGCAGCCAGATGCCCACTGCGATGAGCAGGATGATCGCGAAGCCGCGGACAGTGGGGTTGATCCGGCTCATGCGGTCGTGAACGCGCGGATCGACAGCGCGCTCGCAAGGAGGGTAGCCCCCACGAACCACGCCAGGCGCCGGGCCGGCACCGGCGGCGCGTACAACCAGGGCGACAGCGCCGCCATGAGCGCGAACGTCCCGTAGGCGTAGTGGAGCTTGTCCGGTGCGCGCCGGCCGTCGGAAAGGAGGAGGAGCCCGAGCGCGACCTGGGCGATGAGGAGAGACTGGCCGAGCGCGAGGGCGTGCGCGTAGAGGCGGCCCGGATAGCGCTTGCGCCACAGGTAGATCCCGCCCCACCCGAAGGCGAGCAGGTTCACGGCGATGACGAGCACCGCGTTCAGCTCATGCAGGCCGAGCACGGTCGCCACCCTAACGCTGCGTACACTCGTGATGTGATCGAGGAAGGCACCCCGGCACCCGACTTCGAGCTCGCGAGCGACTCGGGCGCGCGCGTTCGGCTCTCCGACCTCCGCGGCTCGCCGGTCGTCCTCTACTTCTATCCCAAGGACGACACGCCCGGCTGTACGACGGAGGCGAGTGAGTTCCGCGACGAGTACTCCCGCTTCCGGCAGCGCGGCGCGGTCGTGCTCGGAGTGAGCCCGGACGACGAGGCCTCCCACGCGCGCTTCAAGGAGAAGTACTCCCTCCCCTTCACGCTCCTCGCCGACCCCGACCACGCGACCGCCGAGGACTACGGCGTCTGGGTCGAGAAGAACATGTACGGGAAGAAGCGCATGGGCATCAAGCGCTCCACCTTCGTGATCGACGCGGATGGCAATGTCGCCCGCGCGATGTACGGCGTGAGGCCCGAAGGCCACGCCGACGAGGTTCTCGAGGCGCTACCCGGTTAGGCGGCGGCGCCCGCGGGGCGGAACCGCTGAGCGGTTCCCCACGCGGCGGCGAAGACGAGCACCACGGCTGCGACCGCGATGAGGATCGCCTGGGCGGCGACGGCGAACGCGATCGCCTGCGACGTGCTGATGCCGCTCGCGACGAGGATCGCAGCGCCTGCCCCGGCCTGAGTAGCGGCGCCGGCAGGGGCGATCGGCAGCGCCGACGAAGCCGCTGCGGCAACGAGGAACGCGAGGGCGAGTGTGAACGAGACACTCACGCCGAGCGCGGCGAGCAGGAAGAAGAGGCCCACGGCCCGTGCGACCCAGCAGGCGAGGACGAAGACCATCGACTTCCAGGCTTCACGCGGCGACGTGGTCCGCTCGGCGAGCCAGCGGCCGATCCGGAAGCGGATCAGGCGGCCGCTCGCAACGAGGCGCGGCAACAGGAAGATGACGACTGCGGATGCGAGGCCGGCCGCGGCCACGACTCCCATTCCCGCGCGCACGGCCACCGAGCTGTCGGAGGTCGCCGCTGCGGACGAGGCGAGAGGCATCAGCGCGGCGGTGTCGATCATCCCGAGCATGAAGAGCGAGAGGCAGACGGTGCCGACGCAGGAATCGCTCGCACCGAAGCGGCGGACGACCGCGACCCGGACGACGTCGTCGAAGCGGCCTGGGAGCGCAGCCCCTCCGACCGCAGCAGCGCCGCCCGCGGCTGCGAGGGCCATCTTGTGCGGGCGCTGCGAGGGTGCGAAGAGCCGGTGCCAGCCGAACGCCTTGAAGGCGTAGGAGAGGAGGAAGAAGCCGCCTGCGGCCGCGACGAGCTGGAAGTCCGCGTTGGCGAGTGGCCAGCCCGTCTCGGCGAAGTGCCGGGCAGCGAGGACCGCGACTGCGATGCCGAGCACCGCAGACGAGACGTTGAGCCCGATCCTGCCCTTCCGGGACCGGCACAGGTCGATAAACCCTCGCATGGTCTTCACCATCGTCGCGTTACCCGACGGGCTCAACCCGCAAAAGGGTACGAGTGCGTGACCGAATCGAGGTAATGGAGGAGATCGAATTGCGACCCAGTGGACTGGGCGCCGGATGGCGGGCCGCTCCACCAGGGTAGAGGGCCGGGTCAGACGGCGTCGCAGTTAGACCTCCCTTGTCAGTCCGACCCACTCGCCGCATGCCCTGGGGCGAGCAGCGGTTGGCTCTCCCTCGCGGCGTACTCGATGAGGAGGCGCTCCACCCGCTCGTTGCAGCCCTGAGCCTGGCACTCACAGGCGAAGTCGCCTTCCTCGGCCCCGACTCGCCGCAATGACCGATAGACGCGATCGTTCATTTCCCGCGGAGACGCTTGATTTTCCATGGCCTTGGCCTCCTTCGTCTGGGGCTCCCAGGCAGGCCTGGAGAGCCTTCGTCACGCAGAGAAGGCCCGCACACGCAGGCCTTCTCTCATGCGTCGAACTGGTCTCACCCGGATTGCTACGCCGAGGCCTTCATCTCTTCGACGAGGACCTTGCCGCCCGTGATCTTGGGCGGATTCGGAAGGATCTGCTCGAGCTTCTCGTCTCGTAGCCACTCGGCAACGACTCGCGTCGATTCGTCGGCGTGGGCCGAGGTGTCGAAGAAGTTGACGGAGCTCATGACGCCGTTGTCGGCCTCGATGAGGAAGTAGCCGTTGAAGCCGTCGAGCTTCTTGAGGCGCGGGGTCAGGCTCTCGCCGACCTTGCGTGTCAGCTCGTCGGCGCGCTTGGTGTCGATTCCTTCGTAGCGTCTCACGATGGCATGCATGTGCTGCTCCAGTCTGTGGATCTAAGTGCGGAGAACTCGGATGAGCTCCCCTGACGCACTGGGGCCGACGAAACAGTCGAAAAGGAGTGTTGTGGAGCCTCAGCGGCTTCCAAGCCAGGCCTTCTGCGCACATCCAACATAGCCGCGATTTCGTGCCACCGTGGGCAACTGTCCGCCGGCGCGCATCGGACCGTTCGAGCGGAGCCAACCGCGGTACAGGGGCGAAATGCGGATGAGAGGACTTGAACCTCCACGAGCTTTCGCTCACACGGACCTGAACCGTGCGCGTCTACCAATTCCGCCACATCCGCGCGGTGAGGCGATTGTACCGAGGCCGCTCAGGGACTACTGGCGCTGCGAGCGGTCGTCGTCGGTCTCTTCGAGCACCGGCAGGTTCGCCAGGTCGCGCTCGACGCTCGCCTGAAAGTCGTCGTCGCGGCCGGCGTCGCCCTCGATGACGGTGAGCGCCTCCTTACGGCGGGCGCGCCTTCTGCCGGCGCGCGCGTCGCTCCCGACCTTGGCAGAGATGCGCGGCCATTCCACCCCCGCGATGAGAACGAGGGCGCAAGCGAGAAGCACGAAGGCAAGCACGCCCATCGCCTCATTGTAGTCCCGGGCTAAGGAGCCGGGCACTTTCGTCCGATACGGAAACCATGTTTCCCCGGGACGTACCGCTCGCTCTCGTCCTCGTCAGCATCGCTTGGATGACGGTCGCCCGCGCCGTGCTCGTCTTTGCCCAGAAGCTCCCGCCCACGTGCCGGAACTGCGGGTTGAAGCTCGAGCGCCGCTACCTGGGCGAATCAGTCTGCAGCTGTCACCACTGAGCGGCTAGGCGCCGACGGTGTACAGGCTGCGTTCGGGGCGCTCGCCGCGCACGAGCTTCCGCGCATAGAGCCGCTCGTCGGCCGCCCGGTACAGGGAAAGCGCGTTCTCGCCGTCCGCGGGATACACGGCCCAGCCGAACGTGATCGGGCTCTCCTGGCGCGCCATCGCGGCCTCGAGCTTCGCGGCGAGCGCCGCCGCCTCGTCGTTCCGGGCGAGCACCGTGAGGACGGCGAACTCGTCGCCGCCGACGCGTGCCACCTCGTCCTCGGGGCGCAGCGAGCTTCCGAGCATGAGCGCGAGGCGCCGCAGCGCGTCGTTGCCCTCCGCGTGGCCGTGCGAGTCGTTGATCGCCTTGAGCCCGTCCATGTCGCCGAGCAGGAGCGCGAACGGCGTGCCCGCCTCGAACCGGCGGGCGATCGCGGCCTCGAAGGCGCGCGTGTTCGGCAGGCCGGTGAGGAAGTCGCGCTCGGCGAGAACCCGCAGTCGCTCGACGAGCGCGCGGTCACGCGACGAGAACCAGCCGAGGAGGCCGCCCATCGTCGCGTACGTGAGGAACCGGATCGGCGTCGAAAGCGTGAGGAGCTCGGACGGCGAGATGTTCGGATTGATGACGACGCCGAGCGTGAAGAGCGCCACGGCGATCGCGCCGGCGAGAATCCCGCGCTTGACCCCGCCGGTCAGCGCGAGTGCCGCCACCGGGAGATAGAAGAGATGGGCGATTCCGAGCCCCGGGACCTCGAAGACGACGAACGTCATGAACACGAGCGCATAGCTCGCGATCGCGAGGCTCAGGACGAGCGATCGGTGTTGATAGGCCGCGTTCACCCTCGTTGGGAGAGTAGGAGCGCAGGGGTGACCTTTACGTCACTCGTTCGAGTGATTCTCAGGCGACGAGCCCGCGCACCGCGCGGGCGAGCACGCGCGCCCCGAGCTCGCATTGCTCGGGAGGCGTGTATTCATCGGGTGAGTGGCTGATGCCTCCGCGGCTCGGCACGAAGAGCATCGCTGCGGGCACGTGATGCGCCAGCACCATCGCGTCGTGGCCCGCTCCGCTCGGCATCCGCCGGAACGAGGCCCCCTCGGCCTCCGCGGCCACGACGAGCGCATCCTGGAGTCCCTGGTCGAGGGCGACCGGCGGCTTGCGGTGCGTCGCGGATATCTCCATCCCGAGCCCCTCCTCGGCCGAGACGCGCTTCACGGTCTCCCTGACGAAAGCCTCGGCCCGCTCGAAGCCTTCGGCCGTGGGCGAGCGCACGTCGATAGTGAACTCGGCGAGCCCGGGGATGACGTTGAACCCGCCTGGCTCCACCGAGACGATCCCCACGTTGGCGGTCATGTCTTCCCGGGCGCGCGCTTCCTCCCGCAGCTCGAGCACGATGCGCGACGCGCCCGCGAGTGCATCGCGGCGTCCGTCCATGGGCGTCGTGCCCGCGTGGTTGGCCGCCCCGAGAAGCTTCACGCGGAAGCCGAGGAGGCCGGTGATCGCCGTGACGATCCCGAGATCCTCCCCGCTCTGTTCGAGCACAGGGCCCTGCTCGATGTGGAGCTCCAGGTAGGCCCCCACCCGGTCGACCTCGCGGGCACTCGTCAGGCGATCGAAGTCGAAGCCCGCTCGCGCCATCGCGTCCGCGACGCCGCGGCGCCGCCAATCCTCGAGGTCGACCTCACCGCAGAACGCGCGGCTCCCGAGCATCCCTGTCTGGAAGCGGCTCCCCTCCTCGTCGTTGAAGGACACCACCCAGACCGGCCGCTTCGGCTCGACGCCCTCCTCGCGGAGCGCGCGAACCGTGGCGAGCGCGGCGAGAACGCCCAGGGCTCCGTCGTAGCGGCCGCCGCGCGGAACGGTGTCGAGATGGGAGCCGACGAGCACGGCGCTGCCCTCCCCCGCCTCCCAGCGTCCGAACACATTGCCCGCGGGATCGAGCTCCGTCCCGAGCCCGAGGTCCTCCAGCCTGCGCATGAGCCACTCGTTCGCCTGTGCGAGCTCGGGGGACCAGGCAAAGCGGGAGACACCACCGCCGTCGGCGCCGATCTGGGCGGCGGCCTCGAGCTCAGCTGCGAGCGAGGACACCGCGCCTCTTCAGCCAGCGATAGAGCTCGACTCCGCCCGTGATCGCAAGAGCGATGGCGAAGGCGAGGATGAACCCCTTCCACGGCTGCTCTTCGAAGGCTCGACCCCCGAAGTACCCGAGCATCGCCGCGTAGCCGGCCCAGAGAAAGCCGGCGACGACGTCGAAGCGGATGAACCGGTGCCACGCCATCTCGAGCAACCCGCAGGCCAGCGTCACCGCCGTACGGCCTCCGGGGATGAAGCGCCCTATGAGAATGAGATACCCGCCGCGCTCCTGGATCTGCTCCTCGGCCCAGTCGATCCGCTTGCGGCGCTCACCGGTGAACCAGCGCGCGACGATCCTATGGCCGACGGTTCTCCCGATCCAGTACGCCGTGTTGTCACCGAGGATCGCGCCCGCAGCGGCGCAGAGGATGACCAGCCAGAGCATGAGGTCGCCGGTCGAGGCGAGCACGCCCGCGAGAATGACCGAGGTCTCGCTCGGTACCAGCGGGATGATCACGTCGAGCGCGGCGACGGCGAAGATGAACGCGTACGTCCACGGGGAGCCGGAGACGTACTGCGTGAGGGAGTCGAAGCTCAGTGGGCGTGCTCCTCGGGGAGGCCGAAGCGGCGCGCGGTGCCCTCCTCCGAGTCGAACTGGATGAGCACGGCGGCCTCGTCCCCCACGACCCACGCATCGTGGCCCGGCTCGATCGTGACGATCTGCGGCGCCACGTAGTCGAAGGTGCAGCCGTCCGCGTACTCGCCTGCAATGTGGCCGCGGGCGAGGAAGCCGACGTGCGCGTGCATGCAGAGCTCGGTCTCGACGTTGGGTTTCATGTGCGTCGACCAGCGGAAACCCGGCGGATACACGACGCGCTTCACGCGCCCGTTCCCGGCGCGCGCGACGTCGATCTCCGCGCCTCCCAGCTCCCGGTGGTCGGCGCCGTCGATCGGCGCGATGAGGGGATCCATGGGGGGTTAGCTTAGTCGCGCCGGATCGAAGAGCGCGGTGTCCCCGGCCGCGAGGCGGCGGCAAGCGGCGGGCGCGGTCACCATCCCGATCGAGGAGAACCCGCCCGCCAGGACCAGGCCTTCGACACCGGGGAC
>DATEOR010000012.1:0-5152 GCA_035273885.1 Gaiellaceae bacterium
CGACCCGAGCGTGCGCCCGCTTCGGATCTACCTGCCGCCGGGCTACGACGAGGACGCCGAGCGCCGGTATCCGTCGATCTACGTGATCCAGGGGCTCACGGGCCAGCTCGACATGTGGCGGAACCGTGCTCCTTTCCGGAAGAACTTCCCCGAGCTCGCCGACGACCTCTTCGCAACCGGAGGCTCGCCCCCGGCGATCCTCGTCTACGTCGACTGCTGGACGTCGCTCGGCGGGAGCCAGTTCCTCGACTCGCCGGGAACCGGCCGCTACCACACATACCTCTGCGACGAGGTCGTCCCGTGGGTGGACGAGCGCTACCGCACCATGCCGGCGCCAGAGAACCGCGGGATCGCCGGCAAGTCGTCCGGCGGCTACGGGGCGATGGTGACGCCGATGCTGCGGCCGGATGTCTTCGGTGGCCTCGCCACACATGCGGGAGATGCGCTTTTCGAGGCGTGCTACCTCCCCGAGATGCCGTTGGTGGCCAGGGCTCTTCGGGACGAGTACGAGGGCTCCTACGAGCGCTTCTGGGAGGATTTCCGATCGAGGCCGGCGTTCTCGAAGGACTCCGACCACGTGCTCCTCAACCAGTGGTGCATGGCGGCCTGCTACTCAGCGGACGAGGACGGCACCGTACGGCTGCCGTTCGACCCTGCGACATCGGAGCTCGTCCCCGAGGCCTGGGAGCGCTGGCTCGCCTGGGACCCCGTCCGAATGGTCGCAAAGCACGCCGACGCGCTTCGCTCCATGAAGGCGATCTACATCGACGCCGGCAAGAAGGACGAGTGGTTTCTCGACCTCGGCGCCGAGGCCTTCCGGCGCGAGCTGGAGGAGATCGGGGTCACCGACGTCTTCTTCGAGCTCTTCGACGCCACGCACATGGCGATCGAGTACCGCTACCCGCTCGGGGTCAAGTACCTCGCCGAGCGCCTAAGCGGCTAGCTCGTCGAGCCGTCCGTCCCGCTCGAGGCACCAGAGCTCGGTGTAGCCTCCGATCGGCTCGTCGTCGATGAAGATCTGCGGGACGGTCCAACGCCCCGTCATCTCCAGGAGCTTCTGCCGGAAAGCGGGGTCGTCGTCCATGACGATCTCTTCGTACTCGAGGCCGCGCCGCTCCAGGAGCGCCTTCGCGCGGACGCAGTAGCCGCACCAGGTCGTCGAGTACATCCGGATCCGGGGCATCGTCTCTTCAACGTACCCGGGAGGCCCGGGATTCCACCGGGACGGCGGCTAGACTCGGCGCGTGCCCGGAACCTTCAAGACCGAGGCTGTCGTTCTGCGCTCGATTCGCTTTTCCGAAGCGGACTGCGTGCTCCATCTCTATACCCTCGAGCGCGGCCGCGTGGGCGCGATCGCGAAGGGCGTCCGCAAGACGAAGTCGCGGTTCGGGGCGCGGCTCGAGCCCTTCAGCCATGTCGAGCTCATGCTGCACGAGGGCAGGGGGGAGCTCTGCACGGTGCGCGGAGCGGATCTGCTGCGCTCGCACGAGCGTGCACGGGTCGACGGCTATCGCATGGCCGTCGGCCATATCGGCCTCGAGGCGATGCTTCGCCTCTTCGTGGAGCAGGATGCCAACACGCCCGCCTTCAACGCGCTGACGCGATTTCTCGACCTCCTCGACGACGTCGAGGCGGCGCTGCCCGCTCAGCCGGCGCTCGACCCGCTCGTCCTCTCGTTCCAGCTGAAGCTGCTCTGGCTCTCGGGTTACCTCCCGCACCTCGCCGGCTGCGCCGCTTGCGGGGAAGAGAAGGCGCTCATCGGCTTCTCGGCGCAGGCGGGCGGAGGCGTGTGCGCCGAGTGCGGCTCGGGGGCGCTCGCGGTCTCGGCCGAGGGCTTCGAGGCGGTGCGCGGCTTCCTCGAGCGGCCTCTCGCGGAAGCCGGCGCCTCCACCATGACCGTGCGCGGCCTGCGCGAATGCCTGAGCATGATCGAGTCGTCGTACGAGTACCACGGGGGCTTCCGCCTGCGGACGCTCGCGCAGAGGGTGTGAGGCGATGAACTACCAGGAGATGATCGCCGCCCTGGAGGGCTACTGGGCCGATTACGGCTGCGTCCTCATGCAGCCGTACCACACCGAGTTGGCCGCCGGGACGATGAATCCGGCCACGTTCCTCCGCTCGCTCGGCCCGAAGGAGTGGAAGACGGCGTACGTGGAGCCGGTCATCCGGCCGACCGACGGGCGCTACGGCGAGAACCCCTTCCGCTTCCAGCACTACTTCCAGTACCAGGTGCTCCTGAAGCCGGCGCCCGAGGACGTGCTCGACCTCTACTTTGCGTCCCTCGAGGCCCTCGGCATCGACACGAAGAAGCACGATGTGCGCCTCGTCGAGGACGACTGGGAGCAGCCGACCCTCGGCGCTTGGGGACTGGGCTGGGAGGTCTGGTGCGACGGGATGGAGGTCACCCAGTTCACGTACTTCCAGCAGGTGGGCGGCCTCGAGATCGAGCTCGTCCCAGCCGAGATCACGTATGGGCTCGAGCGGCTGGCCATGTTCCTCCAGGGCAAGCGCTCGGCGCTCGAGCTCGAGTGGGCGCCAGGAGTGCGATGGGGCGACGTCTACAAGGAGAGCGAGCGCGAGTGGTCCGTCTACAACTTCGAGGTCGCGCCCGTCGACATCCTCACTCGGCGTTTCGAGGAGCACGAGACGGAGTGCCGCATGCTGCTCGACCGCGAGCTGCCGCTGCCGGCCTATGACCAGGTGCTCAAGTGCTCGCACACCTTCAACCTGCTGGACGCCCGCGGAGCCATCTCGGTGACCGAGCGCGCGGCGTACATCGGCCGGGTGCGCACGCTCGCGCGCAAGGTCGCCCAGCTCTACGTGGAGAAGATTGCCCAGCCTGCTGTTTGAGATCGGCTGCGAGGAGCTCCCCGCCTCGGCATGCCTCGAGGCGGAGACGCAGCTGCGCTCCGAGCTGGCGAAGCTGGGAGAGGGCCGGGTATTGGTCGGCCCGCGGAGACTCGTGCTGCTCGTGGACGACCTCCCGGAGCGAGAGCCCGACGAATGGGTCAAGGGCCCTCCCGAGCACCTGCGAGACAAGGCTGCGGAGGGGTTCGCGAAGAAGCAGGGTGTGAGCGTCGACGAGCTCGAGGTGCGAGACGGCTTCCTCGGTGTGCTCGTGGCCGGAAGGCCGCTGCTCGAAGCGCTGCCGGAACGGCTGAACGAGATCGTTCGCGGCCTCGCGTTCTCCAAGTCGATGCGCTGGGACGACTCCGGCCTCCGCTTCGCGCGCCCCGTGCGCTGGCTCTGCGCGAAGCTCGACGACAAGACCGTCGAAGGCTTCGACGGCTCCTCCTACGGGCATCGCTTTACGCACGGCGAAGCGGAAGTGCCGAGCGCCGGGGCCTATCTGGAGTCGCTGCGCGGCGCCGGGGTCGAGCCCGACCAGGCCAGCCGCGAGTCCTCGATTCGCGCCGGCCTCGAGAAGCTCGGGCTCGCCGAGCCGAACGAGAAGGTGCTCGCCGAGATCGTCCACCTCGCCGAGTGGCCGTCCGTCCTCCAGGGGACGTTCGACGAGCGCTTCCTGACCCTCCCGCGCCGCGTGATCGAGACCTCGATGGAGTCCCATCAGCGCTACTTCCCGCTCGAGGGCAACCGCTTCGCGTTCGTGGCGAACGGCGGCGATCCGGAGACCGTGATCGCGGGGAACGAGGGCGTCCTCGAAGGCCGGCTCGAAGACGCCTCCTTCACGTTCGAGCGCGATGTGGCGAAGGGAATCGAGCACCTCGCCGAGGAGTCGGCGCGCATCACCTTCGTCGCCGGTGCCGGCACCTTCGGCGACAAGGTCGCGCGGCTCCAGGTTCTCGTCGACGCGCTCGCGGGTGGGGACGCTTCCCGCGAGGCCGCGCGGCTCGCCAAGGCCGACCAGGCCGCCGAGCTCGTGCGGGAGTTTCCCGACCTCGAAGGCCACATCGGCGCCGAGTACGCGCGCCTCGCCGGCTTTCCGGAGGCGGTTTGCGCGGCGATCGACGAGCAGTACCTGCCCGACTCGGCCGGCGGCCCGCTGCCGGAGACCGAGACGGGCCGGGTGCTCGCCGCCGCCGACAAGATCGACAGCCTCTCCGTCGCCTTCGCGCTCGACCAGCGTCCCACAGGATCGAGAGACCCGTACGGCCTTCGCCGTGCGGCGATCGGGCTCTGCAGGCTCGCGCTCGAAGGCAACCTCGAGCTCGATGCGGGCGCCCTCTCGGCACGCGCGCATCAGCTGCTCGTCGACCAGGGCGCGGAGCTGAAGGACGACGCGAGCGGCGTCGCGGAGTTCGTCGAGGAGCGGCTCGAAGGCTTGCTGGACGTGCCGGTCGAGTTCGTCCGCGCGGCGCGGGGGAGCGACCTCACCGAGCTCGGCGCGATCGCCCGCCTGGCCGAGGCGCTCGCTGCGGCCGCCGACACGGACGCGTTCGAGCAGGCCTATGTGGTGTACGACCGCGCGAACCGGCTGGCGGGGAAGTCCGACGGCGCGGCTGCCGAGCTGGACCCCAAGCTGGCGACCGACGAGGCCGAGCTCGCGCTCATCGACGCGGTCGCGGGCGCCTCTCCGAAGATCGCCGCAGCCATGGAGGCGCGCGAGTTCGACGACGCCCTGGTTGCCGCCGCCGAGCTTCGCGCCCCCGTCGACCGATTCTTCGACGAGGTGCTCGTGATGGCCGAGGACGCACAGGTGCGCGCGAACCGGCTCCGCCTCCTGCTCGATGTACGCGATGCCGTGGGCGCGCTCGGCGACCTCGCGCAGATCCCGCGGTGAGCGAGCCGCTCGAGATCCACGTCGTCTCCGACTCGACCGGAGAGACCGCGGCCCGGTTCGCAGAGGCGGTCGAGCGCCAGTTCCCGGACGAGGAGTTCGAGATCGTCCGCCACCCGAGGATCACGAGCGTGGACGACGTCCAGCTCGCGGCCGCACGGGCGCGGGGGCGGCGCGCTGTTCTCATGTACACACTCGTCGAGAACGAGTTTCGGGACGCGATGCGCACGCTTTGCCGCCGCTACCGGCTCCACTACTGCGACCTCCTCGGCCATCCGATCGACGCGGTCGCGCGGGTCTCGGGCCAGCCGGCGACGATGACCCCGGGAGCCCAGCCCGTCCTCGACTCGAGCTACTTCAAGCGCATCGAGGCGATCGAGTTCGCCGTGCGCTTCGACGACGGAGTCGGCCCGG
>DATEOR010000013.1:0-6311 GCA_035273885.1 Gaiellaceae bacterium
AGTCGAGCTCGGCGCCGTGTTGTCGATGCGGCGGTTCGAGATCGTTGCAGACGTGGCCTGGTTGCCGGCACCGTCGGTCGCGATCGCCTGGAAGTCGTAGAGGCCGTCGGTGACCGTCGTCGTGTCGAAGGAGACGGAGTAGGGAGAGGTCGTGTCGGCCGAGCCGACATTCGTCCAGGTCCCGGCGCCGGCCGGCGACCGCTGGAACTGGACCGAGGCGACGTAGGAGTCCGTGTCGCTCGCCGCAGAGGTCTGGAGAGTGATCGTGCCCGTGACCGGAGAGCCGGGATCGGTCATCGTGACGCTCGGGTTCACGTTGTCGACCTTGAAGGCCGCCTGGTGGCCGTACACGCGTGCCGAGACGGTCGAGGTCGCGCTCACGTTTCCCGTCCCGCCTGCGGTGACCTTGATCTCGTCGGCCGTCGAGCCGCTGATCCCGGTCGTATTGACGTCGCCGCGTTCGTTCCATCCGCCCGGAGGCGTGTAGCTCGAGTTGCTCGCGCTGCCGAAGAACGCAAGGACGATGTCGTCGTTCGCTGTCGTCGTGACGCCGTTCGCGGTGACTGTCGTCGTGTTATTCGTGCTCGCAACCGTGCTCGACACGTCCAACGCCCCGCTCGACTTGACGCCGTAGTAGGCGGTCACGGTCGCCGCGGCCGCCTGCGAGCCCGTCCATGTGAAGGAGTACGACGCGGGCTCGGAGCCGCCGGCGATCTTGTAGAAGCTCGCCTGTGTGGCCGCATTGGCCGCGGATCCCGACTGCACCGCCGTCCACCCAGAGCCGGCGATGCTCGCCGTCACGTTGCCGGTCACCATGACGTGCGCGACGAGCAGGTCGTTCGCCTGCACGCCGGTCGGCTTCGTGACCGAAACCGACGTGGCTCCGGTCGCGGAGCCCGTCTGCGTGTTGCGGTGCGTGACGGCCGGATCGATGACGTAGGGGAGAGGAAGGCCGGCGTCGTCGAAGCGAAGCGTGAGCCACCAGCTGCCGCTCCGTTGCACGACTTCCCAGCGCAGGCCCTTGGGCGAGACGTCCTTGCCCTTGTCGTCGAGGATCGCCGCCGGGGCGATCGAGACGTCGGTGAGCCTGTGCAGCTTCGTGTCGAGAAATGCGACCGCGCCGTCGTCACCGACGCGCGGGACCTGCTCCGTGTCGATGCGCCACTGCCATGTACGGAGGCCCTGCCGCTTCCGCACTGTCAGGAACTGCTCGAGGGTCGGACCGTCGACCAGGATCGTCTCGGCACCCTCGGCGATCGGGCGGGAGACACCGTTCTCGAAGCGGTGCCAGTCGCCCGCGGCCGCGCCCTGCGTCTCGAGTGTGACGGACGCGTTGTCGCTCCGGATTCGGAAGCTCGCGTCGGTGATGGCGAGTTCGACACCTTCCTCGGGATGCCTGACGAGCGGAGCCTGGGAGTCGGCCGCCCCGAGCGCCTCGCTCAGGAACGCGGGGGGCCCGTCGGAGCCGGTGGGCGCGCCGAACTGCATGACCGCGAGGAAGATCGCCGCCGCGATCGCTGCGAACGCCGCGAAGCGGACATGGGACGGATTGCGAAGATCGGCGAGGCTCTCGGCTTCCGCCGAGCGCTCACCGGGCCGCAGTTCCGGAAAGTTCGCCATAAGGTCTCTGTCCTCGCAACGCCTCCGGGCGCGCGATTCCTAGGCGAGAGATCGTCCGGCCAGGGGGCGGAGCGGCCTCGATTCGGTAAGAGAACGGACTGAACTTCCCGAACTTCCCTCGTTCGAGTGAGTTTTGGGCGCCATCACTTGCTGGAAACCCGGGTCCGGGCCAGAATTCGAGAGTCCCCTCGAAGGAGAAAACCATGCGGCACACGTCGAGAACAGCGGTTCTCTTTTTTTCGATCATCGCGTTGACTACAGGCAGCGCGGCTTTGGCAACCGACGGCGAGTGGGCCTCCGCGGTGGACGCGGCTCAGGCCGTCGACCCGACGATCGTTCCCCCGACGACGATTGCGGGCGACGTTCGCGCTGTCGGCGGCGGCGACATCAACGGAGCGGGCACGAGCGGGAACTTCGCCCTTAGCGGCTTCCGCAAGGACGGCGACGTCCGCGGCAAGCTCACGCTCATCGGCTCCCAGGGCCAGGTGTTCCATGCCGACGTCGTCTGCATCGGCGCGGCGGTCACCCCGGACGGGACAAAGCTCGCACGTCTCGTGGGTCGGCTCACCGAGCCCGTGTTCTCGTTCCAGTCGCTCCTCTTCAACGTGAGCGACACGGGCCTTGCAGGCGGTGAAGGCGACACGTTCACCGGCTCCCTCTCGCCTGCGGCGCCGGAGGACATTCCCTGCGAGCCGACGCCCGGGATCGACCCGATCGCGCACGGGAACATCTCGATCGCCGTCGAGTAGCGGATCACGCGCGGCCTCCGTGTCCGCAAGGTGGGCGCGGAGGCCGCGTAGAATGAGTGCGCATGGCCACAGCTGAGGAACGGAGGCGCGCCCACGCCACCGACGAGTGGCGGCGTGCCCTCTACGAGCAGAGCCCGGAGCGCGAGGCGCTCTTCTCGACGATGTCGGGGCTCGAGAACGAGCCGCTCTACACGCCCGAGAACGTCGCGATCGACTACGAACGCGACCTCGGCTACCCGGGCGCCTTCCCGTACACCCGCGGGGTCTATCCCTCCATGTACCGAGGGCGGCTCTGGACGATGCGCCAGTTCGCCGGCTTCGGCACCGCCGAGGAGACGAACGCGCGCTTCCGCTATTTGCTGGACCACGGGCAGACGGGCCTCTCGACGGCCTTCGACATGCCGACCCTGATGGGCTACGACTCGGACCATCCCAGGTCGCTCGGCGAGGTCGGGCGCGAGGGCGTCGCCATCGACTCGCTCGAGGACATGGAGCAGCTCTTCGCGGGGATCCCGCTGGGCGAGGTGTCGACCTCGATGACGATCAACGCACCGGCCGCGATGCTCCTCGCCTTCTACATCTGCGTCGCGGAGGAGCAGGGAGTCCCGCAGGACAAGCTGCGCGGGACGATCCAGACGGACATCCTCAAGGAGTACATCGCGCAGAAGGAATGGATCTTCCCGCCCGAGCCCTCGATGCGGCTCTGCGTGGACATGATCGAGTACTGCGCGCGCAACGTCCCGCTCTGGCACCCGGTCTCGATCTCGGGGTACCACATCCGCGAGGCCGGCTCGACCGCCGCGCAGGAACTCGCCTTCACGCTCGCCGACGGATTCGCCTATGTCGAGGCCGGTATCGAGCGTGGGCTCGACGTGGACGACTTCGCTCCGCGCCTTTCGTTCTTCTTCAACGCACACATCGACTTCTTCGAAGAGGTGGCGAAGTACCGGGCCGCCCGGCGGATCTGGGCCCGAGAGCTACGCGAACGCTACGGGGCGAAGAACCCGCGCTCGTGGCTCATGCGCTTCCACGCGCAGACCGCCGGCGTCTCGCTGACCGCGCAGCAGCCGGAGGTGAACATCGTGCGGACCGCGCTCGAGGCGCTGGCCGCGGTTCTCGGCGGCTGCCAGTCGCTCCACACCAACTCCTTCGACGAGGCGCTCGCGCTCCCGACGGAGCACGCGGTGAAGCTCGCCCTGCGCACGCAGCAGGTGATCGCGCACGAGACCGGAGTGGCGAGCACGATCGACCCGCTCGGGGGCTCGTACTACCTCGAGGACCTGACCAACCGGCTCGAGCAGGAGGCCTACGACTACTTCGGGCGCATCCGCGAGCTCGGCGGCGTCGTCGAGGCGATCAAGGAGAACTTCTTCCAGCGCGAGATCGCCGAGGCCTCGTTCCGGTTCCAGAGCGAGGTCGAAAGGGGCGAGCGCGTCATCGTCGGCGTGAACCGGTTCGAGGATCCCGACGAGCGCGAGGTCGAGATCCTCAAGATCGACGCGGCCCTCGAGCAGAAGCAGATCGATCGCGTCCAGAGCCTCCGCGCGCGGCGCGACTCTGCGTCCGCCGAGTCGGCGCTGGCCCGGCTCAAGCGCGACGCGGCCGAGGCCGACACCAACCTCATGCCGGCGATCATCGACGCCTCTCGCGCCTACGTGACCATGGGCGAGATGTGTGACTCCCTTCGAGCTGTGTGGGGCGTTTGGCGGGAGACCCCCGTCTTCTAGGCGCTCTTTAATTCGAGGCCAGTGAGCAACAACGGAGAACTGCTCTCGATCGAGGGCCTGAGCCGCCAGTTCGGGGCAAAGGAGGTCATCCGCTCGTTCGACCTCTCGGCCGAGCCGGGCCGGCGCATCGCGCTCTGGGGGCCGAACGGCTCGGGGAAAAGCACGGTGCTTCGGTGTGTCGCCGGGACGCTCATGCCCTCGGCCGGATCCGTCTTGATCGGCGGCCACCGCGCCGGCGAGCTCGCGGCGCGCCGTCTTGTCGGTGCATCGCTCGCGCAGGAGCGCTCGTTCTACCTCCGTCTGAGCGGGCGGACAAATCTCCTCTTCTTCGCCCGGATCCGCTACGACAATCGCCGCGAAGGCATGCGCGCCGTCGACGGGCTCATCGAGGAGCTTGAGATCGCGGACATCGCTGCGCAGCGGGTCGACCGTTGTTCGACCGGGATGGTGCAGCAACTGGGTATCGCGCGGGCCCTGATCGGAGAACCGGCCGTTCTCCTTTTGGACGAGCCGACGCGGTCGCTTGACGCTGACGCGAGAGCCCGTCTCTGGGGGGCCCTCGAACGGCGGCCCAAGACGGTGGCGCTGATCGCAACCCATCTCGACGAGGACGTGAAACTCTGTGACGAACGCGTTTCCTTTCCCGTTTAGCATCCCGCGCCTCGGCGTGATCGCGGCCCTTGTCCGTCGCGACTACCTCGTCCAGCGCTCATACCGACTCGCGTTCGTCCTGGATCTCTTCTACGGGGTCATCAACCTGCTGGTCTTCTTTTTCATCTCGCAGACGTTCGACGACACGAGTACGCAGGATCTCGACGGTGCGCCCAGCTATTTCGCGTTCGCCTCGATCGGTATCGCGATCACGATCGTCCTCCAGGCAGCGAGCGGCGGCCTCGCGCATCGCATCCGAGAAGAGCAGCTGACCGGGACGCTCGAGGCCCTGACGGCGCAGCCGATCACCACCCCCGAGCTTTCCTTCGGCCTCGCGGCATTCCAGTTCGGCTTCGGCATGCTTCGCGCCGCGTTCTATCTGCTGCTCAGCGCCCTCATGTTCGGCGTGAGCTTTGCGGATACGGACTGGGTCGGCTTCATCACCATCCTCATCACATCCGGGGCTGCACTCGCGAGCATCGGCGTCGTCTTGGGCGCCATCGTTCTCGTCATGAAGAGGGGGGAAGTCCTCACCGGCGCCGTCACATTCGCGATGGGGCTCGTCAGCGGCGCATACTTTCCGACCGACGTCTTGCCGTCGTGGTTGCAGGCGCTCGGAAGCATCATGCCGACTCGCTTTGCCTTCGACGGGTTGCGTGCCGCGATCTTCCAGGGCGGGGGCTGGGGCGGCGACGCGCTCGCTCTCATCGCCTTTGCCCTCGTCGGCCTCCCGCTGGGCGTCTGGTGCTTCGGCCGCGGGCTGCTCCACTCGCGCCGCGCGGGGACGATCTCGCAATACTAGCCGTGGAGGTGTCGCCCGACACGCGTTTCGCGCACGCCGCCCGCCGGCTGACGATCGACGGAACCGCAGCCCGTGTCGTCGAGGCCTTCGCTTCGGCCGGGGTGCGGTGCATTCTCCTCAAGGGCGCCTCTCTCTCCGACCTCTACGAAGGCGGGCGCCAGTATTCGGACGTCGATCTCCTCGTCGCTCCGGCGACTCTCGACAGCGCGGAGAGGGCGCTCGCCCGCCTCGGTTTCGAGCTTCGCCATGACGATCCGCACAGCCGGATCTGGAGGCGCGACGTCCTCGACGTCGACCTGCATACGACGCTCGTGGGCGCGGGAGTCGAGCGTGCCCGCGTGTGGGAGGTGTTGAGTGGGCAGACAGAGACGATCGCAGTCGGCGGAGCACAGGTCGAGGCTCTGAACGCGCCCGGTCGCGCATTGCACGTCGTGCTTCACGCTGCACAGCACGGCACCGAGGAGCCAAAGCCTCGCGAAGACGTGCGCCGGGCGGTCGAGCGCTTTTCGGATGACCTGTGGCGCGCTGCCGCTGATCTCGCCGGCGAGATCGGCGCGGAGGCGGCGTTTTGGGCAGGCCTCGGCATCGAGCCGACCGCGATCGAGCTTCGCTCGAGGCTCAGCATCGAAAGGGTGTCGGGGACCGAGACCGAGTTGCGTGCGGCGACGGCGCCGCCGACCGCCGTGGGGCTCCTGCGCCTTGCGCGAACGCCAGGCCTCAGGGCGAAGAGCGCGCTCGTCTGGCACGAGGCGTTTCCATCGA
>DATEOR010000014.1:0-2140 GCA_035273885.1 Gaiellaceae bacterium
CCGAAGTCGACCCGCTCGCGCTCTTCGCGGACGCGGTCCTGGAGCTCAGCACCTTCTCCCAGGCGGAGGTACCCGCCCACTGCACGGACGTCGCCGCCGTTCCGGCTCTGACCGCGGACGGGCATCTGCTCGTCGCGCACAACAACGATCTGAGCGCGGGCGACGAGAACGATGTCGTCGCGATCGAATGGAAGGTCGACGGGGAGCCGACGATCTTCACGCTCGGCCTCGGCCCCTGGATCAGCGTCGGCTGGAACGAGTCGGGCCTCTCCATCACCGGCAACGAGGTCGCGCCCAAGGACGAGGGCGTCGGCATCCCGCGGCTCCTGCAGGTGCGCGACGTGCTGACCCGGACGACGCTCACCGACGCGACGAAGGCCATCCTCCATCCCGCCAGGGCCTCGTCCTACAACTGGGTGGTCGCCCAGGACGACGTGGTCATGTCCATCGAGGGCTCGGCCACGGCGGCCGAGGCGATCGCGCCGGCCGAGGACGGGACGCTCGCCCACACGAACCACTACGTGCATCCGGAGATGCTCGATTTCGAGGCCAGCGCCTCGAGCGAAGGCTCCACGGCCCGCCTGCAGCGCGCGAAAGAGCTCATGACGCAGTCCCTCGAGGAGACGGTCACGAAGACGCGCCTGCGAGAGATCCTGTCCGACCACGAGGGCTCGGAGCCCCTCTGTCGCCACGGCAGCGCGCCGGGCGATTCGCAGACCGCGTTCTGGTGCATCGCGGACGTGACAGCCAGAACCGTCATGTACGGCCGCGGAAATCCCTGCGAGTCCGAGGCCCAGCTGTACGTCTTTTCATAGGCCTCCCTCGTTCGAGGGATGCCGGTGCGTACTGCCCGTCTGGCACACTGAGGTTGCCTGGCGTAGTTCGGGACAACCTGGGTTTGCGGCCCCGGGGTCGAAAGGGGGGCCGAAACACGAAAGGTCGACGCCAAGCCGAGATCGATCGCGAGACCGCTCGCCTCCTGCCGCTGCTTCTGCCCGTCGTGGCCGCCGAGCTCGTCACGGTCATCGTGGCAGCGACCGTGTTCGCAGCCTCAGAGCCGAGCCCGGAGACGCTCGCCGGCGTCTGGGCGCTGCTCGTGGTCGCAGCGGTGGCCGAGGCCTTCCCCGTCCCGCTGGAGAACGTTCCCGTCGGAGGCACGTCCCTCGCGACGATCTTCATCGTCGGGACCTCGGTCATCTACGGATGGGAAGCCGCCGTCATCGTCGCCTTCGTCGCGCAGGTCGCCGTGGAGATCGGGCGCGGACGCGACTTCTCGCGGGTCGCCTACAACGGCGGCGTCTACGCGCTCGCGGCTGCCTCCACCGCCGCTGCGGGCCTCCTCGGTGACCAGGAGGGCTTCGGCTGGCTCGCCGTCGAGACCCTCGTCGCGGCCGCAGCCTTCTACGTCGTCGACCTCGTCCTCGTCGCGCTGGTGGTCTCCCGCTCGGCGCGCGAGCCGCTCAAGCGGCTGCTTCCCCAGGCCACGTCCTCGACGCTGATCCCCTTCTCGGTGATGGCTTCGCTGAGCCTGATGCTCGCCGTGCTGTGGGATCGCTCACCGTTCCTCTCCGCAGCCCTTGTCGGCCCGGTGGTCGCGATTGCCCTGTACCAGCGCTCTGTGCACCGGGAGCTGAAGGCGATGCGGCTCGCCTTGACCGACCCCCTCACCGGGCTCGGCAACCACCGCCACTTCTACGAGCAGCTGGAACGAGAGGCGCTGGCCGCCGACTCCGTGCATCCGCTCTCCATCTGCCTCCTCGACGTGGATGACTTCAAGCAGATCAACGACCTCTACGGCCATCCCGTCGGAGACCAGGCACTCGCGAAGATCGCCGACCGGCTACGCCAGGACGGGGAGGCCTTCCGGATCGGGGGCGACGAGTTCGCGCTCCTCCTGCCCGGCACGACCGCGCGCGAGGCGATGGAGATCGCCGAGGGCGTGATCGGGCGCGTGAGCGGGACGGCGCAGCTCTCCGCAGGTGTCGTCACGTACCCCGACCACGGCGTCGAGCGCTCCGAGCTCGTGCGCGTGGCCGACTCGGCCCTCTACCTGGCCAAGGAGCACGGAAAGAACCGCGTCCGGGTCTACCGCCCCGACCTGCTCGAGCTGGCAGAGCTTCGCCGCCTCGCCGAAGGGCCG
>DATEOR010000015.1:0-5508 GCA_035273885.1 Gaiellaceae bacterium
AGACGATCACCTCGTCGATCCGGTTCAGCAGCTCGGGGCGGAAGATCTTCTTCAGCTCGCCCATCACGCGGTCCTTCATGTCCTCGTACGAGAGACCGCTCTCGTCGCCGATCGAGAAGCCGAGCGACTGGTTCTTCGCGATCGTCGCGGCGCCGATGTTCGACGTCATGATCACGATGGTGTTGCGGAAGTCGACCTTGCGGCCCTGCGAGTCGGTCAGCTTCCCGTCCTCGAGGATCTGGAGAAGGATGTTGAACACGTCCGGGTGCGCCTTCTCGATCTCGTCGAGCAGGACGACCGAGTACGGCTTGCGGCGCACGGCCTCGGTCAGCTGACCGCCCTCGTCGTAGCCGATGTAGCCGGGCGGCGAGCCGACGAGCCGCGAGACCGAGTGCTTCTCCATGTACTCGGACATGTCGACCTGGATCAGGGCGTCCTCGTCGCCGAACAGGAACTCGGCGAGCGTGCGGGCAAGCTCCGTCTTCCCGACGCCCGAGGGGCCGAGGAAGATGAACGAGCCCGTCGGGCGCTTCGGGTCCTTGATGCCGGCCCGCGCGCGGCGGATCGACTTGGACACGGCGACGATCGCCTCGTTCTGGCCGATGACGCGCTTGTGGAGCTCGTCCTCCATGCGGATGAGCTTCTGCGACTCCGCCTCCGTGAGCTTGAAGACCGGGATACCCGTCCACATCGAGACGATGTCGGCGATCTCCTCCTCGCCGATCTCCGGCTGCTCGACCTGCTCCGAGTTGCGCCACTTCTCCTCGAGGTCGCGCTTCTTCTGCGAGAGCTTGCGCTCCTTGTCGCGGAGGTTGGCGGCCTTCTCGAACTCCTGCGCCTCGATCGCGGCTTCCTTCTCCTCGCGGACGCGCTCGATCTCTTCCTCGAGCTCGCGGTGCCGCGGGGGAGCCGTCATCGTCTTGATGCGCATGCGGGAGGCGGCCTCGTCGATGAGGTCGATGGCCTTGTCCGGCAGGTGGCGGTCCTGGATGTAGCGGTCGGAGAGCACAGCGGCGGCGCGGAGCGCGTCGTCGGTGATCGTGCAGCGGTGGTGGGCTTCGTAGCGGTCGCGCAGGCCCCGCAGGATCTGCTGCGTGTCGTCCACGGTGGGCTCGTCCACCTTGATCTGCTGGAAGCGGCGTTCGAGGGCGGCGTCGCGCTCGAGGTACTTGCGGTACTCGTCGAGGGTCGTCGCGCCGATCGTCTGCAGCTCGCCGCGGGCAAGCGCGGGCTTGAGGATCGACGCTGCGTCGATCGCGCCCTCGGCGGCGCCCGCGCCGACGAGATTATGGAGCTCGTCGATGAACAGGATGATGTCGCCGCGCTGCGTGATCTCCTTCATCACCTTCTTCAAGCGCTCCTCGAACTCACCGCGGTACTTCGACCCGGCGACGAGAGCCGCGAGGTCGAGCGTGTAGATCTGCTTGCCCTTCAGGAGCTCGGGCACCTGGTTCCCGCTGATGCGGGCGGCGAGGCCCTCGACGACGGCGGTCTTGCCCACGCCGGGCTCGCCGATCAGCACCGGGTTGTTCTTCGTGCGGCGCGAGAGGATCTGCATCACGCGCTCAATCTCGGTCTGGCGCCCGACCACTGGGTCGAGCTTGCCTTCCGAGGCGAGCCGCGTGAGGTTGCGGCCGAACTGGTCGAGGAGCTTGGAGCTCTTCGTCTTCTCGCCCGTCCCGCCGCCTCCGCCCTGCTGGCGCCGGCCGGGGCCGGACAGCATGCGGATGATCTCGTTGCGGATCTTCTCTGCGTCGGCGTCGAAGTCGAGCAGGATGCGGGCGGCGACACCCTCGTTCTCGCGTACGAGCCCGAGGAGGATGTGCTCCGTCCCGATGTAGTTGTGGCCGAGCGAGAGCGCTTCGCGCAGCGCAAGCTCGAGGACCTTCTTGGCGCGCGGTGTGAACGGGATCTGGCCTGTGGTCACCTCGTCGCCCTGGCCGACGATGCGCGCGACCTGGGCGCGCACCTCCTCGACGGTGATGTCGAGGCTCTCGAGGACTCGGGCTGCGAGCCCCTCCTCCTCCCGAAGGAGGCCGAGGAGGATGTGCTCGGTCCCGATGTAGTTGTGCTTCAGCGCTCGGGCCTCGTCCTGTGCGAGAACGACGACCTGTCTTGCCCTCTCAGTAAAGCGTTCGAACAAACCCTTGAATCCTTTCTCGCTGGCTCCGCGACCTATGCTACCGGTTCGGTCGGGAGCTACCGAACCGCCTGCGAGACGCGCTACTTCTTCGTATCGGACGCTCGACAGGTTTTCTCAAGGATCCCTCTCGCGAGGGCGGCGTAACCGCTCCGACTCGACGATTTTCTATCGTGTGACCGTCCTTCGCTGGATCTCGATAGCCGTTGCAGCGCTCGTCTTCGCGGCCCCCGCGGGCGGAACCGCCGTCGTCCAGCACGACGGGGCAGAGAAGACGCTCGTGCGGCGCATCAACCACGTGCGCGAGAACCACGGGCTCAAGCCCCTGCGCGTCGTCACGCGACTGACACGGGCCGCGACCAAGCACTCGGACTCGATGGCGAACGTCGGCTACTTCCGGCACGAGCTCCGCCACAACGGCAAGTGGAAGTCGTTCGGGGCCTGGATCCGCTGGTACTGGCCCGGCCCCGGCTACACGTCCTGGAGCGCCGGCGAGAACCTCGCCTGGGGGGCGCCCGGCCTCGGCGCCCGCAAGACCGTCTCGCTCTGGATGCACAGCCCCGGCCACCGCGCCAACCTCCTCAGCAAGGACTGGAACCGGATCGGCGTCTCGATCGCCCACGTGACCGACCCGGTCGGGTACTACCAGGACTACTCCGAGGCGACGATCGTCACAGCCGACTTCGGCTCTAGGGCGAAGTAAGGAATTCGAGCAGGCGCTCGTTGAACCCCACGGCGAGCTGCGGGTTGTGGCCGGCCCCCGGCAGGATTGCCCGCTCGGCGCCCAGCCGCTCCTCGAGCACATCGCAGACGGCGTCGAACGCCGGGCTCCAGCCTCCCGAGACGACGAGCTTGGGATAGGAGGCGGCCGCGAGCAGATCCAGGGGCGGGTCGGCCTCCCACGGGAAACGCTCGACCATGAGGGTCCGCGCGCCCTGCTCCAGATCTGGCGGGAGCGGATCGGGCAGCTCCACCTGGCGTCCGGCCACCCGCGCGTAGAAGCCGAGGAGAAAGGCACGTGGCTCCGACGGGCCATCCTCCCAGTGAGCTCGCAGGACCTCGACGAGCCGGTCCGCGTCCGGATGCCCGGCCGCGAGGCCGAAGGCGGGCGGCTCGAGGACCGTCAACGACCGAAGGTCTTCCGCGTGCCCGGCCGCATAGAGACTGACGACCGCGCCGTACGAGTGGCCACACAGATGGTCGCCCGGAAGAAGCCTTTCCGCGACCCAGGCTGCGTGCTCCTCGAAGTCCACGACTTCCTCGAGCGGATTCGGCGGGAAGCACGGCCGATTGAGAACGACGAGCTCGAAGCGAGCGGCGAGCGGGCGCTGGGCGGCCCACGACGAGTCGCCGTTTCGAACGCTGCCGTGCACCAGCACGAGCCGCTCCATGCACGCGAGCCTACCCGGTGGTTAGTCTCGGGCCGTGCCGCTCGAAACCACGATCGCCCCGGTCCAGCCCTACTCCCTCGCTCTCTCCGCGCGGATGAAGAGCGACGCGACGCGCTTCCTGCGCGACGGCGTCCTGACCGTCGGCTACGAGGCCGGGCGCGCACCCGCGCTCGCGCGCGTCTCGCAGAGGCCGGACGGGAAGCTCGCTGTCTCCATCGAGAGCGACGAGCCCGAAGAGGCGCTCGCAAAGCTCCGGTTCGTACTCGCGGCCGACGACGACCACAACGAGTTCCTGCGCCGCTTCCGGAACGACCCGTTGATCGGGCACACAGTGAGGGAGAAAAGCGGAATGCGCCCGATCCGGACGGCGACGGTCGTCCACTCGCTGCTCAAGGCGGTCTGCGGGCAGCTGATCGACTCCCGGTCGGCGCGGCTCCTCGAAGCGAAGCTCGTGCGCCTCAGCTGCCCGGAGAACGCGGGCCTTCGTCTGCCTCCGACGCGGGGGACCTTCCAGCGCTTCACGCGCGCCGAGCTCGCGCGTCACGGGCTCGTCTCCCGGAAGGCCTCGGCGCTTCTTCGACTCACGCAGGAGCTCGACCTCGAGCGCCTGCACGGGGTGTCCACCGACGTGGCCGCGCGGCGGATCGAGCGCGAGCGCGGGCTCGGCCCGTGGTCGGCCGGGATGATCTGCCTCTACGGCCTCGGCCGCTTCGAGTGCGGGCTCGTCGGAGACCTCGGGCTCGTGAAGCTCGTCTCGGCCGAGCGGGGCCGCTGGGTCGAGACCGAAGAGACCCGCGAGATCCTGGAGCCCTACGGCGAGTGGGCCGGCCTCGCGAGCGTCTACATCCTCGCGGGGATGAAGGACTACTCCGTCGGCCGGAGCGTCGGGAAGAGGATGACGTCGCGGATCGTGTCCCGCCCGGTCAGCAGCATGGAGAGCCTGTCGATGCCGAGCCCGAGGCCCGCCGTCGGCGGCATTCCGTAGGAGAGCGCCTCGACGTAGTCGGGATCCTCCGCGCCCATCTCGGCGAAGCGGGCAGCCTGCTCCTCCGCGTCGTTCAGCTCCGAGTAGGCGTTGCCGAGCTCCATCCCGCCCGCGAAGTACTCGAAGCGCTCGACGATCCCCTCTTCGCCCTCCTTGAGGCGAGCGAGCGGCGAGAGCTCGACCGGGTAGTCGTAGAGGATCGTCGGCTGGACCAGCTTCGGCTCGACGAGCTGGCTGAGCGCGTGGTCGACCAGCTGCGCCCACGTCTCGTCGGCGCCCGTGTCGATCTCCCGCTCCTGTAGCCGGCCGCGCAGCTCGTCGGCGTCGCGCGTCCAAATGCCCTCCGCCTCGAGCGCGCCGATCAGGCTGAGCCGCTGCCACGCGGGGCCGAAGTCGATCTCCTGGCCGCGGAAGGTCACCTTTGCGGAGCCGGTCGCCTCCTCCGTGACCACTCTGAGCAGCTCCTCGATCAGCGCCATCGCGTCCTCGTAGTCCGCGTAGGCCTCGTACCACTCGAGCATGGTGAACTCCGGCTGGTGCTTGTAGGAAATGCTCTCGTTGCGGAAGTCCTTCGAGATCTCGTAGACCTTCTCGAGGCCGCCGACGATGAGCCGCTTGAGGTAGAGCTCGTCCGCGATGCGCAGGTAGAGATCGGCGTCGAGCTCGTTCGAGTGCGTGACGAAGGGCTCCGCGAGCGCGCCGCCGTAGCGCGGCTGCAGGATCGGCGTCTCGACCTCGACGAAGCCGCGCGCGTCGAGGAAGCGGCGAATGGCTGCCACCATCTCGCTCCGGATGAGGAAGTCGCGCCGCGTCTCCTCGTTGACGAGCAGGTCGAGGTAACGCTTGCGGTAGCGGGTCTCCGCATCGACGACCCCGTGGTAGGTGTCGGGTAACGGCCGCTGGATCTTTGCAAGCAGCTGGAGCTCGGTCACAGAAAGCGACGGCTCGCCGCGCTTCGTCTTCGTCGCCTGGCCGCGGACGCCGACGACGTC
>DATEOR010000016.1:0-6368 GCA_035273885.1 Gaiellaceae bacterium
CCGACTCCGACCTCGAGAAGGCGCTCGCCTTCGTCGCCGTCGTCTTCGCGACGATCAACGTCGTCGGCGGCTTCCTCGTCACCGACCGCATGCTCGAGATGTTCAAGCGCAAGCCGTCCAAGCCCGAGTCCGAATGACGCCTGTTCTCGCGCTGTCCCAGACGGCGATCAACTTCACCTACCTCGTCGCTGCGGTGCTCCTCATCGTCGGCATCCGGCGGCTCTCCTCGCCTCCGACCGCGCGCTCGGGCAACTGGATCGCCGCCGTCGGGATGGGGATCGCGATCTTCTTCACCTTCCTCGACGAGGACATCACGAGCTACTGGCTGATCCTCGTCGGGATGGCCGTCGGGACCGTGATCGGAGTCGTCTCGGCGCGCCTCGTGAAGATGACTGCGATGCCGCAGATGGTGGCGCTTTTCAACGGCGTCGGCGGCGGCGCGGCAGCCCTCATTGCGGCCGCCGAGTTCCACCGGATCGCGCCTGACCCCGGACACCTCTCCGGCGACTCGATCGGCGCGATGCTCTTCTCCGCGCTGATCGGCTCGGTCTCCTTTTCGGGGAGCCTGGTCGCCTTCGGGAAGCTGCAGGAGGTGCTCCCGGGCCGGCCGATCACCTTCGCGGGCCAGCAGATCGTGAATGGGCTCCTCTTCGCGGCGCTCCTCGGGCTCGGCGTCGCAGCCGGCTCGACCGAGCAGGGGATCTGGATGGTGCTGCTCCTCCTCGGCGCCCTCCTCTTCGGCGTCATGCTCGTTCTCCCGATCGGCGGCGCCGACATGCCGGTCGTGATCTCGCTCTTGAACGCGTTCACGGGGCTCGCGGCGGCTTCCGCGGGCTTCGTCCTCGAGAACACCGCGCTGATCATCGGCGGAACCCTCGTCGGCGCGTCGGGGACGCTCCTCACCGTTCTCATGGGGCGGGCGATGAACCGCTCGATCGCCAACGTTCTCTTCGGCGCGTTCGGAGCGGCCCCGGCCGGAGGCACGGCCGCGGCGGCCTCGACGGACGGCAAGTCCTACCGGGAGGTGACCGCCGACGACGCCGCCGTCATGCTCGCCTACGCGCAGCGCGTGGTCGTCGTGCCTGGCTACGGGCTGGCCGTCGCGCAGGCTCAGCACGCGGTGCGGGAGCTCGCGGATCTCCTCGAGGCGCGCGGCGTCGACGTCAAGTACGCGATCCACCCGGTCGCTGGGCGAATGCCGGGGCACATGAACGTCCTCCTGGCCGAAGCGCAGGTTCCGTACCCGCAGCTCTACGACATGGACGACATCAACCCGGAGTTCCCGCGAACCGACGTCGCGCTCGTCATCGGAGCGAACGACGTAACGAACCCGGCCGCGCGGGACAACCCCGAGAGCCCCCTCTACGGCATGCCGATCCTGAACGTCGACCAGGCCGCGAACGTCGTCATCCTCAAGCGCAGCATGAACCCCGGCTTCGCCGGGATCGACAACGACCTCTTCTACGAGGGAAACTCGGCCATGCTCTTCGGCGACGCGAAGTCGTCGGTCGAGAAGCTCGTCGCTGCGGTCAAAGCAGCGTGATCTGATCCCCCTGGGTGACTCGCCCGGTCGTCACGACCTTGGCGAGCATCCCGCGCTTCCCCTCGAGCTCCGCCTGCAGGCCGGGGCGAATCTCCTCCATGAGCTCGCAGGGGTCGCAGACCATGGAGATCTCGAACTCGGCGTCGCCGATCTGGAAGCGCTGGCCGATCGGCCAGTTCATCACGTCGGCGCCGCGCACGGTGAAGTTCTCCTTCACGCGCCCGGGCGGGACGTCCACGGACTCGAGATCCTCGGCAGCGACGAAGAGCACGTTACGCTTGCCGCCGCGCCGGTGGGCGCAGCCCTCGACGCCTTCGTTCTCGAAGACCTGGGCGGTGTCGAGCTCCTCCATGAGCTCTCGGCGCTTCGGCGAGCGCCAGATGTGCGCGATCTCGGCCATGTCCCGAGTATAAGGAGGCATGCCGCCGATGGACATCGCGCCCGGTCTCTGGATCTGGCGCCTGCAACACCCCGCGTGGAACCCGGAGTCGGGCTGGGAGCCGCACGTGACCTCGACCGTGATCGAGACGGGCGGCGAGGTGGCGCTCGTCGACCCGCTCGCCCCGCCCGAGGACGCGCACGAGATCTGGGAGCGCCTCGACGCGGCGCCGCCCACGCTCGTCGTCGTGCTGAAGCCGGACCACGTCCGTGACGTCGATCTCTTCGTGCGCCGTTACGGTGCGCGGGCGTTCGGGCCCAGCCTCTTCTGGCGCGACGACGTCCCCGAGAGCGAGCTCGAGCCGATCGAGCCCGGCTCGGAGCTTCCCGGGGGGCTCGTTGCGCTGTACGACGGACGCGGCCGGAACGAGACGCCGCTTTGGGCTCCCGAGCAGCGAGCCCTCGTCTTCGCCGATGCGCTCACCGAAAGGAACGGCGAGCTCCGCGTCTGGGGAACGCCGTGGCACGAGGAGCGCGTGCTCCCGGCTCTCCGCATGCTGCTCGACCTCCCCTTCGAGCACGTGGTCGTCTCGCACGGGGAGCCGGCGCACGACCGAGCCGCCTTCGAGCGGGCCCTCGAACTCCCGGCCTTCGGCCCTTGAGGACAACGTTCGGCGCGTTCGGCTAGTCGTCGAACCCGAACGCGGTCACGGCCGCGTTCGCATCCACCTGGCCGAATCCGAAGAATCCGTTGTAATCCGCGGTGCCGACGCAGCGCGGGTCGGCCGGGCAGGGCTTCTCCTGCGCGGTCCGGTCGAGCAATGCCCGGATGAACAGCGGCTTCAGCGGCTTCAGGAAGCGAAACGAGTTCAGCTTCGCGAACCGGCTCGACACGAGCGCGGCGACGCCGCTCACCTGCGCGGCCGCCATGGACGTGCCCGCGTTGTAACGGTAGGTCGCGCCCGGTCCGTCGACGACGTTGGGCATCGCAGTCGGGGGGATTGGGATGTACGTCGGGAAGGTCGACAGGACTAGACCGTTCGGAACTCCGCCCTGCGCCGGATCACCGCCGGGGGCGACGAGATCGATCGCGCCGAAGCCGAAGTTGGAGGGTCCCGGAGGCGTGGCCAAGACGGGCCCACCGTTCCTGCCCTCGCTCGCCACTCCGATCACGCCCGGAAGCTGGACCGGCATGCGGATGCAGCTCGGGCCGCCGGCGGGCTGAGTCATGTCGATGCCGTTGTTCCCGGCCGAGGCGACAATCGTCGTCCCGGACCGGAGCGCAGCCTTCACGGCTCCGCCAACGGCCTGAATAGCCTCCGCATCGCTGGGATCCGCCGCGCAGAAGAAGTCGAGCGGATCGGCCGCACCGGTCGCGCCCTTGTCGACGGCGAAGCTCGCGTTCGCGACGTCCACGTTCTGCTGCGAGACGTACTTGAACGCGCACGCAGCCGCCTGAGGCGTGATCGGGAGGCCGGGGTCAGTGACCTTCACGATCAGGAGCTGGACGTTCGGTGCGACGCCGACAGTGCCGAAGTCGTTGTCTCCCGCTGCAATCAGGCCGGCAACGTGCGTGCCGTGGCCGACGTTGTCGCGCCAGAGCGCGCCCGTCGGATCATTGACCGGCGTCCCGGTGATGCAAGAGACGCTGTTGGCGGTGTCGATGCGACCCGCGAACTCGGGATGCTCCGGATCGATGCCCGAGTCGATCAGCGCGACGCGGACATCAGGGCTTCCCCCCGTGATGGTCTGCGCCTGGAAAGCACCGATCATGTCGAGGTTCCACTGCTGGCTCGAAAGGTTGTCAGGAGTGGCCGGCGAGCTCCGGAGCACAGTTATTCCGGCCCCACCCGCGGACGCAGCTGCAAGCGCAAGCGTCGCGCAGGTAGCCGCGATGAAGGTTCGCGCAATTCGTCCCGGTTGCCGCAAAGCTAACTCTCCTCCGCTCTCGTTCCTTCTCCCTCGGGATACTTTCCCGCACACGCACTTTACGACGGACTTTAGGTCCGCGCGTCCCTCATTGGAGTGAGCCGCCTCAGGTCAGAAATTTACCCGCAAAACGACCGCTTTTTGAGTCGAGGGCGTCCACTTTGTGACATACGCGGTTCGACCGGTCAGCGCCGTCGTCCAAAGAAACGTCTTTCTGCCGCTCACGTGCATGAGGGTCTTCGTGTGGTTGCTCCCGAACCACTTCATCCGCAGGTACGAGCCTTGCGGCCGGTGCTCCACCCAGACGATCCGTTGCGCGGTCACCGACGGGTTCGCCTCCATCCAGATGTTCGTCCGCTTGACCACGCGCCGCTCGTCCGTGGCCAGGTTGAGCACGTAGATCGCCGAGCCGCTGTGCAGGATCCGGTGCCACGCGAGCCGTCCGCCGCGCAGCGCAGGGCGCCCGAGATCGGCGGCCGAGCGCACAGAGGCGATGACCTGCTCGTCGGGATTCGGCTTGCTGATGTCGTCGGCCAGGATGAGGCGCTCGTATGCCCCGTCGTCGCGGATGTAGGCGAGCTGCGGATAGTCGAGAGCCGGGTGCGAATAGGGCCCGTCCAGCTGGGCGACGAGAGTGTCGTCCCGCCAGTCGATCACCTTGATGCCCTGGTCGTCCTCGTAGGCAAGGTAGTCGCCGTCGAGCGCAGGCGCGTTCGCCGGGCTCACCGTGTCGGCCGGATCGGGAGCCGGCGGGTTGACGACCACCCTCATCGTCCCCGAATCTCGCTGCGCGCGCGCCAGCGTCTGCCCGTAAGCCGCCGGATCGAAGCCGCGGCCGAGCGACGTGACCGCGGCGCCGGCAGCGGGCGCGACGGCCAGCAGGACGACCGCGAGCGCGAGGACGACGGCGTTCACTCGCCCGACGAACGAGGCGCGCTCGACGAGCCGCTCCACTGCGGCCGGCCCACTGGACTCACGACGGCGCGGCCAGATCGTCATGAACGCGCGGCCCGTTCCGTAGAGCGCGAAGCAGCAGGCGGCGAGGATCGGCTTCCCCAGCGCGAGCGCCGCCGCGCACGCGACCCAGAAGGTGGCGACGGGCTGGTAGGTGAGGAAGCCGAGGCCGAGCCCCGCGCCGTACCCGGCACTCCAGAGCGGGAGCGGCAGCTCGTACTGCCAGCGCTCCGGCACCTGCCTGCGTGACTGCGGCACCGGCAGGCGGAGGACGCCTGCCTCACGAAGAGCGGCGAGGAACGCGAGCGCAGCTGCTGCGATCAGCGCGGGGCGCGTGCCGACGAGGCTGCCCACGAAGCCGAGCGCCGCGCCGAGCGCGGCCGAGGCGGCGAGCGCCGCAAGCGCGAAGAGAGCGACTGCCAGACGTTGACGGGAGCGGCTCCGGCACACGGCCGGAGTGAAGGTCTCGACCATGGAGAGGCCTCAGGGCGACCAGGCGCCCGAGACTCCGGCGAGGAGAGCAGTCGCCGCGAGCGCGGCGGCGACGGCTAGCACTTGAGCCCCGAGTCGTAGTACATGACGCAGAACACGCGCCTGCCGTCGAAGCAGTAGCCGGTCAGGGACGCGTCACCGTTGATCCGCTTCTTGCTGAACGAACAACAATCCACCAGCTTGCGGACCTGGCCGCTGCAGCAGCGATACCAGGCTCCCTCCATGACGGCGTTCAGCCCGTATTGCTCGTTCGTCCACTCCTCGCAGAGCCGCGTCCGCGGAGCCCGCGGGAGGAACTCGCCGTCCGGCGAGCGCAGCCGTTGGCCCGAGCCGTCGACGGGCCAACCATCTGCGTTGACCGCACGGCCGAGGTTGTCGATCGGGTGCCCGTCGCTCGGCCGGAGCGGAAAGCCGTGCTTGTCGATGCGCGGAAGGCCCAGAGGGTTCGGGCAGGACCCGGTCGTCCAGATGTGCCCGCAGAAGTGGAAGGCCTCGCTCTTCTCTGGCCGTACCGCCGCCGCGACCGCCGCGCCGCCGGTCGCCGCCAGCACCGCGCCGCCCATGCGGCCGAGGAACGACCGCCTGGTCATGCCAGAGGCCAGGCGAGTCGAGAGCGCCCGGGCCGCGCCGTCCAGGAAGCCGTCAGGCCGGGGCATGTTCCATCCTCGCGGTGCCGAGCGCGACGAGGCCGTCGAGCTGCTCGAGTGAGTTGACCGTTCCCTTGGCCGCGACGAATCCGTCGACCACGTGCACGATGAACGGCGTCCCGGGAACGCGCCAGCGTTCGAAGACGGACGGCTCCTCGTGCTCGTACACGGTTCGGACGGGCATTCCCTCGCGTTCGAAGGCGCGAACCCCCGGCGCGATCGCGCGGCATAGCCGGCAGTCCGGGCTGAAGAAGGCGACAAGCTCCTCTCCGACCCGACCCAGACCGTCGAGCTCCGGCGCGACGTCTCCGAGCGGCGGGCCCTCTTCGGCGAGCTCGAGGGCGACGCCTGGCCCGAGGCGCATCGTGAGGACGCCCACCTGGCGATACAGCGCGAGCACGAGGATCCCCAGGCCGAAGACGGCG
>DATEOR010000017.1:0-8655 GCA_035273885.1 Gaiellaceae bacterium
CACCTGGACGAGGAGGAGGGGACGCCGATCCAGAAGGCCCGGCACGTCACCTACAACGCACAGACCCGGAAGATCTGGCCGGGCGCCGACCTCTTCACAGACTTCCTCGCGCCGCGCGACCCCTACGACGACTATGACCTAGTCGACCGGTTGCGCCGCATGCCGGACAGCTTCCGCGTGACGGGCGCCATCCAGCAGGCCTATCTGCGCCGCTTTCCCGAGCTCGCCGCTGTCAGAAACGCACGCGACGAGATCCCACCCGGCCTCTCAGGCCGGAGGCGCAAGGTGAAGGAGCTACGGATCCGCGCGCGGCGGGGGATTCGTCGACGCGTCGACGCGCGCCTGGGCCCGAGGTGGTGGCCGGTTCGCTCCGGCCTCGGCGACTACACGACCGACCTTCGCGGTGAGGACGGCGCAGCGCTCCTCGGCATCCTTCTCGAGCCGCGGACGCTCGCCCGCGGGCAGATTCGCGAGGAGGCGGTGCGGACGCTGGTCGACGACACGCTCTCCGGCCGCGCGCGCTATACGAAGCCGCTCGGCGCGCTCCTCACGTTCGAGCTCTTCCAGCGCCAGTTCGTGGACCGCGAGGGCTTCGACGGAGCGAACCACTCCGCGGATCACATGGTGGCGGTGAGCTGATGTTCAGGCTCTTCGTAGTGCCGGTCCTCCTCGCGGCTGTCCTGGCTGCGGGCTGCGGCGATTCCGGGGAATCCGGCGGGACGCCTCTTTCGGGCTAAAGAGGACGGCGGCTTCTGCCGAGGAAGGTAGAGACCGACGCTCCGCCGCAAAGCGTCGTTCCTCTCCTCGTCGAAGGCCGCTCTCCCGGGCGGCCTTCGTCATTTCGATGAGGCTGCGGGGCAAGGACTCGAACCTTGACTACCTGATCCAGAGTCAGGCGTCCTACCATTAGACGACCCCGCAAGGGCGCGGTCATTGTAGCGGCCGTCCTGGGCTCAGAGCTCGAGGCGGTACAGCGGAATGAGGCTCTTTTCGGCCTCCGTGTCTATCCGTGCGACGACCTCGACGTAGGGCTCGAGGCCTGAGCCGCGGAGCTTCGCCTTCAGGAGCTCGTCCACCTGGTAGACCCCGGACGAGTTGTTCATCTCGATCTCGATGGAGATCGGGGCGCTCTCGCCGTCACCGATGTGGACGCTGTCGATCGCCGCCGCCGAGAGGGAGTGGATGGAGACACGCCCGTGCTCGAACGGGATCCGCGAGCGGCCCTTGGCCATGTCGAGGGCGTCGGCGACGCGCACGATGCCGGCCTCCAGGGTGAGCGGCTTCCCGTCCTCGCGGTGGCTCGTGATTGCCCCGAGCACCTCGACGATCACGACGGTCCGCTCGGGCTCGTCGTAGAGGCCTTCGAGGAGCTCCCGCATCTTCGGTTCGGCGAGGAAGAGGCTCCAGTCTTCATGGCCTTCGCGGTGTACCGACATGCCGACGCAGTGGAGGAGGGCGCCGAGCACGACGACGATCTCGGCATCGTCGCGGCTCATCCCGTAGTCCTCCACCATCGCCGGCTCGACGTGGTGCTTGGTCAGCTGGCGCAGGAGCTTCAGCGCGATGTTCGTGACGATCTGGATGTGCACCCACGAGTGGTCGTTGATCTCGAGGCGCTTGACCGCGTTCACGTTTGACACGTGCCACCACGCCTTCACCTGCGCGTCCTCGTTGATGCGGTCGACGAGCGTCGCGAGCTTGCGGTTGGCCCGCGTCGGCACCTTGATCCGCATCTGCGCCACCGCCTCGGCGGGCGTCAGACGGGTCTCTTCCTCCGCCTGCTGGGAGACCGGATCCTCGATCCGCTCCTGCGTCTCCTTGTCGAGCTCGGACACGAACCCGAGCTTAGACGGCTGCGGTCGGTTCCGCTCCCTTCAGATCCCGGAGCTCGTAGTACGTCGTCGTCCAGGCCAGCGCGAGGAACGGGGCGGTGATCGTCTGCAGGACGACGTTGAGCACAAAGCTGAGCCAGGCGCTGTCGACTGCCGAGTCGAGGATCCCGAACACGAGCCCGACTCCGATGAAGATCAGGAACGTCAGGACGATCACGCCGAAGACCGACCAGCCGTAGCCGCGGACGAGGTCCTGGCTCCGGCCGAACGACTGCGAGACGCCGCAGTTCTCCAGCATGATCGCCGGCACGATCAGGAGCCAGATCGTCAGCAGGAACAGGCCGGGGACGATCAGGAGGATGAAACCGAAGGCGATCGCGATTCCCGCGAGCAGGCCGGCGGCGACGAGGGTGGCCAGGTGAGGTGTCACCCGGTCGAGCGTCTGGCTGAGCGAGAGGTCGGCCCGGCCGTCGCGGACGTCGTCGACTGCGAGGACCAGCGCGCCCTGGAGCCAGAAGACTCCGGCGATGCTGACGAAGAAGCCCAGGACGGCGCCGAGCCAGCCGAGCGAGGTGAGCAGGAGGATCAGGAGCGAGATGAGGACGTAGACGACGAAGGCGATCGGGATGAGGTGGCGCCAGTGCGCCTTGTACATGTCCCAGGCCTTGCCGATGACGGTGCCCGCCTGCATCGGCGCGTAGCGTAGATCAGGCGGCGGCTGATGCCCAGTCGCCGTAGAGCGAGAGGTAGAGGCCCTCGCGCTGCAGGAGCTCATCGTGCGTCCCCTGCTCGACGACGCGGCCGTGCTCGAGAACGACGATCAAGTCCGCGTTTCGGATCGTCGAGAGCCGGTGGGCGATGATGAACGCCGTCCGGCCGGCGAGCAGCGTGCGCAGAGCGAGCTCGATGCGCCGCTCCGTGCCGATGTCCACGCTCGACGTCGCCTCGTCGAGGACGAGAATGCGCGGGTCGGCGAGCAGAGCGCGTGCGAAAGCGACGAGCTGGCGCTGGCCGAGCGAGAGTCGCGCGCCGCGCTCGGCGACCTCGGTCTCGTAGCCGTTCTCCAGAGCTTCGATGAAGTCGTGCGCTCCGACGGCGCGCGCGGCGGCCTCGATCTCCTCCTGCCCAGCCTCGGGCTGTGCGAAGGCGATGTTCTCTCTGACCGTGCCCGCGAAGAGGAAGCCTTCCTGCGGGACGATGCCGAGCTGGCTGCGCAGGCTCTCCTGCTTGACCCTGCGGAGGTCGTGGCCGTCGATCGTGATGCGGCCCTCGCGCGGGTCGTAGAAGCGCGCGAGAAGCTTCGCGATCGTGGATTTCCCCGCGCCGGTGTGGCCGACGAGGGCGACCGTCGTCCCTGCCGGCACGTCCAGGTCGATCCCGTGCAGGACCTCGACGCCCTTGCCATAGCCGAAGCGGACATCGTCGAAGAGGACATGGCCCTGGATCGCCGGGAGCTCGACGGCGTCCGGTGCGTCGAGGATGTCCGGCTCCTCGTCGAGCACCTCGGTGATCTTGTCCAGCGCGGCCACCGCGGCGAGAAACGTGTTGTAGAGCTGAGAGAGCTGCTGCACCGGGTCGAAGAAGTTCGACAGGTAGAGCATGAAGGCGAGCAGCGTGCCGATCGTGAGGTCGTTCTCGAAGTAGCGGTAGCCGCCGTAGCCGAGGACGATCGCGGTCGCGGCCGTGGAGAGGAAATCCACGAACGGGAAATACAGGCCGTTGGTCACGACCGTGACGTGGTTCGCCTCCCGGTAGCGGGCGTTGACCTCCCGGAACTGGCGCTCGTTGGCGGACTGGCGGTTGAAGGCCTGCACGACCCGCATGCCGGCGATGTCCTCGGCAAGGGTGGCCGTGACGTGGCCGAGCCGTTCCCGCACGGCGCGGTAGGCCCGCGAGGAGACGGCGCGGAAGATTGCGGTCGCGATCGCCATGAAGGGGAAGACCGCGAGCGTTGCGAGCGCGAGTTTCCAGTCGAGCGCGAAGAGAATCGCGGCCGAGCCGATCAGGATGAGCGTGTTCTGAAAGAGGCTCGTGACGCCGTCGGTGACGAGCTGGTCGAGCGCCTCGACGTCGTTCGTCAGGCGGCTGATGAGGACGCCCGCCCGGTTGCGCTCGTAGAAGCCGAGCGAGAGCCGCTGCAGGTGGCGGAAGAGCTTGTCGCGGAGGTCGGCGAGAATCCGCTCGCCCGTCCAGCCGGTGAAGTAGGTCTGTGCGCTGCTCGCGAGCCAGTTGAGGACGCCGGCCGCGATGAAGACGATCACGACCTCGACGAGGCGACGGTAGTCGTCGGCGCGGATGCCGTCGTCGAGGGCGAGCTTGGCGAGATAGGGAGGCGCGAGCGAGGTCAGCGTCGCCGCGAGCAGCGTGACGATCGCGAGCGTCGTCCGCGTCTTGTAGCGGGCCGCCAGCCGGGCGAGGGTCGAGATGCGGTGCGCGGTGCGCCTCCACGACCAGTCGTCGACCTCGGCGCCGCGCTGCATGGTGAGGTGGGATCCGGGCTGCCAGACCTTCACGCGGTGGCCTCCAGGCGCGCGGCCAGCTCGCGGTCGACCAGGCCGTGCTCGTAGATCTCCCGGTAGACCGGGCTCGACTCGGCGAGCTCGGCCTGCGTCCCGCGAGCGACGACCCTCCCGTGGTCGAGCACGACGACTTCGTCCGCGAGCGAGATCGTCGACAGGCGGTGCGCGATGATCAGCGTCGTCCGTCCCTTCATCGCCTCGCGAAGACCGAGGCGGATTCGCGCCTCCGTCGTCGCATCGACCGCAGCGGTGGCGTCGTCGAGGACGAGGATGCGCGGATTCATGGCGATCGCCCGGGCGATTGCCACCCGCTGGCGCTGCCCGCCGGAGAGCGTGATCCCGCGCTCGCCGATCACGGTGTCGTAGCCCTGCGGAAGCTGGACGATGAACTCGTGCGCCTGCGCGAGCCGGGCGGCCGATTCGATCTCCTCGTCCGTGGCTTCGGGCGCACCGAACGCGATGTTCTCGCGCACGGTCGTGGAGAAGAGGAACGGGTCCTGGGAGATGACGGCGATCTGCGAGCGGAGCGACGGAAGCGAGACGTCGCGGACGTCGACGCCGTCGATCAGCACTCGCCCCTCGGTCGCGTCGTAGAAGCGCGGCACGAGCGCGGTGAGCGTCGTCTTGCCCGAGCCGGTGTGGCCGATCACCGCGACGTTCTGGTCCGGCTCGATCGCGAGCTCGACGCCGTGCAGGACCGGGCGGTCAGGGTCGTACCCGAACGAGACTCCCTCGAAGTCGATGCGCCCCGGCCCGGGCTGGAGCGCCTCGGCGCCGGGCCTCTCCGCGATCTCCTCCGGCTCGTCGAGCACCTGGAAGATGCGCTCGCCCGAAGCGGTCGCGCGCTGCGACTGGCCGATCCACATGCCCAGCATCCGCAGCGGCATGATCAGCATCGTCACGTAGAGGTTGAAGGCGAAGAACTCGCCGACGGTCAGGCTCCCGTGGGTGACCATCCAGCCGCCGACCAGGAGGATCGCGGCCTGCGCAAGCAGCGGCACGAAGCTGAGGAGCGGCACGTACAGGGAGCGCTGCCGGTTCGCGAGCACGGTCTGCTCGAAGACCGCGTTGGAGCGCCGCTGGAACTTCTCCTGCTCCTGCTCCTCCTGTGCGAACGACTTGACGACGTGGACGCCGACGATGTTCTCCTCCGCCACGGTCGCGACATCGGCCATCTTCTGCTGCACGTCGCGAAGCACCGGGTGGGAGACCTTCGAGTAGCGGTACGCGAGCGCGACGACGAACGGCGTGATCGCGAGCGCGACGAGCGCGAGCCGCCAGTCCGTCCAGAGCATGATCGCGGTGACGCCGACGATCGTGAGCACGTGCTGGAAGAAGAAGATGAGCCCGTAGCCGAGGAAGAAGCGCACCGCCTGGAGGTCGACGGTCGCCCTCGACATGAGCTGACCGGTCTGGTGCCGGTCGTAGAAGCCGAAGGACAGCCGGAGCAGGTGCGCGTACATGGCATTGCGCATATCGAACTCGACGCCGAGCGCCTGCCGGCCCGAGATGAAGCGCCGGCCCACCATGAGCACCGCTTTCACGAGCCCGATCACGGCGATGAGGGCGATCAGCTCCCAGAGCATCTGCTCGTCCCTCGGCCGGATGGCGAGGTCGATCACGCTCTGGCTGATGCGGACGAGCGCGATGGCCGCCGCCTGCGACAGAGCGGCGAGAACGATCGAGATGAAGAGCGACCAGCGGTAGGGGCGCAGGAACCCGAGCAAACGGGCGAACGTGTGCAGGTTCGGGTGCTTCTCTACGTCCACAGGTGACCCAACGCCGAGTGTATCCACGCCCTTCCCGGCGGCTTTTATCCTGCGCTCGTGGCTTTACCCCTCGAATCCGTCCCGAATTTCTCGGAAGGTCGTGACCCCGAGACGCTCGCCGCGCTCGAGCGCTCCCTCTCCGAACCGGGTCGGCTGCTCGACGTCCACACCGACTGGGACCATCACCGCTCGGTGTTCACGATCGTGGGCACCGGAGACGAGCTCGTCGAGACGCTGCTCGCGGGGATTGCGACGGCGGCGGAACGCGTCGACCTCGGGCGGCACGAAGGCGCACATCCTCGGATCGGGGCTGCCGACGTCGTGCCGCTCGTGCCGCTCCGGCCGGAGGACGAGCCGGTGGCCCGCGACACCGCCCTGGCTCTCGCCGAGCGGGTGGGGAGCGAGCTCGGCCTTCCGGTGTTCTTCTACGGGCGCCTGACGGAGGACCGGCGCGAGCCGGCGTTCTTCCGGCGCGGTGGGCCAGAGGAGCTCCAGCGCCGCATCGATTCCGATGAGCTCGCGCCCGACCGCGGGCCGGCGAAGCTCCATCCGACCGCGGGCGGCGTCCTGGTCGGGGTCCGGCGGCCGCTGATCGCCTTCAACGTCAACCTGCGTGGCGCGTCCGTCGAGACCGCGAGGGAGATCGCCTCGCTGGTCCGCGAGCGCGACGGCGGCTTCCCCGGTGTGCGAGCCCTCGGGCTCGACCTGCCGAAGGCCGGGCTCGTGCAGGTGAGCATGAACGTGACCGACTGGGAGGCGGCTGCGCTGCACACGATCGTGGCCACGATCGCCGCCGAGGCGGAGGCTCGTGGGGGCGAGGTTGCGGGCAGCGAGCTGGTGGGCCTCATGCCGGCCGGTGCCGCAGTCGAGGCGGCGGGGAGCCTGCTCAGGATCGACGGCCTCGACTCGCGCCACGTCCTCGAGCTGCGGCTCCTCGACGACTAGGCGAATTGGGGCATCGGCCAGAACTGCCTCCAGGCCGTCCACCAGTCGTCCGCCTTCGAGACGAGACGGCGGCCGTCTGCGACCTCCACGCCGGGCCGATGCCGATAGGGCTCCGAGATGTGGGACCCCATGAGCAGCACCTCGATCTCGCACGGGCGGCCGGGGTCGTAGGGCGCCACGGCCTTCAGGTCGGCAAGCGCCCGCTCGGCTCCATCCTCGATCATCTGCCGGGCTTTCTGGGGCGCGATGTTGCGCGCGCTCGAGCGCCCGAGGCCCTGCTTGACCGCGACGGTGACGAGCCCTTCGCCGAGGAGCTCGGTCGACTCGTGGCAGACCGCCTGGTCCCCGGTGACGAGCAGCACCGGGCAGCCGAAGGCCCCGCACAATGCAGCGTTGATCCCGGTCTCTCCGACCGGAGTCCCGTTGAAGCGGAGCTCGTAGATGTCGGAGCCCGAGATCGTGTGGTTGAGGACGCCCTCGGCAACTCCCGCGCGCGCATGCATCCCGACGAAGAGCGCGGCGTCGCAGCCTTCCTCGAGGAAGCCGGTGTACTCCGTCCACTCGTTCTGGACGACCCACTCGCAGCGCGGATCGAGCGACTCGGGCAGCAGCGAGTTGAAGGTCCAGCCCTTCCCGGCGCCATGGCAGTCCATGACGACGACCTCGGTCGCTCCGCCTGCGAACGCCCCGCGCACGGCGGCGTTGATCTCCTCGGTGTAGAGGCGCCGCGCCTCCTCGAAGAGCGGCTCGCCTCCGTCGCCCTGCTCAGACTTGACGACGCCCGAGACCCCTTCGATGTCGCTGATCACGTGAACTTTCATCTGGCTCCTTTCGCCGTGCCGGATTCTCCCTCCGGCGCGTTCTAGACTTGGCCGCGATGGCCGTTGCCACCGCAGTGCTCCTGAACGGGGACGATCTCACGATCGACGACGTCTGGTCGGTCGCGGTCGGGCGGATCCCGGCGGCGATCTCCGACGACGGGCGCTCGAGGATGGCGGCAGCCCGCGAGCTCGTCGACCGCGCGGCGTCCGAAGCATCCGGCGAGCACACGTACGGCATCAACACGGGCTTCGGGCGCTTCGTCTCGAAGGCGATCCCGCCGGAGCTCTCCGAGGAGCTTCAGCTCCGCCTCCTGCGGAGCCATGCGTGCGGGGTCGGGGAGCCCTATGCGGACGAGGTCGTGCGCGCCGCGATGGTGCTGCGCGCGAACGCGCTCGCCAAGGGCTTCTCGGGCGCGCGCGTCGAGACCGTCGAGCTTCTTCTCGAGTGCCTGAACAGGGGGGTGCTGCCGCTGGTTCCGAGCCGCGGCTCCGTCGGCGCGTCGGGCGATCTCGCGCCGCTCGCGCATCTTGCGCTCCCGCTCGTCGGCGAGGGGAGTGCGAGCTACGAGGGCGAGCTGCTCTCGGGCGCAGATGCGCTCGCACGCGCCGGCCTCGCACCGGTTCGCCTGCAGGCGAAGGAGGGCCTCTCGCTCGTCAACGGGACGCAGTTCATGGGCGCGGTGGGCTCCCTCGGTCTGGTCCGTGCGCGCCGGATCGCGAAGACCGCCGACATCGCCTGCGCTCTCTCCGTCGAGGCGCTGCAGGGGTC
>DATEOR010000018.1:0-7519 GCA_035273885.1 Gaiellaceae bacterium
GAGTAAGGGTCGTGGGAGACCACCACGTTGATAGGCGGGACGTGTAAGCGCAGCAATGCGTTCAGCGGACCCGTACTAATTACCCGAGGTCTTGATTTGAACACCGTGAAAGCTGCTATGGAGTTTTGAGGGTGCGCGACCCGCGCAACGACCTCGCAATTTCCGGCGGTTATAGCGGCGGGGAAACACCTCTTCCCATTCCGAACAGAGAAGTTAAGCCCGCCAGCGCCGATGGTACTCGGAGGGCAACCTCCCGGGAGAGTAGGACGCCGCCGGTTTTTCTTTCAAAAGGGCCGCCCTCCGGGCGGCCCTTTTCCTCTTAAGGCGCCCTGCCTAGGCGGCCCGGAGCCTTTCGCGCCACTCCGCGTCGAGCGCCCGCAACCGCGCGACGCGCTCCGCGATGGGCGGGTGCGTCGAGAACATCGCCGCCAGGCCGACGGGCTCGAACGGATTCACCGTGTAGAGGGGCTCCGTGACGGGGCTCGCACTGAACTCGACGAGCTCGTTCACCTGCTCGAGCCGGATGAGCGCGTCGGCGAGGCCGTGCGGGGACTCGCAGATGTCTGCGGCGCGCAAGTCGGCGGCGAACTCCCGCCGCGGCGAGAGCAGGATCTGGACGAGGCTCGCGGCGACGGGGGCGAGGACGAAGAGAAGCGCGCGTTGCAGCCACCCGCCGATCCGGCTTGCCTCGACGAGCCAGCCGGCGAGGACGACAACCGGCGTCTGAACGACGACGTCGCGCTGCTTGATCTTCGCGAGCTCGTGCGCGATCACGCCCTCGAGCTCGGCCGGCGGGAGCGCCGCGGTCAGGCCCTGGCTCAGCCCGACGGATGCGCTCGAGACCCCGCGACCGACCGACAGCGCATGCGGGTGGCCGCTTGGAAGGACGTAGAGCCGGGGGCGCCCGACTCCCGCACGCGCGGCGAGGCGCTCGACCGTGGTGTGGAGAAGGGTGGCTTCGGCGAGCGTCAGCTCGCGGGCGCCGAGCGACGCGAGGACGATCCGGGGTCCGTACCAGAAGACGGTCGCCGCCATGAGCAGGCAGACGACGAAGAAGACGCTTGCGAGGCGGAGGCCGCCGAGCCACCACCCAAGCGCAGAGAACGCCACGACGAACCCGCCGAGGAGAAGCCAGGCCTTGAGGATGTTCCGCGCCGCGATGAACACGGGCGGCTAGGGCTCGTCGCCGTCGGCCCCCGTCAGACCTCGGGGAGGCCAGTCGGGCTCCGGCGCGTCGCACCGGCTCGAGCAGTGGAGGGAGGCGATGTTCTGCAGCGGGATGAGGATGTGGCCGTTCAGCTCGAGGTGCGGGACGCCCTCGATTCCGCAGTACGCGGTGAGGGTGCCGTCCTGGTACTCGCCGCCGAAGAGCTCGACCTCGACCTGCTCGCCCTTGTACTTGTGCGTGTAGTCCTCCACCGCTCGGAGCGTAGCGGAAGCCTCGAAGCATGACTGGGACGGGCCTCGAGCTTCGCTGGGACCCCCTGCCGGTGGTTGGAGGAAAGTTGAGAGGGCCACCGGGTCAGGCCCGATGGCCCTCGTGTTCTGCGTCAGTACGCGGTGCGTCCGCGCGCCCCGCGGCCGACGATCGCGCGGTAGATGGCGAGCAGGATGATCGCTCCGATGATCGCTGCGATCCACGTGCTCCAATCGAAGAACTCGTCGATAGGGTCGCCGAAGCCGAGCGCCTTAGCGATGAAGCCGCCGATGACGGCACCGACGATCCCGACGATGGTCGTGATGATGATTCCGCCCGGGTCGTCTCCGGGGAGGATCGCCTTGGCGATGGCTCCCGCGAGCAGCCCGAGAATGATCCAACCGATGATTCCCATGTCACCCCCTTTTCTCAGTGCTTCCAACGCCGGACTCCCTCGAGCGGATACGCGGAAGGCAGCTCCACTGCGGCTCGCCGCCTGGCCCGGCGGGCGGCCTCACTCAATTCGTGCGATGCGCCCGTCCTGCACGGCAACCGAGGAGAGGCGGGCGTTCGGCTCGACCGGGCCGGTTCGCCTGTGCGTGGCGATGTCGACGCCCAGCGCGTGCGCATGCACTGCGCGGATCGGCCCACCGTGGGAGACAACGAGGATCGCACCATCCGGATGCTCGGCTGCCAGCCGCTGGATCGCAGCGACGATGCGCACGCCCATGTCCTCGTAGGACTCGCCGTCGTCCCAGCCCGACCCGCCCTCCTGCCAGCGGACGAAGGCGTCGGGGAACCGGTCGGCGCACTCGTCGCGCGTGAAACCGCTCCACGAACCGACGTCCACCTCGCGGAGCTCAGACAGCCTGACGACCTCGAGCCCGCGCGGAGCGGCGACGGCCTCCGCCGTTTCCCAGGCGCGCCGCAGGTCGCTCGCATACACCGCGTCGAGGTGGACGCCACGAAGCTTCTCGGCCAGCGCCGCCGCCTGCTCGCGGCCCCGCTCGGTGAGGGGCCTGTCGGCATGACCCTGCCAGCGTCGCTCGACGTTCCAGTCGCTCTCACCGTGACGGGCGAGATACACGGTGGTCATCGGCGTCGGATGGCCGAGAGATCGCTTGTCGAGACTGCCCTGCGCCGCTCGACGTCCGCCGGGTCGACCATCTGGCCGTCGCGCTCGACATAGCCGTTCTTGCCGCCGATCGCGAGGATCACGAGATCCTCGTCGCCCGCGTTCCAGAACTGCCGCGGGGTGGTGGACTCGACATGGCAGCATCCTCCGGGCCCGAGCTCGAACTCTTCGCCGTCCACAAGGAAGCCGGCCTTGCCCCTATGGACGAAGTAGAGCTCGTCCTGCTCTTCGTGGAAGTGGTTGAACCACTCGGTTCCCGGCGGGAGGACGACAGCGTTCGCACCGAAGGCGGTGACGCCGAGCTCGCGACGGATCTTGCGGAAGACGCCGCCGCCCATGTCGTCGATCGAGCCGTGCAGGTGAGCCACGGCCGTTATCGTAGGCGCCCGTGCAGCTCGGCCTCGAAGAGCGCGTCTGCGTCGTCACCGGCTCGACCGAAGGGATCGGCGAGGCGGCGGCGCGCATGCTCGCGGACGAAGGCGCCCGCGTCGTCACGTGCGGGCGGCGCGAGTCGACGCCCGGGGTCGGCGAAGCGCTCCATCTGGCGCTCGACCTCTCCGTGCCGTCGGCACCGGGGGAGCTGATCGATGCGGCCGAGCAGGCGTTCGGGCGCGTCGATTGCCTCGTGAACAACGTCGGCGTCGCCTACCAGACGAGCTTCGACGAGCTGACCGACGAGGACTGGGCGTCCATGTGGGAGCTGAACGTCATGAGCTATGTGCGCGCCATCAAGGCGGTGCTGCCCGGGATGCGCGAGCGTGGTTCGGGGCGGATCGTGAACGTGAGCTCCACCGCGGGAAAGCGCCCCTCCACGGGAATGCCGAACTACTCCGTCACGAAGGCGGCCGTGCTCTCGCTCTCGCGCCTCGTCGCGGACGTGTACGCGAAGGACGGAATCCTCTGCAACGCGGTCGCTCCGGGGCCGACCGCGTCTCCGGCCTGGCTCGCCGCAGGCGGGCTCGCCGACCAGAGCGCCGAGCGGAGCGGGAAGAGCCGTGAGGAGGTCCTGGAAGGAGTGGGGAAGGGCCGGCCGCTCGGGCGCCTCGCCGATCCGGACGAGATCGCGGCAGTGATCGTCTTCCTGTGCTCGGACCGCGCCAGCTATGTGACCGGATCCGCATGGGGCGCGGACGGCGGCACTGTCCCGATCATCATCTAGCTTTAGCTTTATGCCCGAGCTTGCCGGGAGGATCGCGGACGCGTTCGAAGCGCGGATCCGGGAGCAGGAGGAGACCTGGCTCTCGCCGCTCGCCGTGCGCTCGTACGAGAGCCGTGGCCGCGGCGCGGAGGAGGACGAATGTGGCCTCCGGACGCCGTTTCAGCGCGATCGCGACCGCATTGTCCACTCGAAGTCCTTCCGGCGCCTGAAGCACAAGACGCAGGTCTTCATCGACCCGAAGGGCGACCACTACCGCACCCGGCTGACCCACACGCTTGAGACCGCGGGGATCTCCCGCACGGTGGCCCGGGCCCTGCGGCTGAACGAAGACCTCACCGACGCGATCGCGCTCGGTCACGACCTGGGGCACCCGCCTTTCGGCCACACCGGCGAGGAGATCCTCGACGAGGTCGTCTTCGAGCGCTACGGCCGCCGCTTCCGCCACAACGAGCAATCGCTCCGCGTGGTGGACGTGCTCGAGAAGGACGGCCGCGGGCTGAACCTCACCGAGGAGGTGCGCGACGGCGTCCTCAGGCACACCGGACCCGGAGACCCTGCGACGCTCGAAGGGAAGATCGTCCGCCTCGTCGACCGCGTCGCCTACATCAACCACGACATCGACGACGCTCTGCGAGCGGGGATCCTCGCGCACGAGGACCTTCCGCAGGAGGAGCTCGAGCTTCTGGGGGAGAGCGGTGCTCGGCGCATCGACCGGCTCGTCCACGACATCGTCGAGAGCTCGGCCGACGCGAGCGACATCGTCCAGTCGGACGAGATCGGCCGCGCAATGCTCAATCTGCGCGCGTTCATGTTCGAACGCGTCTATCTGGGCCCCGCGGCGCAGAAGCAGCGAGATACTGCAACCGCGACCGTGCGCCGGATCTTCGCCCACCTCGTCGAGCACCCGGAGGACCTCCCCGAGGGCCGTCCGGGCGACGTCTCCGAGCAGGTGACGGACTACATCGCCGGCATGACCGACCGCTTCGCGCTCGCATGGCACTGATCAAGAAGACATCGATCGAGGAGGTCGTGGCCGCGGCCGACATGGTCGACGTCGTCCAGGGCCGGACGCAGCTCCGCAAGTCGGGCGCCCGCTGGGTCGGGCTCTGCCCGTTCCACTCGGAGAAGACGCCGAGCTTCGGAATCAACCCGGTCGAAAAGCTCTTCTACTGCCATGGGTGCCACAAGGGCGGCGATCTCATCACCTTCATCCGCGAGACCGAGGGCCTCGACTTCGCGCAGGCCGTCGAGTGGCTGGCGGATCGCACGGGCACGCAGCTCGAGTACGAAGAGACGTCGCCGGCGCAGGAGGCCCGGCGCAAGCGGCGCGACCGGCTCGAGTCGCTACTCGAGGACGCAGCGAGCTTCTACAGCCGCTTCCTCTGGGACACCGCAGCCGGAGAGGCCGCGCGTGGCTATCTCGCCGAGCGCGGCCTCACCGAGGAGGTCTGCCGCGACTTTAGGCTCGGGCTCTCGCCGGGGGGCGACCGGCTCGCGGTCAAGGCGCGGGGAAAGGGCTACACCCAGGACGAGCTTCTGGCTGCCGGCCTCGTCAACCGGCGCGGCAACGACTACTACGCGGGCCGGCTCGTCTTCCCGCTCTCGAATGCCCGCGGCCGCGTCCTCGGCTTCGGCGCCCGGCGGCTCCACGACGACGATCCCATCAAGGCGAAGTACGTCAACTCACCGGAGGGCGAGTTGTTCCGCAAGAGCCGCATCGTCTACGGGCTGCATCGCGCACGGGCGGCGATCGCCAAGCAGGACGAGGCAGTCGTCGTCGAGGGATACACCGACGTGCTCGCGCTGCATCAGCGCGGCCGGAGCACGGTGGTCGCGTCCATGGGAACCGCGCTGACCGAGGAGCAGCTGAAGGAGCTCGGCCACCTGACCAAGCGGCTCTTTCTCTGCTTCGACGCCGACGCGGCCGGCGAGGCGGCGACGCTGCGTGGAATGGATCTCGCCGCCGCGCGCGGTTTCCAGGTTCGCGTGGTGCCGCTCCCGGCAGGAGTTGACCCCGCGGACGCGGCTGATTCGTTCGACGAGCTCCTCGCCCGAGCGGTGGGGTATCTCAGACATCGGGCCGAAGCCGAGATCAAGCAGGGCGACTCTCGGCAAGAGCAGTTTCTGCGCGTGCAGGAAGCGCTGGCCGGCTTGCCGGACTCGCCTGACCGAGAGGAAGCAGTGCGCTACGCCGCCGACAAGCTCGGCCTTTCTCCGGACATGCAGGCCGGCCTGGCACCGCGGGCTCAAAGGAAGACCGGAGCGGTGTCCGACCGTGCGCTCGAGGGCGGCGACCGGCTCGAGAAGCGCCTGCTCGCCGCGGTGGCGGCAGATCCGGAGCTGGTCGAGCACTACCTTGCTCCGCTCGACGACCGCCATTTCGACGACCCGTTGCACCGGCGCCTGCGCGCCTACCTGTGCGGCGAGGCCGAGCCCGACGACGAGCTTCTGCAGGCCAGGGCCGAGCTCGACGCCACCGCCGAGACCGAGCATCTGGACGCGGACGCGGCGAAGGAGCTCTTCCTCCGCCTCGAGGAGCGCATGGTTCGCCGCGAGCTTGCACGGCTCGAAGGCGAGGACCTGGCCCGGACGGTCGAGCTGCAAACCCTCCTGACGAAGATCCGCGAAGCTCAGCAAGAGGCCTCGGGCACGGCCCGCTAAAATTCGTCGGCCGTTCCCCGGTAGCTCAATTGGCAGAGCATCCGGCTGTTAACCGGAGGGTTGTTGGTTCGAGTCCAACCCGGGGAGCTTTTCCTCATCAGGCGGGCGTCATAGGATCAGCCGTCGAGCCATGGGGTCATTCGACGTACTCGTTGTCGGTGGTGGCGCTGCGGGCTGCGTGGTGGCGGCGCGTCTTGCCGAGTCGCAGTCGCGCACGGTTCTCCTTCTCGAGGCGGGCCCCGACCGCCGTGTCGACATGCCGTCCGCGCTTTCCGACGGCTGGACGATCGAACGCGAGACGTTCGACTGGGGCTACGCCTCGAACGACGAGCCCCCGAAACCCCTGAGACGAAAGCGTGTGGTCGGAGGGACGTCCTGGCTGACGCGCTTTACGCCGCGCGGCTCGCCCGCGGATTACGACGGCTGGGCGGAGTCCGGCCTCGCCGGCTGGGGCTGGGACGAGGTGTTTCCGTACTTCGTGAAGCTCGAGCGCGACATCGACTTCGGGGACAGGCCGTGGCACGGAGACAGCGGTCCGATCCCTTCCTCACGGCAGCTCGCCCACGAGCTGACCGATGTCGGCGCGGCGGGCCTGGAGGCGCTTTCGGCGGCCGGCTTCCCTCTTGTCGAGGATCACAACGAACCCGGAGCGGTCGGCGCGGGGCGGATGCCCATGAACGTGGTCGCCGGTCGGCGGATCACGAGTGCGGATGCCTACCTCCCGCCCGGGGAAACGCCGCCGAACCTCACGATTCGCGCCGACGCGCAGGTCGACCAGGTTCTGTTCGAAGGCGTCCAAGCGAGAGGCGTCCAGCTTGCGGACGGCACGACCGTCGAAGCGGGGCACGTCGTCGTCTGCGCGGGTGTGTACGGAAGTCCGGCGATTCTCCTCCGGTCGGAAATCGGGCCCGAGGGTGCGGTCGCGGACCTCCCCGGCGTGGGCGCGAATCTCGCTGACCACCCATCCGTCTACGTCGACTTCCACCACAAGGGCCTCGGCCGTGCGGAGCCCGCGCTGCACACGATTGCCACCTTCCACAGCTCGGGGCGTTCGGGGAAGGACGCACCCGACCTGATGCTGTGGGTCGCCGACCCGACCAAGGAGGACACGGAATACGGCGCCGAGGTGGTCCTTCTCCGGCCGCGC
>DATEOR010000019.1:0-14443 GCA_035273885.1 Gaiellaceae bacterium
CGCCTCCTGGGTCCTGCACCACCACGAGCGCTGGGACGGGGACGGCTATCCCGACCGCCTCGGGGGCGAGGCGATCCCGCTCGGCTCGAGGATCCTCTTCGTCGCCGATGCCTACGACGCGATGACGACCGACCGCGTCTATCGCTCCAAGCTCTCGCACGAGCGTGCCATCTCCGAGCTCGAGCGCTGCGCGGGAACGCAGTTCGACCCGGATGTCGTCTCCGCGTTCAAGGAAGAGTTCGACGAGCCGCGCCTGCCGGAGCTCGTCGTCCTCGAGACCGCCTAGAACTTCTGCCGCGCGGGCGGCGTATCGTCTTTCGAGATGCGCACGTGGCTCGTGCTCGCGGCTGTCCTCGCCGTCGCCGCTGCTGCGGCTGCAGATGCGCTGCGCGGCGGGCTGCGCGACCGTGACGTGAAAGCCGCCGCGCCGTCGGCCGAGCGGCGCATCGTCCCGCCGGGAATGCCCGAAGGATCGATGGGCACCGTGTTCTACAGCGATCCAGCCGACGGCTGCCGTCTGCGGACTCTCCAGCTCGCGGGCTTCACCGAGGAACGTCCCCCGAGCCACAGTGGGTGCCGGTTCTCGCTTTCCCCGGATGGCAGAGTCGCGGCCCCCGGCGGCTCCATTTGGAGCCCGCTGGGCGGAGTGGTTGCGGTACCGAGGGACGACGGGTTCGCGCTCGACACCGCCGCCGGCCAGCCGATCGTCGTCCGGGGCCGGGCACCCGCATTCAAGCCGGACGGAACCCTCACGCAGGAGCACGACGGCGAGCTCGTCGAGTGGACGATCAACTGCCAAACGGGCGAACGCCTCTTCACACTTCCCGGCGACAATGCAACGGCGCGCTGCGTTCGCACGCTCTATCCGCACCCCGTCGAGACCGTCGTCTGGTTCTCGAACTCCCGCTTCGCAGCCGTCCTGCCCACCAGGGAGCTCGTGATCGTGGAGAACGCGAGCGTCCTCGTACGGGCCGAGCTGCCCCGACACCGCACCGCGTCCCTCGAGCTCAGCCCGAAGAGGACCTTCGCCACCCTGTGGCTCGACGGCGAGCTGGCGGGAACGTTCGACTCCGGTGGCGGTCCCGCACCCATTGCGCCGGTCGGCGGCACCGTGACGGCGCTCGCCTGGGCCCCGAGCGAGCGATGGGTGGTCGCCGCGACGCGGGACGGGGCTGTCTTCCTGCTGCGGCCGGACACGGGGGACGCGCGCGTGCGCCGGCTCGGCGTCTCGGCCCGCGACCTGGCCTGGCGCTGATGCGAAACGGGCTCACATGGCTCGTCGGGGGCGCGCTGGTCGTACTTCTCGTCGTCGCGATCGCGGACGGGATCCGCAGCCACGAAGACGCCTCGGGCGCGCCTGCGCCTCCGCCGCCAGAGCTGCACGGAGTCATCGTGACCGCCGATGCCGCCTGCCAGACGCAGGCCTTCCGCTTTCCCAGCATGGCCCGCGAGCGCGCGCCGCATCCCCCGGACTGCAACGGGCTAGTCTGGAGCCAGGACGGGTCTCTGGCCGCGCGCTGCACCGACGACTTCACCTCCGTGCGCAGCTCGAAGGGCGTGCAGTTCCCGAACGTGAACGGGTGCGCGCCCGCCTGGCGTGGGGACGGCGGACTCAGCGTGGTGCTCGACGGCAACCTCGTGATCGCACGGCGCCACGGCAGTCCCTTCATCTTCTTTTCCCGCCCGCAGCTCGCAGAGGCTCTCAGGTCCGCAGGCGTCGAAGACGCAGGCGAGTGGAGGTTCGCCCAGGTGAGCTGGTTCGGTCTCGCGAGCTTCGTGGCGATCCTGGAGAGGCCCGGCGACAGCGCGGCGGCCGTCTTTGCGCAGGGCGGGCTGGAGACGTTCCTGCCTCATATCGGCGCCGACATCGAGGACCTCCGCTCCTCGCCGATCGGAAACTTCGCCTTCGCTCGCGCGGACCCCGACCGCGAATACGTGATGGTGAGCCGGGGCGGCAATGCGATGACCCTCCCCGCGGTGAGGGGCGCGACGGCCATTGCGTGGTCACCTGACGAGCTCTACGTCGCCATCGCAACCGACGACGAGATCTTGATCGGGCGCACGGGCACCACTCAGCTTGTGGCCACGCTTCCGTTCGGCGCGCACGCGCTCGCCTGGCTGACCTAGCCGGTCAGAGCGGGATGTTGCCGTGCTTGCGGGGCGGCCGACGCTCGCGCTTCGTGATCGCGGTCTTCAGCGCGTCGATGAGCACGGGACGCGTCCTCCTCGGCTCGATCACGTCGTCGACGTAGCCACGCTCCGCCGCGACATAGGGATTTGCGAACTGCTCCTTATAGTCCTCGATCAGCTCGGCGCGCCGCGCATCGGGATCCTCCGCGTCCTCGAGCTCCTTGCGGAAGACGATGTTCACTGCGCCTTCCGGCCCCATCACCGCGACCTCCGCGGTCGGCCACGCGAAGTTGAAGTCTGCACGGATGTGCTTCGAGCTCATGACGTCGTACGCACCCCCATAGGCCTTCCGCGTGATCACTGCGATCTTCGGCACCGTCGCCTCGCAATAGGCGTACAGGAGCTTCGCGCCGTGTCGGATGATTCCACCCCACTCCTGCGCCGTTCCCGGCAGGAAGCCCGGAACGTCGACGAACGTGACGAGCGGGATGTTGAACGCGTCGCAGAAGCGGACGAAGCGCGCCGCCTTCACGGACGAGTCGATGTCGAGGGTGCCGGCCAGCGCACGCGGGTTGTTCGCGACGACGCCGACGGGATGGCCCCCCAGGCGCGCGAAGGCGCAGACGATGTTCTCAGCCCAGAGCTCCTGCACCTCGAGGAGCTCGCCGTCGTCGACGACCTTCGCGATCACCGTGCGCATGTCGTACGGCTTGGTGGGCTCGTCCGGGATCAGCGTGTCGAGCTCGGCGTCCTCGCGTCCGATCGGGTCGGAGGGCTCGAAGTAGGGCGGCGGATCGACGTTGTTCTGCGGCAGGAACGAAAGCAGATAGCGCGCGTCCTCGAGGCAGGCGTCCTCGTCATCGGCGGTGAAGTGCGCGACGCCGGACTTCGAGGCGTGCGTCACAGCGCCACCGAGCTCCTCGAAGTTGACGTCCTCCCCGGTCACGGTCTTCACGACCTCGGGGCCCGTGATGAACATGTACGAGCTCTCCTTGACCATGAGGACGAAGTCGGTCATGGCCGGCGAGTACACGGCCCCACCCGCCGTCGGGCCCATGACGAGGCTGAGCTGGGGGATGACGCCAGAGGCTTGCACGTTCCGCCAGAAGATCTCCGCATAGCCGCCGAGCGAGACGACGCCTTCCTGGATCCGCGCCCCTCCCGAGTCGTTGATGCCGATCAGCGGGCAGCCGAACTTGAGCGCGAGGTCCATCACCTTGCAGATCTTCTCGGCAAAGGCCTCGCTGAGCGTGCCGCCGAAGACCGTGAAGTCCTGCGAGAAGACGAAGACACGCCGCCCGAAGATCGTCCCGTAGCCGGTGACGACCGCGTCACCCCACGGACGGCGGTCCATCATCCCGAAGTGCGGGTTTCGGTGGCGCACGTAGCGGTCGAGCTCGACGAAGCTCCCGGGATCGAGGAGCTTCTCGATGCGTTCGCGTGCGAGGAGCTTGCCCCGGGAGCGCTGGCGCTCAACCGCGCGCTCGTCCCCGGAGTGGAGCGCCTCGTCGCGGAGGGCCTGGAGCTCCTCGAGCTTGTCGCGCGTCCCCTTGTCCTCGGCCTTGGCCACGTCCCTATCTTCCTTCAGACGTGGCGCATCGCGCCACAACCGGCGCGCCACACGCGTGGATTCCGACGGTACGCTCGAAAGCGGGTGGTGGTTCGGGGTGGCCCCTAGAGATCGTCGCGCACCAATGAGTACATGACGACGTCGCGTCTCTCCCCCTTCATCAGGAGCTCCGACCGCAGCACTCCCTCTCGCACGAAACCAGCCTTTTCGGCCACCCGCTGCGACGCCTCGTTCTCGACATCTGCTCTGAGCTGGAAGCGGCCCAGGTCTCTCTCCTCCAGCGCCCACCGGGCAACGAGCGCGAGCGCCCGCGTCGCGACACCGCGGCCGCGAGCCTCACGCTTCACCCAGTAGCCGACCTCGCCGACTCCGCTCCCCGGGTAGCGCACTCCAATCGAGCCGAGCAACTCGCCGCTCGCCTTGTCCACGATCGCGAACGTCTCTTCCTCGCCGGACTCGAGCCAGCCGCGGGCATCGGCCTCCGTGTAGGGCGAAGGAACGGCCGTCCAGCGCGGGATCTCGGGATCCTGGCACGCCTCCACGATCGCGGGGACGTCGCCCTGGTCGAACGGCCGCAAGAGAACGACCTCGTCCTCGAGCCTCACGGCGCGTGGTGAGCGTCGTACGTGCCGAACTCCTCGCGCAGGGCGTTGCAGATTTCCCCCACTGTGCAGCGGGCCGCGAGCGCCTCCCGCATCGGAGGAAGCAGATTGTCGGTTCCGCGCGCCGCGTCGAGCACGCGGGACAGTGCCGCCTCGGCCGCCGCCGCGTCGCGCTCGGCGCGCACGCGGGCGGTGCGGTCGAGTTGGCGCCGCTCGGCGGCCGGATCGAGGCGGTGGAGCTCGATCTCCTCGCCGGTCTCCTGCTCGGCGAAGCGATTCACGCCGACCAGGACTTCGTCGCCGCTCTCGAGCCGGCGCTCGTGCTCGTAGGCCGCGTCCTCGATCTCCTGCTGCGTGAACCCCTGCTCGATCGCGGCCACCGCGCCACCCAGATCGTCCACCCGCTCGATCAGAGTCCAAGCACGCTCCTCCAGCTCACGGGTCAGAGCCTCGAGGAAGAAGGCGCCGCCGAGCGGATCCGCGGTGTCGGTCCCGCCCGCCTCGTGCGCGAGCACCTGCTGCGAGCGGAGCGCGATGCGGGCCGCCCGCTCCGACGGAAGAGCGAGCGCCTCGTCGTAGCCGTTCGTGTGGATGGACTGCGCGCCACCGCATACGGCCGACAGCGCCTGGATGGCAACACGGACGATGTTGTTCTCCGGCTGCTGCGCCGTGAGCGTCGAGCCGCCGGTCTGCGCGTGGAAGCGCAGCGCCTGCGCCTTGGGATTCGTCGCCCCGAAGCGCTCGCTCATGATGCGCGCCCAGAGCGTCCGCGCCGCGCGGAACTTCGCCACCTCCTGGAAGAAGTGGTTGTGGGCGTTGAAGAAGAAGGAAAGCCGCTCCCCGAACTCATCGGGCGAGAGGCCTGCATCGACCGCGGCCTGACAGTACGCAATCCCGTGCACGAGCGTGAACCCGAGCTCCTGCACCGCGGTCGAGCCCGCCTCGCGGATGTGATACCCGGAGATCGAGATCGTGTTCCACCTGGGCAACCGCTCGTGGCAGTAGGCGAAGAGGTCGGTCGTGATCCGCATCGAGGGGCGCGGCGGGAAGATGTAGTTCCCGCGCGCCACGTATTCCTTGAGGATGTCGTTCTGCACCGTGCCTCGCAGCTCCGCGCCCGGGATTCCCTGCTTTTCGGCGACGAGCTCGTAGAGCAGGAGCAGTAGCGCGGCCGGGGCGTTGATCGTCATGGAGGTCGAGACTTCCCCGAGCGGGATCGAGTCGAAGAGGATCTCCATGTCCGCGAGCGAGTCGATCGCGACACCGGTGCGGCCGACCTCCCCCGCCGCCCGCTCGTCGTCGGAGTCGAGACCGAGCTGTGTCGGGAGGTCGAAGGCGACCGATAGCCCGGTCTGCCCGCGTTCGAGCAGATAGCGGAAGCGCGCGTTCGTCTCCTCGGCCGAGGCGAACCCTGCGTACTGCCTGATCGTCCACGGGCGGCCGCGGTACATGTCCGCGTACGGTCCGCGCGTGAACGGGAACTCGCCGGGCCGCCCGGGCTCGGAAGCGCCGACGTCGTCGGCCGTGTAGACCGGCTTGACCTCGATGCCCGAGTCGGTCTCGCGGCGGTCTTCGGCTTTCGCCATCGCCTCTAGGCTAACGCCCATGCGAGTCACGGTGAGGCTTTTCGCCGCCCTGCGCGAGCACGCGGGAATGGGACGGCGCGAACTCGAGCTCGGTGAGGGCGCGCGCGTCGAGGATGTCTGGCCCGAGCTCGGGCTCGGAGAGGAGCCGGCCGGCCTCGTCTTCGCCGTGAACCGCGTCTACGTCGAGCGCGGCAGCGCACTGTCGGACGGAGACGAGGTTGCGCTCATCCCGCCGGTCTCGGGCGGCGCGTTTCGGCTCACCGAGGATCCCATCGACCTCGCCGCCGTCGTCGCGGAGGTCGAGGACGAGCGCGCGGGGGCGATCGCCACCTTTCTCGGAACCGTCCGGGCCGAGTCGCGAGGCCGCAACGTGGTGCGCCTCGAGTACGAGGCCTACGAGGGCATGGCCGAGAACGTCATGAGCGAGCTCGCCGAAACCCTGAAGGAACGGTACGACCTCTGTGAGGTCGCCATCACGCACCGGGTCGGCGTCTGCGAGATCGGCGAGACGAGCGTCGCCATCGCCATTTCCGCCCCGCATCGCCAGGACGCGCTGGCCGCCTGCAAGGACGCTATCGACACTCTCAAGGAGACCGTTCCGCTCTGGAAGAAGGAGGTCTACGAGGGCGGCGAGGAGTGGATCGGGCGCGGATCCTAGCTAGGCGTCCGCGCAGACGGCATAGACGTCGAAGCTCCACTCCTCGGTCGCGCCGATCGGCGAGGTCTCCATCGCGAAAGCCTGCCAGCCGGTCGGCGCCTGGCCGAGCTGACCCATGGGCTCCGAGAACTGCACGTCGATCGGCAGGCCTCCCGCCGCAAGCTCGAAGCCGCCCCCGACTGCCTTCTTTCCCGACGGGCAGGGCACCTGGACCTGCTTTTCGTCATCGGTGGGGTCGCCCTGGTAGAAGGCGCTGACGGTCTCCAGGCCGCTGACGCCACCGCCTGTCGACGGGCCGCAGCCCGCAACGAGCACGACGGCGATCAAGAGGAAGAGCGAGCGAGTCATGCCTCGCCTTTCGGCGGAGCCGGATGGTTACCTCCCGCCCATGAAGACCGGGCCAGAGCGGCCCCCCCCGTCAAGACCTGCGATCGTTCTCGAGCCTAGGACTTGGCGCAGATGACGCCGACCTTGAACCCCGGGTTCTGGGTGCTCCCGGTGTTGTTCAGCACAGCCCCGTGCGAGCCATTTGCCTTGGTCGTTCCGTCGGCATTGGCGTACAGCCTGGCGGGCGCGTTCGCCGTGCTCGTGGTCATCGCAGGCGACGGGATCTTGAGGAGCTTGACGAAGAGAGACTGAAGCTAGTAAGCCGCCGCAAGGGGTTCAAGGGATGGCCCCCTGGCTACGATGAAACTGACGTGGGACCGTTTGCCCCCCAACACGAGCCCGACTATCCGGTCTACGAACCGGAGCCGCAGCGCGAGTACAAGCCGATCCATCCCGAGCCTCGCTGGAAGGAGATCGGAAAGAAGCTGATCGCGCCGCTGGCGGCGATCGGCGCGCTCCTGGCGAAGTTCAAGTTTCTCGCGCTCGCGCTCTTCAAGTTCAAGATCTTCGCGACGTCGGCGACGATGCTCGTGTCGATCGCGGCCTACGCCTGGATCTGGGGCTGGCGCTTCGCGGCCGGCTTCGTGCTCCTGATCCTCGTGCACGAGCTCGGCCACGTCTTCGAGTTGCGCCGCCAGGGAGTGCCGGCTTCGGCCCCGCTCTTCATCCCGTTCCTGGGCGCTGTCGTCGGCATGAGGCAGATGCCGGCCGACGCCTGGAAGGAGGCGCGCGTCGCGCTGGCCGGGCCGATCCTCGGGACGCTCGGCTCGCTGGTCGTCTGGGGGCTCGGCGAGGCGTTCGACTCCCCGCTCCTGATCGCGCTCGCCTTCACGGGCTTCTTCCTGAACCTTTTCAACCTCCTGCCCGTTGTGCCGCTCGATGGAGGGCGCGCGGTCGCCGCGGTGCACCCCGCGCTCTGGGCGGTCGGCCTGGCGGGCCTCGTCGCACTCACGTTCTGGCATCCAAACCCGGTCCTCATCCTCATCCTCGCGCTCGGCGCGGTCGAGCTGTGGCGCCGCTGGAAGGAGCGCGAGAATCCCGCAGCGGCGGCGTACTACAAGGTGACGACCTCGCAGCGGCTCACGGCAGGAGCCGTGTACATCGGGCTCGCGGTCTTCCTCGCCGTGGCGATGACGGCAACCCACGTCGAGCGCACGTTCTAGCTTGGACGACCGGAGGCTCCTACAGAGCGACGACGGCGCCGAGCGCAAGCACGTGGCCAAGATCGCGGACGAGTTCTTCGAGGGATTCGAGGCCGTCTCCGCGCTCGCCAAGCCCGCGGTCACCATCTTCGGCTCCGCCCGGGTCGGCGAGGACAGTCCGTACTACGAGGCGGCCGTCGACGTCGGGCGCCGCTTCGCCGAGGCCGGTTTCACGGTCGTGACGGGAGGCGGGCCCGGAATCATGGAGGCGGCCAACCGCGGGGCCCGGGAAGGCGGCGGGCTCTCGGTCGGGTTCAACATCCAGCTGCCGCATGAGCAGGGGTCGAACCCCTATCTCGACATCAATCTCACCTTCGGCCACTTCTACGCCCGGAAGACGATGTTCGTGAAGGCGGCGGAGGGGTTCGTGATCTTCCCGGGAGGCTTCGGGACGCTGGACGAGCTCTTCGAGTCCCTGACTCTGATCCAGACCGGGAAGGTCGTGCACTTCCCCGTCGTCCTCTTCGACTCGGACTACTGGGAGGGGTTGATGCTCTGGGCTCGGGGCCGGCTCCTCCGCGAAGGGATGATTTCCGAGGAGGACGTCGACCTCCTGTACGTGAGCGACGACCCGGCGGAGACGGTGGCGACTGTCGTGGCCGGCTACGAGAACCGGCTCAACGCGCAGCCGCCCACCTCCCCCGCCAAAGCCGACGCTCAGTAACTAGCGAGAACGCGCTATCGGACGCGCTCGCCCGACTGCACCTCGCCGCGCCAGGCACCGGTCTCGCTGCCGCGCGACTCGATGTACTCCTTGAACCGTTCCAGGTCGGCCTTGACCTGGCGGCTGTCGAACCCAAGAGCGGAGCCGAGCGCCTCGACCATGCCCTCGGTCTCGTGCTCCATCTCGACAGTCACCTTGGTGTTGTTATCGTCGATCCGCTCGAAGTAGACACGGCCCGAGTTGTAATGGCCGTCGAGCGCACGCCACGCGAGGCCCTTGTCGGGGCTCTGCTCGGTGATCTCGGCGTCCCACTCATGACGCTTGCCCGCGATCTCGGCGACCCAGTGGAGATGCGTGTCGTCCGTCTGGGTGACGGACTCGACGGCCTCCATGAAGCGGGGAAACTCCTCGAACTGCGTCCACTGGTCGTAGACGGTGGTGCTGGGGCAGTTAACGGTGATCGTTTCGGTGACGGATGCCACGAATGACCCCTCCATTCGGTCGTTTTTCTCTGTGCAGAGGGGGTACCCGGGTGGGCTGGGGCTAACCCTTGAAGCGGCGAACCAACATCCAGGCCGCCGGAAGGAGCGCACCGGCGAGATACAGCTTTACGAGGTCGCCGACCACAAAGGGATAGAGCCCCGCCTCGAGGGTGTCTTCGAGGCCTGTATCGATCTTGGCCGCGAGCCAGGGAAGCCCGAACAGGTAGATGACGACGTTGCCCGAGAGCATCGCCGCGACGGCCGAGGAAAACCTGCGGTCCCACCGCTCCCTGGCGAGGAAGCCCGTCAGCGCCGCCGCGAAGACAAAGCCGAGGATGTAGCCGCCAGTCGGGCCGGTGAGCACGCCCCAGCCGTGGGTCTGGTCGGCATAGACGGGCGCGCCCAGGGCGCCGACGAAGATGTAGACGCCGAGGCTGGCAACGGCGAGCAGCGTGCCGAGCGACGCTCCGACGAGGACGACGGCGAACGTCTGTCCCGTGATCGGCACCGGCGTGAACGGCAGACTGATCGAGACCTGCGCCGCAAGGGCGACGAAGCCCGCGCCGCCGAGGATGAGAAGCGTATCGGTGAGCAGGCTCGAGCCGGGAAAGACTGCGAGTCGAAGGGTGGCTGCTTCCGGCCTCATGCCGGCGGCAGCTTATCCCGAAGTCGGGAGGATGATGTAGGGACCGGGCGGCTCGCCGCCGGGGCCGTACACCGTCGTCGGGTTCTGCGGCGTGTAGCGCGTGAAGAAGTCGTCCTCGCGGAAGAGCCTCCCGTGCTCGTAGACCTGCCGGTGCACGTTGACGTCGAAGCCGGGCCCGCCGCCGGCGACCACCGTCTTCGAGCCGGGAGACGCGGTCGGGTCGATCGCGTACTGCATCTTCGGCTGCGTGTAGTTCGTGGGGCTCGAGGTCGTCGACGTCACCTTCCGGCCCTGCTTGGTCCCGTAGAAGGTGACGGTGAACGTGGCGTCGGTGTAGCTGACGTCGATGAGGATCGCGTGCTTGAGGTCGTTCTTGAAGACGAGGTCGGGGCCTCCCCACGACACGGTCGCGTCGCGGCCCATCGGGTAGTGGCTGATGTACCAGGAGTGGTTGTGCCGCTCCTTCACGGGCAGGCCGGCCTCGAAGGCGGCGTTGAAGATCGTCGTCGCCGTCTGGCAGACACCGCCGCCGATCGACGGGATGAGGACGCCGCCGAAGATCATCTGCCCCTCGCGGAAGCCGCGCTCGATCGTGCGCGGGCCGACGACCTCGTTGTAGGAGAACGTCTCGCCGGCCTTCAGGATGGTGCCGTCGAGGTAGTTCCCGAGCAGGTGCACGTTCCAGATCCGGTTCGACGAGGAGACGCCCATGTCGGTCGTGAAGGTCGAGATCTCCTCGCGGATCCCCAGAGCCTTCGCGTCCTTCGTCGTCAGCTCCGGCGCGAGCGTCGCGAGACCGACGACGGCCAGCCGGCGGCCGGGGCCGGTGCCGGCCTCGTAGATCGCGGTCTGGGCACCCTTCACGTCCAGAGTCGTCCCGTTCTTCGCCTTGACGACGTACGCGCGGTCGCCGGAGACGCGGAAGTTGGCGTCCTCGGGCTTCTGCGTGAACGGCTTGACCAGCGGGTGGAGCTTGCGCTCGATACCCGCCGGGTCGAGGACGACGTTCACCGCGCCGGCCTTCGGCTCGAAGCGGACGAGCGACGCGAGCTGGAGCCGGCCGAGCTTCCCGATGTCGCCCTCGCCCTCGAGCTCGAGATTCACCGGGCCGGCCGTGATCGTGCGCGCAGTCGTCGCCGCGCGCTCGGCCGCCTCGGTCGAGATCGCGGGCTCGACCGCCTGGAGCTGGACGTGGAAGGAGGGCAGGCCGGCAAGCGCGGTCTCGCGCAGCGAGGCGAGGACCGCCGCGTCGTCGATCGCCGTGCCCTCTCGGCCCGGGACGACGACGGCGTTCTTCCCTTCCATGGAGACCCGGGCGGAGACGGCGTGCTTCGTGAGCGCGGCCAGGTCGTCCGCCAGCGCGGCGCGGCCGGACTCATGGATGCGCAGCACCGGCTGCACGTCCTTCTGCACGGCGAATGGAACCGCCAAGGCGCCGAGCCGCGCGGAGACCGACGTACGCGCCGAGTCGTAGGCCGTCTGCTCGCTCGCCGCAGCGTCCACCTGGAAGATGTTCGAGGGAGTCACCCGGAGCGACTCGCCTCCAACGACTATTTCGACGGGCTGGTCGAGCTGTGCGCCGATCTTCTCGTCGATCCGCGCCCGCGCATCGGCAGGGGCGAGCCCGCCGACGTCCACTCCGGCCACGGATACACCCGGGAGAACGGAGTCCCGCAGGGTGTACGCCCGCGCGAGAACCGCGACCCCCGCGACGGCGATCACGATCGCCGCAACAACGAAGAATGTGCTCGGCTTTCCGAGACGCTGAATGGGGCGCGCTAGGCGTGCGGCGATCTCGGTCATTGGCCTCGGAGACTAGCTGCAATCGCGGCGTATCATCAGGCGAAATGCAGCAAGAGAATCCTTTACGCGCACTGCCCGCGGTAAACGACCTCCTCGCGGATCCGCGCGTCGCAGCGCTCGAGGCCGAGCGTGGCCACGCGGTCGCAGTCGCGGCAGCCCGCTCGGCGCTCGCAGAGGCCCGCGAGTCGATCCGCGGCGGCGGCGAGCCGGGCGATCTCTGCGCGCGCACGGTCACGCTGGCCGAGGTAATCGCCGCTCCGAAGCTCCGGCGCGTGCTCAACGCGACCGGCATCGTCATCCACACGAACCTCGGCCGCGCGCCGCTTGCCGAGGAGGCGCTCGACCGCGTGCGCGAGGCGACGACGGGCTACTCCAACCTCGAATACGACCTGGAGGAAGGCGCGCGCGGGTCGCGCCAGGACCACGTCGCGCCGCTTCTCCGCGAGCTGACCGGCGCGGAGTCCGGGCTCGTTGTCAACAACAACGCCGCGGCGGTCCTGCTCGCGGTCGCCGCACTGGCCGAGGGCAGGGACGTGCTCGTCTCGCGCGGCGAGCTCGTCGAGATCGGCGACGGCTTCCGGATCCCGGACGTTCTCGCCCGCTCGGGCGCGCGGCTGGTCGAGGTCGGGACCACGAACCGCACCCGCCTCGAGGACTACGAGCGCGCGCTCGGCGAGCGCACCGCGCTGATCCTCCGCGTGCACCAGTCGAACTTCCGCATCGTCGGGTTCACCGACAGCCCCGACCCGCAGGCGCTCGCCCGCCTCGCGGAGGAGCACGGTGTGCTGCTCGTCGACGACCTCGGCTCCGGCGTGCTCCCCGACATCGGCGACGAGCCGACAGTCTCCCGGAGCCTGGCGGCCGGGGCGCACCTCGTCACCTTCTCCGGCGACAAGCTCCTGGGCGGGCCGCAGGCCGGCATCGCCGTCGGCCGTGCCGACCTCGTCGAGCGCCTCCGCAAGCACCCGCTCCACCGCGCCCTCAGAGCCGACAAGCTCACGCTCGCGGCCCTCGAGGGCACGCTCGCTCTCTACCGCTCCGGCCGGGACACACCCGTCCTCCGGATGCTCGGCGAGCCGGCCGAGACGGTTCGCGCCCGGGCCGAGCGCCTCGCCGAGCTGACGGGCGGCCGGGTCGAGCAGACCGTGGCGCGCGCCGGAGGCGGCTCGCTGCCGACCACCGACCTCGAGAGCTTCGCGTGCGCACTGGAGGAGAGCCTGGCCGGACCGCTCCGCCGAACCGACCCGCCCGTGATCGGCATCGTGCGCGACGGCGTCCTCCTGCTCGACTGCCGGACGCTCGGCGACGACGAGGTCGCGGAGGCGGCGCGGGCGGTGAGCGAATGCCGCTCACGGTAGGGACCGCCGGGCACATCGACCATGGCAAGACCTGGCTCGTCCGAGCCTTGACCGGAAAGGACACCGACCGGCTCCCGGAGGAGCAGGCCCGCGGGATCTCGATCGACCTCGGCTACGCGCCGCTCGACCTCTCCGACGGCCGCCGGCTCTCCCTCATCGATGTGCCGGGCCACGAGCGCTTCGTCCGGAACATGGTGGCCGGCGCGAGCGGCATCGATCTCTTTCTTCTCGTCGTGGACGCGGGCGAGGGTGCCCGCCCACAGACCCACGAGCACCTGGCGATCGTCCGCCTCCTCGGAATCGAGCAGGGCGTCGTCGCGGTCACGAAGGCCGACGCGGTCGATCCGGACCTCGTGGAGCTCGTCGCCGAGGAAGCGCGGGAGCTCGTGCCCGGCGCCGAGGTCGTGGTCACGAGCGCGAAGACGGGTCAGGGCCTCGACGAGCTCCGCACCGCGCTCGGGAACGCGGCCGACCGGGTCGAGGAGGGGCGCGCCGAGGGCCCGCCGAGGCTCTTCGTCGATCGCGTGTTCACTCTGCACGGGATCGGGACCGTGGCCACGGGAACGCTCTGGTCGGGCTCCATGGGCGAGGGAGACGCCCTCCGCGCGGAGCCGGCCGGGCTCGAAGTCCGGGTGCGCAGCGTGCAGGTGCACGACCGCCCCGTCGAGCGCGCGGAGGCGGGTCAGCGGGTGGCTGTCGCCCTTCCGGGAATCGAGCGCCGGGACCTCCGCCGAGGCGACGCGCTGGTCGCGCCGGGCACCTACCCGAGGTCGTACCGCCTCGACGTCGCGCTCGACGAGCTCGAGACGATCCCGGACGGAATGCGTCTGCACGTCCACCACGGGACATCGGAGCACTACGCGCGGGTCGTCCGCGCGGGCGAGCGCTGGGCACAGCTCCGCCTTTCCTCACCGGTGGTCGCCGCGCGCGGAGACCGGGTCGTGCTGCGCGACAGGACGACGATGGGCGGCGGGCTCGTCCTCGATCCGGCGCCGCCCCGCCATGCAAGCCCGGAGCGCTTCGAGCTTCTCGAGCGGGGCGATCTCGCGGCGCTCGTCCACGCCCCGGTCAGGTCGGACGAGCTGGAGCATCTGGGCGGAGAGGCGAATGGGCTCGAGCGCGCGGGCGACTGGGTCTTCTCCGGCGAGTGGCTCGAAGAGCTGCGCTCCGACCTTCGTGCCCGGATCGAGGCGGCGGATCCGCTCGACCCGGGAATCCCGCTTCCGGCAGAGCCCTGGGCGAAGGATGTCCTTCCGCTCGCCGGTGTCGAGCGCCGCGGCGCGCGCCTCTACCTTCCCGGTGCCGTCGCGAGCCTCGGCGAGCGCTCAGCTGCGGCGGAGGAGCTCGTGGCCGAG